>JBCDJM010000243.1:0-11877 GCA_038747755.1 Cyanobacteria bacterium P01_H01_bin.35
AACGGAAAACGCATTAATGCTCAAGCAACGTCCGTACGGGAGAAGTAAAAAATCAGAATAATCAACATTAAATTGCCTTAAATCAGCAAAAAACTTATTCTAATAAAGTAATTACTTAATAACTGAAGTTTTAATCAAGTATAGCATTAATGCATGGGAATTGGTATAATACTAAATTGATAAATTTTGGCGACGAATATTATATCAAATCCTCTTAATTCAGTATATAGCGCTACTTGAAAAGGGAATAGGGAACAGGGAACAGGGAAAACTAGACTATCACATGGTTTCAGGATTTATAACTATCCTAACCTTTGCTTCGACTGCTATAAAAAAATGTTTCATCTTCAGTCGCCAAATATACTTGCTTATCTCCCCATCTCCCCACACATCCCACCTTTCCGATACTCCCTACACTCTTTATCTAATTACACCAATGCTAACGGATTTGATATTATCAGTGTTTTGGTAATTCTGTAATAGAAAAGTTGGATATTAAGCTTTTTATATTCTATAAAGACATGGGATACAACTACTTTGAATATGAGATTAATTCTGACTAAGATGACACATTGAGTAAATCACGATAAACTATAAAAGATTCTATTACTAAAATAATTGTCAAGACAATTTATTATGCCAAGAAAAACTAAAAAAACAGCTACCTATAATTCTCCATCTCAAGAAAATTCTCTATCATTTTCTTCTGTTCATGCTAGAATGAATTTTCTTCACGAAAAGCACAAAAAACTTCTGACTCAAATCAAGCGTAAAAAAACTGAATTATCTAATCTAAGTCAACAAATACAAACATTGAGTCAAGAAATGTCTTATAAAAGTAGACCTTTTGATAAAAAAATTCATACCTTGGATCGAGAAATTCATAGTCTCTTTGAGAAAATTCTAAGTAAGAAACGTTTAGGAAAACGTCAAAGGCAAGAAATTATAGATATCTATCGAACTCTACAATTAACAGGGAGAATTTCTCTGAGGCCAGACTATTTTTCTCAATCATCAAATTTTCAAGATGATGTTAGAGATAATTCAGAATATTCAAAAGACTTTTTTGAAGAAGATTATGATGATGATAAAAATGGCTATCAATTCCATGAACAACCAGATATTTCTCAACCACGTCCGAGTAGAGATTTAAGAAAAATTTTCTTAAAATTAGCCGATAAGTTTCATCCTGATAAAGCGACGGACAATGAAACTCGTATTCTCTACACTGAAATAATGAAAGAAATTAATATTGCTTATCAAAGTGGCGATCTGGCTAGGTTACTAGAAATTGAACGGGAGAAAAATCAAGAAAAAGTTACTTTTCAGCAAAATGATAGTGAAAAAGAATGTGAACGTTTAGGCAAAGAAATTGAATTATTATCTCAACAGTATGAACAAGTTAAAGCTGAATTACGAGAGGTAAAAAATACTCCTCAAGGTAATATGGTTAAACAGTATCGGAAAGCAAAGAAAAATGGAGAAGATTTGATGGAAGATTTGTTAGAACAAGCAGAGTTTGAGGTAATGTCTTTGAAAAATTTGCGTGATTTTGTTAAAGATTTTAAGAATAAGAAAATTACTTTACAAGAATTTGTCCAAGGCCCAAATGCTATAAATATACATAATATGGAAGATATAGTTAATGAAATGTTTGAAAAGATGTTTATAGTCATAGATTTCTAAGTTAATGAATAATGAATAATTAACAATTAATAATTATCTCTTCTTTTTCAGAAAAGTATTGCTTTTGATACATGGTATAATACTCCTAAATCAACTACCTTATTATACTAAATTCTGGTATAAAGTCAGTTTTTTTGTATCGCCCAATCCCTCACTTATAATGGTTTTAACCTTAGAAAAACTCTATTATTAAGGCATATTTGCCATGGTATCATATCTGGATAATAGGTGTTCAATAATGGATAATTGGTGATTACCTCTGCCTAAAACGGATTGGATTGAATAAAAGGAAAATATTTTCTTGTTTCTTTTGAAATAGAAAGCTTTCAACCTTAATTATTCGGTAAAAAAAATTTGTTTGTAGTAGGGCTTTAGCCCGAACTCAAGATAGGGTTAGAGCAATTTTACAGACTTTAATTATAACTATTCAAGCAGACATAATGCAGGCATAATATTACTTATTCCTTGAATTTAATAATTAAGACAACTATAAGATAATAATGAATAACTAATAACTAAAATGACAGAATCTATTTCTTGGCAAGAACGCTATCTAAATCTCATTGACCATATTATAGAAATTACTCTTAAAGGTAAAATTCGTTCCAAAGAACAGGTATATCAAATGCTTGTTAAAGAAATTAATAGTGGTACAGGAGAAATATTTGAACGTTGTTTTGATGAACGTTTCCAAACTATTAAAAATCAGGTAGATACAGAAACTGATGAGTTAAAACAAGCAAAAGCTAATCGTCGTTTACGAGCATTAAAAACTATTCAAGGAGAATGGGAAAGGTGGGAAAAACAAAATCAAACTCAAGAGGCGATCGCTACTTCTATACAGCAAATTATTAATGCTGAAACTAAAGAACGTCTTACCAGTTTACTTAATGCTATTGACCCCAATCAAAAACAACCTTTGACCCTTAACCAAATACAAAAACTTGGCCAAACTTTACAGGACCAACAACTCCAAACTAATGACCCAGACCTGAAAAAAGATTTGCAGCAGTTTACCACTGGTATTACTCAAGGTCTGAAAGCTTGGCAACAACTACAACCTTATTTAGTAAGTTGGATATATGACCAAAGTAAAGGCCAAATCGGGTTTGGTGGGACTCCTGAACAGAGGGGACCGTGGGTGTTATGGTCAAAACAAGTAAATAGCTCTTTTTCAGAGGGTTTATTTAATACTATTGCTTTGGAAAAATCTATTGTAGAATTTGCTGGCAAAGCTAGTATTGAAGGGAGCGATCTAGTTGAATTGGCAATAATTTTACAATGTTTACAAAGAGGATTAGTAGAATGGTTTGATAAGTTAATTTATGATGCTAAGGTAGGAGCAAAATTATCTATTTCTACCTTTTTGACTTTTGCTGCTATTTGGTGTCAGTTAGCTGATGGTTTTCAGGCTAGACCTAGTTTAAATAATTCTTGTTTTCAGGTAACATTGCAAATTCTTCGTGCCTTTTCTCAACGAGAATATTTTCCTCTTTATGGTGGAATTTTTGCTTCTTTTTCTGGAGAATATTTACAGAATGCTTTGAGTTATTTAGATGAACCTTTGCAAAGAATTCAAGGTACTCAAGCTAAGGGAAGAATTTTAACTTTATTAGGTTATTCTCAGCAGACTTTAGGGCAATATTTAAAGGCGATTAAATTTCATAAACAAGCTTTAGAAATTGCTCAAGAGACGGAGGATAAATCCTGTGAAATTGCTAATTTGAATCATTTGAGTCGAACTTCTGTAGCGATGAAGGATTATGGTGAGGCAATTAACTATAGTCAGAGAGCGTTAATGTTTTCCCGACAAATAGGTGATAAAAGAGGTGAAGCTAATGCTTTAGCTAATTTTGGTTTTAGTGAAGTTTTCCAAGCTAGACAACAAGAAGTTATGGAAACGGAGGTTTATGAAAGTGCGATTAATTATCTACAACAGGGTTTAAAATTGTCAGAAAATTTGGGGGATGGTCAGAGTAAGTCTCTCTGTTTTAGTAGTCTGGGAATTGCATTTATGGTATTAGAAAAACCGGAAGATGCGCTGTTATATTTATCTGGGGGTTGGCAAGCTGCTCAATATTCTGGAGATTTATATTTGCAAGGTTTAAATTTGGCTTATCTTGCTCAGGCTTACTATAATTTACAAAATTTCGAGAAAGCTGTTTTTGCAGGTTGTTTGGGTATGTATCTTTTAGAGCAAATTGGAGCTAATGAATGGCGACAAACCGCTGGGCTGATGGTTGTATTGAAGGGTCAATTAGGAGAAGATTTTAATGAGATTTTAAATCGGAAACGGTCAGAAATTTTGCCAGTTATTGGAGTGGATGGTTATGATTATATTCCTGTACTTTTGGTGAAATATCAACAGTCACTTTAAGTTTTTTGGGGAGACACTGTATCATAACCGTAACAAACTAATTACATAGCTACTTGTCTTAACATCTGATTAAAATCTCTAAAGAAAAGTGAATTAAGTTGAGTTTCCAATATACTAATAACTCTTCTTTCAGTGAGTTCCTGTATATTGGGAAAACCACTAATATTATTCACAATTTTAGCAAAATTTATTGACCAATCTTTGTACTCAATATCTATTGATTTTCCAGAAATACTTAAGTGTGCCAAACTTAACAACAAGATTAGTGCTTTTTGACCAAAATAGTTATAACTGCTTCCTTTATATTCACAAGAACCTACATTATCAAAATGATGAACAGTAGAGTCAATAAGCAACTGCATAATTAATTTGTTAATCGCTAAGTTATTAACGCATTTTTTGAGTTTTTCTTGACAAACACTTATTTCATCATTAAATTTTCTCATATCTTCTAAGCAATTATTTATTTGATTTTGGAAATCCTTAATTTGTTTAACCCCTTCAGCTTCATTGGATTCCCTAAGATGTAATACGATCGCCTCTAAACCAGAATTTATGTTCTGCCTTCTATCTTCTACTTCTTGCTCAATTTCGGAAAATTCTTGCTCAAATTCATTAAGAATTTCTTGGTAAAAATTTACATATTCTTCAATTAATTTACGTTTTTTTGAATATTCTTTGATTTGAGCTTGAATCTCATTTGATTTGTCTTCTAATAAATTAACTTTAGAAATCCCTTTTCTCTGAACTTTCTGAATAGAATTTTCCTTACTTTCAATTTTGTCTCTGAGTTTATCTCTTTTAGAGATATCTAAATTCAGGGATATTTCTTCTATCTCAATTTCTCTAATTTTGTTATCACGCTCTTTAATCATTTGTTGTAAAGAAATTTCTTCTGATTTGAGAGATAAACTTTCTCTATCGATAGAATTGCTTTCTGCTTTTAGGGAATCTATTGTTGATTGACTAACTCTAGCATAGGGGTTAGCATTAAGTCTTTCCATAGAACTATTCCAAGATGCTATTCTTGAATTTAGTTTCGATCTTCGAGAGTTATAGTTATCCATTCTTTGATTTATTTTAACTGCTAAAGACTGAACTGATTCTAAGCTATAGTTAAATCTACTAATGCGTTTATTAACATTTTTATTTAATGAGTTGTACTCATCTACTAGAGAATTAATTTTATTACTTCGCTCTTCAAGATCATTGCTTATAGATTGAATTTCTTCCCGAATCATATCCCGTTGCTTAACATCATATTCTAATTCTGATTTCAAGTTATTAATAATTTCAGATTGCGCAATTATTTCTTGTTTAATTTTTTCTACTTGCTGGTCTCTAAACTCAAGTGCTTGTTGTTGGTAGGGGGTTAAATGATTGTTAATTTTATCATTCAAAGAGTCTATTCCAGATTGAATTGTAGTAAGAGTATTGTTGAGGGACTCTACATCATCAAAAAATGAATTTGTTTCTAACTCCCTAGTCTGCAAAGGAGCTTCTAAAATTTCTTGAATTAAAGTATTTATTCGAGTCCCTAATTGATAAGATGGCTGTTGAGATTTATTTCTTAATTCAGAAATAAAATGTAATAAACTATAACAATTTTGATGCAAGGATTGATTACAACTGTAAGTTCCTTCTGGTTTTTGACAACAAGCGTAAGCAAAAAGTTTTAGCAATTCTTTTTGGACTTGATTGACATATTCATCTGGAGTATTTTGTTGCTGATATTGAATGAGTTGCTTAAACTGCTTTCCTTTTTCACTCCCTAAAATTTCATAAGACTGGGTTAATAAATCTGATATTCCTTCTCCTGTCCAACAATTAATAGGAACAATAGTTGGTTGTTGATTGCTAGCTAAAACATGATGATGAACTTTTTTAATTTTCCTAACTACATCAATAATGTTTTGTTCTGTTGCATAGGAAAAAGTTCCTGTTTCTTTATCAGCAAAAATATTTAAAACATAAACGACTTGGTGGGGATAGCAAACTAGCAAGTCTCGTAGATAAATACAATCAGCATTTAAAAATTGTTGATGTGCTGCTATCATGTAAAAAATCAAATCAGGAATAAGTTCTCCTTTAAAATCAGCTACGTCAAAATGCTTTTTATCAAGATTTTTACCTCTTCCTTCTTGACTATATGTAGCTAAAGTTAAGGTTTGTATAGGAGAAAAAATAGACTCCACTTGTTTAACTCCTAAGGCTGCTCGATTATAGTTTTCTAATGTCTCATCACTGCCAACACCAGGAGTGTCAAAATATTTAATTCCTGAAGGAAAAGCAATTAAATTTATTTCATCAGTACAATCTTGAATTCCTGTGGATGGCATAAAATAATCTATACCAATCAAACGATTACCTAACGTAGTTTTACCACTACCTGTTCTTCCCGTTGCACAAATATTAATTGTGTTATTAGTTGCTGGTAACTCTTGTAATTTTTGCAGGATAAATTTGGCTCTAATTGCTGAAATTGAAGGTTCTTTTATTCTAAAAAACACAACTGTTACTCCTTTTTTTTATTAAACTAAGTTTATGAAAGAAATTGATTAACTATAATTTTTGGACAGGAAGATTTATCCTCCTGCCCAGACTCAATTAACTATTAACTATGTAGAGCTTTTTCCAGAATTGCTACTAATTTTTGTTCGCCATCTGGAAGTTCCACTAATTGTTCAATTTGCGACTTGAACGGAGAAAGTTTGTGTTGCAGCTTTAGCTCTGCCTTATCTAAAGTTGATGACAAATTTAGTGAGAAATTTTTACCAAAGTGCATTGGCATACTTAACCCTATAGTTAATAGGGATTCAATGACTGAATAACCACCTATTAAATATTCAGTTCCAACAACCTTTTCTTCTTGTCCAACAACGACTTCTTTTTCTCCTATTTTTTCAGTTTTGTAACCTACTACACGAGTTTCTTTTCTGGTTTCAGTTTCCTCTTTCCATTCGGTTACAGGTTGCTCTCTTGTGACTTTTTTCTCGACAGGTTTAACAACCATTTGGTCTTCAGTAACAGTTTCTTTCCTCTGTTTGGTTACCACTGTTCTTTCTGGCCCACTAATCCAATTTCTGAATTTACCACCCCATCCTTTTCGCCATTTTTCCTCAACTTCCTCGTAAGGCACATATTCTGTTCTTGATACCTCTTCTTTAACAGCTTCTTGTACCCAAACAGTCTCCTCAACAGGTTTAGTTGTACTTACTGGTCGATATTTTGTAGTTACAACATCTTCCTCTTTTGTTTCGGGTACAACCTGTGTAATGTCTTGTTTAGTTTTAATATCGTGCTTCTCAGTGATAGGCTTTTGCCGTGACTGTTGGGTTTGTTCAATTTCCTGCGTAATTGCTTCAAATTCATTCATAATATCAGCCACTGCTTCAGGGGACTTAAAAGTCATCGCTCCATAAGCACAAATGGCTGATGCTGCTGTCTGAAAAAGGTTTAAACCATCAACAGTTTTATTAATTGGTACTCTTGATAAACGCGCAGCAATTAAACTGAGTGTATGGTAATAACGATTCAATCGTTCCTGTGCTGCAAATTCTTTCAAGTCATCTTGTAAAACTTGCTGCATATTACCAATTTTGTCAGGGGGTAATATTTGACAAATTACTTCTGTTAGTGTTTGAATTCCCTCTCCAGTCTTAGAATTAATATCTACAATGGGAGGAATCGAGCTATCTTTATAAACTATCCGATAAATTTTGGCAATTTCTGTCCGAGCATAAGTAATTTCTTGCTCAGTTGGCACGATAGTACCATTTTCTTTGCGAAATATATTGAGAGCAGTAATTACAATACAGCGATTTTTCTTATGTTTTTTCCAAGCTTGTAGTAACTCTCCTAAATATTTACGATCTGGTTGCAAAAATTTTCCATGAGGGGCTAAAACATAAATAATTACATCAGGTTCAACATCTTTTTGGATTTTTTCAGACTGCCAGTCAGTTAGAGGTATAAATTTTTTTTCTGGTCGATCTGTCTTTGTTTTACAGTGTGTAAAATCTAAAATTTCCAGTTCGTCAGAATCAGATAAAGGTATAATTGGTGGCTCGTTAAATTGGTCTTCAATTTGAGGCATTAATAATGATGCTCGATTGAGGTTTTCTAGTGAGACATCATCACAAGCTCCTGGTTCATCATAGTAGGCCAGATTGCTTGCTAGTTTAAAGTAACCAATTTCTTTAGTACAATTTTGAAAGCCTGTAGAAGACATTTTAAAATCAATTAAAAAGTTATTCCCTAAAGCAGTTTTACCTGCACCAGTGCGTCCAGTAACATACATATTGATAGGCTCTGCAAACTGTTGACTACCAGTTTTAAAGTGTTCTTTAATTGCCTCAGCTTCTAAGTTATTAAGAGTAAAAACTTTGAGGATATCTTGGTCTTCATCAAAAATTTCTTGGAGAAATTGTAATGATGCCTCTAAAATAGAGGTCTGCACCTTTTCCTTGTATTGGTTAACTATATTCTTATTATCTGGTATGGTTCTTCTATTGGCACGACGTAAAACACGGATATATGTAGTAGGTCCTGGCAATTCTCTGCAAAGAATACTATCAGAGCCGTTCTCTTTTATGTATTCCTTAAATACATCAAAACCACGACCAATTCCTTCAAATGCCAATAAGTTTAAAAGATACAAAGAAATAGCTTCATCAACTGGATTTGATACAGGTGCTATACCATCAATTAGCTTCTCCCAAGATAACCCTGGTGAGAATCTACCTGGACTGTAAACTTCAAGTGCTTCTGAGGTAATGGTAACTTTTACTGTTCCTGTTAATTGGTAATCTCTGTGAGCAATAGCATTAGAAATCAGTTCCCGCGCCACTCGAAGATCGATTTCTTCTACTTCTCTCCTAAGTCCATCTTCTGCTATGTATGATATAGTTTCTGAATATTTTTTGACTTTTTCCACGAGAGCTTCAACTTGAGAACTTAAAGGACCAAATATATCTTGTCTAACAAAATTGGATTCTCTGGGTCTCCCAAAAACAAAAACAGACCTAGCTTGGGGGTATATCATTTCAGGTCTTTTGTGAAAGCAGAGAACAGCAGATTTATGAAGCACATTGCTGCCTCCATCTTGAATGGGGGAATAAAGCTTTAGTTTCGATAGAACTTCCTCTAAATTAGCTGTCTTGTAAAGTTCTGGCTCGACTTTATTTGCATATTTCTCTAAAACCTCTAAATCTATATCTTCAATAGTAGCTTGTGGGCAAGGATGTCGATTAGGGTGAGTTTGTTCGTAGAGAATTTGTAGCTCTTCAGGTGTTCTAATAGAATGACTTGATTTAACATTGGCCTGAGTAGAATATTCCCTCTTTTTCCCTTGAGCAATCCAAATTTTTTTCTCAGCTCTATCCAGAGAAAAAACTGGACGTTGCGTAAATGTTGAGTATTTTTCTTCTGTACTTAATTTGTTTTCAATATAACTAACTATATCTTCAACATAAATTTTTCCATCATTTGTTCCTTTTTCATCAAGACTTGTTTCAATACCAGTGCAAAAAATATCTGTGAATACTCCAGATGAACCATCTAATAATTCTTGACTTGTTTGAGTCTTTCTAGAAGAAGCGATAATAGCAATTCCTTGAGGAATATCATCCTGTTTTATAGAGTTAAAAATATTATTATCTGAATTTCTACTCCCTTCAACAGCAGCTCCACTATGGCAAGCATCAAGAATAATAATTGCACGTTTAACTCCTGCTAACTCTAACTCATTCATTAAATTTTTGAAGGGATACCACTCTGAATTATCCAACCCCATTTTTAGACAAAATTGATTATTTCCACGAATATCTCCATGTCCTGAAAAGTAGAAAACTAACTGAGTTTTGATATCCCAACTTTGGAGAGTAGACCTCAAAACTTTTTCAAAGCCGTCTCTATTTCCACAATCATGTATTGGTGTAGATTTATTAGGAAGACACATCCCCTGCTCTGGGTTAGTCAGAATAGAATAAACTCTTGAAACATCTCGCTTTCCTCCCTTTAGCTCTCCATTAGTTAAAGTATTTAAGACTAAAGCAATTCTTTTTGGTGAATCTTGTGACATTATTCTTTAGGGATGTTTTGATATTTTAACTTCAACATATTCATACTCTGGGAAAGATTGAGATTTTAGGTGAGATATCATTTCTTTAATTTCTTCTGTTGAAGAACTTTCTAGCAATAAAGTTTCTTTATGATTCAGACTATGGAAAGTCACAGACAAAGAATACTTAGGTTTTTTTGATTGCCAGTATTGTACAACAGAGATGAAAGTTTGAAGAGTAGCTACCGCCAATGAGGCGATCGCTATTGCTATTGCTAAACCACCATCTCTCACCCCAGGTTGAGGTTCTGTTTTTTCAATTTCTAAAGATAAGTCACATTCTTTTTCTATGTCATTAGCAAGTTCTTTCAAATAAAAAGAATCCTCTGCTGTAACATCTCCCTCTAGCTTAATGTAAGCTTTCATAACAATATTATTTAGTCAAATAAGCTGATTTTTAGATAAATAGTTTTATTATAGTAGCGCAACAATACAACTGTCAATATTGATGGGAGCTATCAACAGATTATAAAATATATAGCAAGCCTAAATTGGTCGTGACAATTTTTATAATAATTAATTTGGCGTTGCTGAAATGTAATGGTCAGTAGATGAAGGTAAAATTGGAAAACTTATGTTTTTCGTTGATACTTAATCTAAAAATCATTACTACTCAGCAACGCTGAATTTTTCGCTAAAGTTTTCTTAAGTAGGATTGATATAACTCCGTTCCAGTCTTTTAGAGAATTTAATCCCATTCCAAATCAAAAAACTGTGGATAAAAGTTAGAGCGATCGCCCAGACTATATTCTTAACAAAAATCCTCCTTAAAATCGATTACGCTGTCGAGAGCGCATCTGACAAAATCGGCGATCGCTAGATTTCTCCCACTCTTTCCCGTTTCAGCAGCACCTGGGCTATGACGATACCGAGAATGGCTAAAAACGCCATCAGGTAAAAGACGTAATTATAGCTTCCAAATAAATCTCTGATCCGGCCCGTTAACAGTGTGCCAATCAAAGCACCAACGCCATAAGCTGTGAAGACAATGCCGTAGTTTTGAGCATAGTTGTCAGGATTAAAAAACGACAATGTAATGGTTGGAGCCATAGCCAGCCACCCCCCAAGACAGAACCAAAACAGGCAGAAGGCAATCAGATAAGTCGCCACTTGTCCCGTTTGAGCATTAGCCATTAATATACAGGCAATTAAGATCAGCACATAAGAAAAGGTGGCAATATAGTGAGGTTTGAAGCGATCGCTCAACCAACCAAACAACGGACGACTGACCCCATTGAACAGAGCAAATAAAGCCACACTACTAGCAGCTACCGTTGGATTAATATCTATGATTTCTTCCCCAACTGGACTAGAAATGCCAATTGCACTCAAACCGACTAGGGTTCCTATAGCATAGCAAACCCACAACCCATAAAAGGAGCGACTCTTAAACAAGTTCCCAGGATAGATTGAGAGTCCCCTCTGAGCTGAGTTTGATGTCGAAGCACCGGTATTCTGCTGAGGATGCCAGTCTTTAGGAGGCAACTTCATCGTCAGGGAAATAGCTAGAATAATTGCTGTAAAGGCGATACCGAGAATGCGTAAGGTAGATCGAACACTATAGGCACTGATTAATTGGTTCGCTAAGGGAGCGGTGATCAGGGGCGAAAGTCCAAAGCCAACAATGGTTAATCCCAAAGCCAACCCTTTCTTATCTGGAAACCAGCGAGATACGACAACCATAGGCACACCA
>JBCDJM010000244.1:0-11850 GCA_038747755.1 Cyanobacteria bacterium P01_H01_bin.35
ATTCAACAATTAATAATTAAGAATTAATAATTAATAATTACCTCTTCCTATAAAGAAGAGGATTGACTAAAAGAATTTTTTCTTTTTTTTTATCCTTAAAAGGAGAGGCTTTATACCTTTATTTTTCGGTAATTTTTTGGTCATTAATTTTATTTAAACCAAGCCCTTAAGGGTAAGGTATTATTGGAGATATCTAATAGTTTTACTTACTAACGGCAAGTTCTGATGCCTAATTTTAGATTCGGCAAAATAGCAAAGTTTTCCACTCCTGTAAGAATCGGAATTTTTATTTTAACATTACTTTTGGTCTGGATACCTTTGGCAGCACCAATATATTTTTTGGTGGAAAATGTTAATCTAGAAAGTATCTTGACGATCGCTCTGCTCTACATTGAGTTTATTATTTTGGTTCGGTTTTGGGGAAAGAAGGTTTATCGGGAACCCCACCTACTACGTCGCTACGGTTTAGTAATAAATAAGCGTAATTTTCAGCAATTTTTCCAAGGTTTAGGAATAGGTTTATTTAGTCTATTTAGTCTGTTTATATTAGAGATATTTTTGGGGTTGCTAGTATGGCAGTCACCCTCAGAAAAGTTACTGCAATTTATTTTTGAAGGTTTATTAGTATCTATAGGTATTGGTTTTGCTGAAGAGTTATTATTTCGGGGTTGGTTGTTGGATGAGTTGGAGAGAAATTATCAAGCAAAAGTAGTTTTGTCGGTGAGTAGTATTGTTTATGCAGTGGTACATTTTATTAAACCTTTAGAGGAAATTTTACGAACTTGGTTGCAATTTCCAGGTTTAGTTTTATTAGGTTTAATATTTGTTTGGGCAAAACGTAGTAGTGGGAAACAGTTAAATAAATTTACTGACAAAAAACAAGAATTATTGGGTTTACCGATGGGTATTCATGCTGGTTTAGTCTGGGGATATTATATTATTAATGTTGGTGGTTTAGTGAAATATTCCGATGATGTTGGAGAGTGGTTAGTTGGAATAGATGGAAATCCTTTAGCGGGTGTAATGGGATTGTTATTTTTAGGAGCGATGGCTCTCTGGATGAAAAATCAAACATTTGATTAAGAAAGTAATGGTAGTGAAAAAATAGCTTAGTTGATTTTGATAATAATTAACCGAGATTCTGTTTAACAGGAATCTTAATTATAAACGTTGTTCCTTCCCCTATTGCAGAACAACAAATAATATTTCCACTATGTTTTTCTACAATAATTTGATAACTGATAGATAATCCTAATCCTGTACCTTTACCTGTAGGTTTAGTCGTAAAGAAGGGATCAAAAAGCTTTTTTTGTACTTCCTCCGGGATACCAGGCCCATTATCTATAATTCTAATTTCTAGCCAATCTTTTGCAATTATTTCTGCATGAATTTTAATCACACTAGCATTCTTTTTTATCTCTTCAATAGTTCGTTGTTGATTATATTCATTAATAGCATCAATAGCATTACCAATAATATTCATCAAAACTTGATTGAGTTGATTGGGATAAAAATCTATTAGGGGTAAATTTTGATATTCTTTTACAGCTTTAATTGCTGGATATTGAGAATTAGCTTTCAAACGACTGCCTAAAATTATTAATGTATTGTCAATCGCTTCTTGAACGTCAATTTTTTCAAATTCTGCTTTATCTAGCCGAGAAAAGTTGCGCATAGCTACAATAATTTCAGAGATTTGCTCAGTGCCATTTCTCATTGATTTATATATTTTATTGAGGTCTTTCACTAAAAATTCAGGATCTATTTCATCTATTTTTTCTTGAACTTCAGGTATCGGGATAGGATAATATTTCTGATATGTAGCTAATAGTTCAATTAAACTTTCTGTATATTCTTGAGCATAGATAATATTACCCTTAATAAAGTTAATTGGATTAGTAATTTCGTGAGCAATTCCCGCAACCATCTGTCCTAAACTAGACATTTTTTCACCATGAAGTAATTTGGTATTGGTTTCCTGTAGTTTGACTATTTTTGCTTGTAGATCCTCAATAACTTTTTCTAAATTTTGAGATTGGATGATTGTTGATTTTTGGCAAACATTTAATAATTGGTTTAATGCCTCGACTTCTGATTTCAAATTATCAATATAATTATGCTGTTCGTTTACATCTTTAACTTGATTAATAATATTATATTGCCCTGAGTTGATAAAAATATTATTGTCATCAAAAGATAAAATTGCCATTTTGATATTTAAGGTTAAGTGACGCAATAAATCTAGAGTAACTTTTGGCAATTCTACTTTGAGAAACATTAGTAAAACAAAAGTATCTCCTGAAGGTAATAAACCCCCACATCCTAGAACAGATTTAACATTAAAAGGAATTACAAATGATTTTTTTGCTGGAATATAAGGACTATCTAAAACATCAGATACATAAAATATTTGACAAATTTGTTGTTCTACATCAACAAATAAACTAGGGTCTGGTTGGATAAGTATACCAGGTTCTAGACCTAATTGTTTGATCATTTGAGATATCATTGGAGCTTTAGCGATCGCCTCTTCATTAATTAATGGAATTGCTTGATGTCCTAATGATTTATCTCGATAATTCCATTCTGGTTTTTCACCAGCAGTTGCTAGTAGAGTTAAGCATTTTAAATCATGGTTAATGTCTGATTTTTTCAAGATATTTTGTACATATTTTTGCAATTCAGGAGTTAATTTTCCGTAGGAATGAGTTTTAAATAAACGGATAAGTACACAGGATTTTTCTTGGGTTTGGAGATTAACTAAATTTTCATATAAATACTTAATAATTACGTTACTAGCTGCTTCCATACTTTGAGCATTTTTTCCCAACCTGCGCAGCATTAAACCACATTCAGACAAATCTCTGACATTAAATTCAGTTAGATCATACATAGGTTAACTGTTTCCTGAAAAATAGTAAGCATTCAGTTCTTAGCATTCAGCTCTTAGTAATAAAATAACAATGAATTAAGCAAACATTGGTTTTACTTATACTACATTTTCAACCCATAAATTAAAGCACAAGAATGACTAGCTCGAATTGTCAACTAAAGGTCATAAAGCTGTTAACGTAGTTCCTTCGCAGGAGGCTAGCTAACTGCTGTTTGCGCAGCATTCCGCAGGAAATGCTTACGAAAAATGTTCAATCTTAATCTTAACATCTTTATAAGTAATTTCAGTTATTAAATTATCATTTATCAGTACCTAAGTAACTTAAGAAACTCTATATTATGTAATTTTACTTATATAGCATTTCCCAAGATACACTCACTATAATGCCTCTAAAAAAAAGTTGAAAAAAATCAGACTATCAGTCATAAATTAATTGTTTAAACTGTGGGTTTAACACACCAAATATATTTTTAAGTAATCATTTTATGCGGAATTATTTGTAGCAAAATAACCCTGCAGAGCTATTATCTATTAATTTATTATTTTTGAAAAAGGAATTAGAATTTACTGGTAGGGGCAATTCGCGTTTGCGTTTCATGTGCGTAGCAAAGCATTTCGTAGGAAATCGCCCCTGCACAAGTCAGAATAGCGAAAGATTTTGATTTATCTTAATTGTTCTTAAATATCTCTAAATCATTATTAACTGCTAATACCTAAATGCTGACATTTTTAAAATTAGTAGTAGACCAACAATACTAATTTTGTGCATTAGGGCGGGTTTATCTAAATCTTAGAGAATGTTTGAAAATTGCTACTAAAACCCGCCCCTATTATTGCACTATTTATAGTTAATAACTATTTCAAAGACCTAAATCAGACTTAGCAACTTTAGCCATAGCCAATAAATTTTCCTCCCACTTTTTCCCTGTATTTTGTTGTAAATATTCTGCTAAAGAACCCCATCCATTTGACTGTAAATACAAATGAGTAGCAATTTGATGTTTACAAATACTATGACGATAAACCATATCAGCACAACTACAACCAATATTATTTACCTCAGCCACAGTTCCTTTAATTGGATTTCTAACCACAGAACTAACGGCAGTTAACTCAACTTCTAGTTTTTCTAAAGCAGCTCGATTATATCTTTCGAGAAAAGCGTGTATTTCCGAATAAATAATAAAATACTTGCCATTTTCTGCATCTATGTTAATCCCAGAAGTCTGAAAATTATAACTAATAATTTTGCTAAAATCGCGTTGTTTAATCTGCAAGAAACAGAGCAAACAATTCAGAAACTTTGCTTTAGATAAAAAAGTGCTACACCGTCCTTTTGAAGTTCTATAAACTATTTGGGGAGTTTCAGCCATCCCAACAGGTTTAATACTTTCAATCTTAATTTCTAAAGGTACTAATGCCTGAATTTCTGAATCTATTTCGCGGGAAAAATGAGTGGATTTAATACCAATGCAATTAACCATGATATAATCCTCATTGTGATTTAACTTTTTGATCCAGGCGCTCTATGAAAAAGCCAATCTGATGAGCGCCTTTTATATTACAATTATACTTCAAAGAACAGGAATTGACAACTGTTGAAAGTTACTGTATGTAAAAGATTAAACTCTTTACTACAAACAGAAAAAAATTATCCAAATGTCAACCCAAAATGGCCAATAAATAAGGTCTTAAGCCTCTAGCTTTAGTCGGAGGTACTGATAACTGATAACTGATAACTGATAACTGAAATGACCACACAAATTAAACCAAATCTTCTCAGTCAAGAGGAAGCATTATCCTTAGTAGAAACAACCGTAAAAAAATCTGACGCCGAAGGTATTTTCGTTAGTCTTAGCAACAACGAATCATCCCTAACTCGCTACTCAGAAAATCAAATTAGCCAAAATATTAGCAAAACAAAATTTGAACTTAACATCACCAGTTATTTCGGCACTCGTCGCGCCACCGCTTCCACTACAGAACTAGATCCAGATGCCATTACAGCCACCATTCGCCGTTCCGAAGAATTGGCCCGCATCGCCCCACAAGACCCAGAGTGGGTCCCACTGCTCGAACCCCAACAATATGAAAATCGGACTCCCGCCTTTGATGAGTTGACTGGTACTATCTCGCCTTTAGCACGAGGAGAAATAGTCCAACAGGTATGCGCCATGAGTGCCAAAGGAGGGGTAGATGGTTCCGGTACTCTCAGTACAGATATATCTTTAGGAGCGATCGCTAACTCACTAGGGTTACGCGCCTGCAATAAGTATACAAAAGCAGATTTTAGTTTTACCGCAAGAATCGAAAATGGCTCTAGTTGGAGCCGTCGCACTGCCTGGGGAATAAATCAACTACCTACTGAAAGTATGACTGAAGAGTTGATTAACCGTGCCTTTGCTTCTCGCCAACCCAAAGAAATTAGTCCTGGTGTTTATCCCGTGATTTTCAGTGGAGCTGCTTTAGCCGATCTGTTGATTTGGCTAATATTTAATCTGGATGCACGAGCAGCAGATGAGGGGCGATCGTTTATGTCCCGTACTGACGAAACTGAGAAACTAGAGGGCAACCGAGTCGGGGAACAAATGTTTAGTCCGTTGGTACAGTTACAACGTTATCCTGGTCATCCTTTGTTGCAATTAGGGAATTTTTCTGGTGATGGGTTGAGTAATCATTATCTGGAAATAATTAAGGATGGTGTGCCACAAACCTTATCTTATAGTCGCTATTGGGCAGCTCAACAAGGTAAACAACCTACTGGTTCTATGTTCCCAATAGTGATGCAGGGTTCTGAGCAAAGTTTGGCAGATTTGATTTCTCAGACGGAACGAGCTATTTTGGTAAATCGTTCCTGGTATGTGCGTTATGTGAATCCTCGGACTTTGGAGGTAACAGGGATGACGCGGGATGGTACTTTTTGGGTTGAGGACGGGAAAGTGGCTTATCCTATTAAAAATTTGCGGTTTAATCAAGTTTTGCCAGATATGTTGCGGGATGTAGATGCTGTGAGTAAAGTAGATCGTTATGGTAATAGTGTTTTGCCTGGGGTGAGGGTGAAAGCATTTAATTTTAGTAGTGTGACTGATAGTATTTAGATATAAAACAGGGAGTAGGGAGTAGGGAGTAGGGAGTAGGGAGTAGGGGAGTGGGGGAGTGGCAGTTCTTCCGCAGGAAGCTAACTGATAACTGATATAGTATTTCTCAAGTTAGTGAGGTAGACTTCTTTCGATCCCCCCTAGCCCCCCTTGAGAAGGGGGGAACTGGAAGTACCCCTTTTTAAGGGGGATTTAGGGAGATCGTTCGATGTAGCTCACGCCCGTTGAAAACTGTTATAACTGAATCAAGGGGAACTGATAACTGATATAGCGTTTCCCAACCTAATGAGTACAGTTGTTTTTCTTATTTATCTATTCCTACGAAACGAGAATTACTACTCCATACTCCATACTCCCTATTCCCTGTTCCCTGTTCCCTAAAACCAAAGAATTTTGTACTTCACGCTTTTTGGGAATTGCTATAACTGATAACTGATAACTGAATAAATATGCCTAAAACAAATGATAATTTAAGAATATATGAACGAATATTTTCCTTAAGTGGTGAGGCTATATGTTTATTAGATACCAACTATAACTACCAGTTAGTTAATCCAGCATATCTCAAATTAATTAATCAAGAATCCGAACAGGTAATTGGTAAAAATATTAAAGAAGTTTTGGGAGAAGAAACATTTGAAAAAAATTTTAAACAACGATTTGAAAGATGTTTGGCAGGAGAAACTGTAGAAATTAAGGGGTGGATTGACTTAAATCGGATTGGTGAAAAATATATAATTCGTACTTATTCACCTTATTATGATGAAAATAGTAACATTGCTGGAATCATAGCTAATCTGCGAGACCAGACAAATTTTCAGGAAGCAGAAATTGCCAGGCAAGAAAGCCAAGAATCCTTCCAAAAAATATTTCAAAATACTACAGAAGGAATTGCTATTTGCTCACTCACAGGAGAATTTTTACAAGTAAATCAGATTTTATGTGAATTTCTGGGATATTCTGAAGCAGAATTGTTAAACCTAAATTATTATCAGGTGACACAACCTAACAATCTAGAATCAGCATCAACCCCAATTCAGCAACTTATTTCTCAGGAAATATCCTACTTTTCCCTAGAAAAAGAATATATTCATCAAAATAGAACTTTGGTTTGGGGTCAAGAAATAGGTTCGATAATTCGACACCCAGACAGTTCTCCTAAATATTTACTATTGGCAATTAAGAATATTAGCTCTCAAAAATTAGATGAACTTATCCAACAACAAAATCAAGAACGACTACAACGCATTTCTCATATCGGTAGTTGGCAGCTAGATGTGGCCACTAAAAAAATTAGCTTTTCAGAAGAATTATTGGAGATTTTTGGCTTCGATCCAGAAAATATAGAACCTACTTATAATGAATATTTCCAGTATATCGATCCAGAAGATGGGGTGGAACTGCAACAGTGTCTTGACGAAGCAATAGCTTATGGTAATTCCTATAAAATTGACTTAAAAATATCTAGAACTGATGGTACTACTAGATATATAGAATTACGAGGTGAAGGAATTAAGGATCGAGAGGGAAATGTCATCAAGGTATTCGGAACCGTATTTGATATTACTACTCGCCAAAAAGTAACAAAAACTCTACAACAACAAGAAGCAGAACTAAAGAGTTTTGCTAAAAACCTGTTAGAAATTAACAAGGAACTTACTCAACAAAAACAAATGCTAGCAGATATTTTAGACGGGTTGCCAATACCGATATTTCTCAAAAGTTATTGGGAAGAAGATCGGATCGAATTTCATTTTTTGAATCAAGCAGCAGTGGTAGGTTTTGGTTTAGAAGGAAAATCTTTGTCAGAAGTTAAATATGAGGATTTATTTGGCCAATACTGTATAAAGTTTAAGTCTGACGATCTAAAAGTATTAAAAACAGGTAAGCCTTTGATAAAAGAAGAAACCTTTCATGATCCATCAGGAAAAAAATATCATCTGATCTTAAATCGAACGTTGATCCAAGCAGGAGATACAAATACAAATAAAGATAAATTATTACTTGCTTGTGCCGTCGATATCACAGAGCGAAAAATTTTTGAAAATGCGTTGCGTGACAGTGAAGCCAAATTTCGGCAATTAGCAGAAAATATTCATCAGGTATTTTTTGTTTTGTCTGAGCAAGGAGAAGTAATATATATCTCACCTGCTTATGAGACAATTTCCGGTAGAAGTTGCGCTAGTATATATGAAAATCCTGATTCCTGCTTATTGTCTGTTCATCCCGATGAGATTCCGAGTGTGGTAGCAGCTTTCGAGATTCATATAGAGACTCAGGAACCTTTTGATGAAACCTTTCGTATCGTTCGTAATGATGACGAAATTCGTTGGATTCAAGTTAGATCGTTTCCCCTATTCAATTCTACCCACAGAGTTATCCGCTTTACGGGTATTGCAGAAGATATTACCGAACGGAAACTAGCAGAAGAAGCCTTGCGACAACAGCTAGAGCAAAGTCTTTTACTCAAGCGCATTACTGATGGGATTCGTAGTAGTTTAGATACAGAAAAGATGTTCCAAATTGCTGTCGAGCAAGTGGGAGAAATTTTTGAAGCAAATCGTTGTTTGATTCATTTCTATTTCCATGACTCTGTACCCCAAATACCCTTGGCAGCAGAACACCTGCTCGGAGAAGTAGAGTCAATGTTAGATATAAAAATACCAATAGCAGGAAATCCCCATATGCAAAAGTTGATGAGTCAGGAAACTGCCGTTGCCTCCAATAATGTTTATGATGAGCCCCTACTACAAGCAGCAGCCCCCCTCTGCCGTCAAATTCAACTTAAATCAATGTTGGCAGTAGGTACTTTTTATCAAAGTCAGCTTAACGGAGTAATTGGACTGCATCAATGCGATCGCTACAGAGAATGGACAAATAGTGAAATTCAATTACTCGAAGCAGTTGCAGCTCAAGTTGGCATTGCTATCGCTCAAGCTAATCTACTGAAGCGAGAAGTTGAACGCAAAAATGAATTAGCTGAAAATAATACCGCCCTCCTAGAAGCAAAACAACAAGCTGAAGCAGCTAATAAAGCTAAGAGTGAGTTTCTGGCAAATATGAGCCATGAAATTCGTACTCCTATGAATGCAGTATTGGGTTTTTCTGAGTTGCTGCAATCTTTTGTTACCGATCCTGTAGGCAAATCCTATTTAGCCTCAGTGTTAGCAACTGGTAAAACTCTAATGGCTCTGATCGACGATATTTTAGATTTATCGAAAATTGATGCCGGAAAACTAGAGCTTAATTATGAACCTGTTGATATCACTTCCATAGTGCAGGAAGTGCAACAAATATTTCTGGCAAAATGTGCTGATAAAGGGCTAAGTCTTTACATAGAGATTTCCCCGACTGTACCTAATGCAATTTTATTCGATCGAGTGCGACTGCAACAAATCCTGTTTAACCTAATCGGAAATGCTATTAAATTTACTGAGAGCGGATATATTAAGATTTCTGTAAATTCATACAACACTGATAATATTGAAAACGATCGAATTGGTTTAGAAATTTCTGTAGAAGACACGGGAATTGGTATTGCGCCAGAAAAACAACAGGATATTTTCGATGCTTTTACCCAAAGTGACAGTACAACCAGTCGCAAATATGGAGGTACTGGGTTAGGTTTAACAATTACTCGTCGTCTTGTAAATATTCTAGGTGGTACAGTTGAGCTAGAAAGTGAGTTAGAAAAGGGGAGTAAATTTATCCTCAGTTTTCCTAGAGTAGAAATTACACAAACCCCTGTAGAATCTCACTTCTTAGCAGAAAAAGATAACAATTTACGCCAATTTTCCCCTTTACAAATTTTAGTGGTTGATGATATAGCTTCTAATCGGGATTTAATTGCTGGATATTTTTATCAAACATCTCACCAACTGTTTTTTGCTGGCGATGGGGAAGAAGCAATCCAAATCGCAAAAGCAGAACTCCCAGATTTGATTTTTCTCGACTTGCGGATGCCTCGTATGGATGGTAGAGACACAGCATTATTCTTGAAGCAAGATGAACAAACTAAACACATAGCGATCGTGATGCTGACTGCTTCATCAAAACTTGAAGATGAGTTTGACTTGAAGTTTTTGTGTGAAGGGTTTCTTCGTAAACCTGTTAGTCGTACTCAGTTGGTAGCAGAAATGAAGAAAATTTTTCCGATTATTTCTGCTGCTACTACACCTGAAATTGAGATAGAAGAATTAGATAATTTTACCGAAACAAAGGTTATTTCTGGGGAACCAATACGATTAGATGAATTGCGAGATAAGCTGCACCAAGAAGCAGAAACTAATTGGCTAAAATTACGCCAAACTTTAGCTATAAATGAGTTGGAAAAATTTGTCGCTCGTTTGAATGTTTGGGCAGAAGAACATCAGTGTAAGTTATTAAGAGAATATATTCAAAAACTAACTCAAGAAATTGATGATTTTGACTGGGATAAAATTCCTGAAAGTATTGACCAGTTTACCATAATATGTGATGCTTTAAAATAGTATAAAGAACTGTATATAATTGAAAAAATTTTGAAAAAAATGCCAGAACAAATTCCTGAATCCTCTTTAATTGAGACAAGCCCATAATTATCATTAACTAGCTATTAGCTTTTAGCATTTCCTTACGGAATGCTCCGCAAACAGCTATTAGCTTGTAGGGGCGATTCGTAGGGGCGCGAGGGGCGATTTCCTAAGGTCATGCTCCTAATTGCGCGGAAAGCGACAGCATTCGGTTTGCGCAGCATTCCGCAGGAAACGAAATCGTCCCTACTGGGTTAAATCCCCGGTTTCTATAAACCGGAAGGTTTAGGAGGAGTTGAAATCCCCTTCTAAACCTTGACTGCTGACTGCTAATTGCTGACCCCTGACCGCTGACCGCTTTTTTAATTAAGAATATGCTGAAAGAAGAACCATTTAAACCTGAAAATTTTTATATCCTTGCAGTTGATGATATTTCTACTAATCTGAAATTGTTAAGAGTAATCTTAGAACCTATAGGTTATAGTCTTACTTTTGCCAAGGGTGGTCATCAAGCTCTAGAAAGAATTAAAGCTTCAAAACCAGATTTAATTTTGCTAGATTTAATGATGCCTGAAATGAATGGATTAGAAGTTTGTAAGCGCTTAAAGAGTAACCCAGAATATGCTGATATTCCGATTATTTTTCTCACTGCAAGTAATGAAGAGGAACATATAGTCAATGCTTTTGAATTGGGAGCAGTTGATTATATTAGTAAACCATTTAAAAAAGCCGAACTTTTTGCAAGACTTCGCAATCATTTACTCCTAAAACATACAATTGACGAATTAAAATCTACACAAATAGAGTTGCAAAATGCTTTAGCAGAAGTTCAAAAACTCGCTAATACGGACCCCCTTACAGAAGTCTTAAATCGTCGTAGTTTATTTGATTTTGCTAATCAAGAATTTAATCGAGTTAGTAGATATGGTCCGCCTTTTTCTATTTTATTAATGGATTTAGATAACTTCAAGAAGGTTAACGATAACTACGGTCATCAAGTAGGAGATATAGCTCTATGTACAGTAGTTAAAAGTATTAAAAATGCTATTCGCAATGTTGATTTTTTAGGTCGATATGGTGGAGAAGAATTTATGGCTATTTTGCCTGAAACTTATGGAGAGCAAGCACTCATATTAGCAGAGCGAATTAGACAAATGGTAGCTAGTAATATTATTGAAACTGACCAGGGAAATCTCTGGTTAAGTATCAGCATTGGAGTTACTACATATTCTCTTAAAGACCGAAGTTTAGATGATATGATATCACGAGCAGATAAAGGAGTTTATCAAGCAAAGCAGCAAGGAAGAAATAAGTGCTGTTTAGTATAGCAGTAGGTCTTTTTCTTAAA
>JBCDJM010000245.1:0-11839 GCA_038747755.1 Cyanobacteria bacterium P01_H01_bin.35
ATAAAGATACCTTGGATCAGAGCAGAGAAGGGCAGTTGGTTTCTTATTCTTTTCTTACTTGTTACAAAAAAAAAAAAATCTTTATCATTTATTAGGGAGTAGTTAGGTTCAATAATTAATAATTAATAATTGCCTCTTCTTAGAAATAAGAGGATTTACCAAAAAAAATTTTTCTTTTTTATTCATAAATTAAGAGGCTTTATAACTTATTTTTTTGGTAATTTACAGAGGAGCCAGGAGGAGGGATAATCACAAAGATATAGTAGTTATGAAGATTGAATATTTTTTGATGTCTAATCAAGCCTCCCCTTTCAAGAATATAAAAAAGGAAATTTCAGTTATCAATACCTCTGGTTAAAGCCGTATCCATTACCAAATTCCGAGGTCTAAAGCCTCCCATTTTAAGGAGATGAAAAAAAACTCAGTTCATTATTTCAAACCTCCAAGTTTAGTTGGAGGTACTGTTAACGCAGTTACGACCCAGGAGGCTAACTGTTAACGCAGTTCCTCTGCAAGAGGCTAACTGTTAACGTAGTTCCTCCGACAGGAGGCTAACTGAAATAACCCACATCTTTACTTAAGATTAAAATAGACAAGTTATGGATAAGTTTTTGAGAGGCTTTTGCAGAAGAAAAAATATATTTTTCAATACATTTTTTTGATAACTTAAGTAATTTTACCAAGCTACTATCACTCTTTCTGCTTTCTGCTTTCTGCTTTCTGCTTTCTCCCCTACTCCCTACTCCCTACTCCCTACTCCCTATTTATACAAAAAACCCCTGCGCTCAGATGGGCAGGGGTTTCACAGACCAATAACATATTTTCGCCATTCTTTATTCTTACCACTTTTAACGTGTTTAGTCAATTCAAAGTAAAGACCACTGTAGGGTTTTCGAGGCGGAGAAGCTAAAGTCATATTAGCCTCTCTAGGGGTGCGACTTCCTTTTCGTACATTGCAACGAACACAAGCAGTCACAAGGTTTTCCCAAGTATCACCTCCACCACGCGATCGCGGTACTACATGATCTAAAGTCAGATCGTCACCCACATAACCACAGTATTGACAGGAATGACCATCTCGATGCATAATATTTCGGCGTGTTAAAGGAATATCTTTGTAAGGAACTCGGACATAGTAGCGCAGTCGGATGACTGTTGGTAACGGAATATCTGGGAGAACGTATGTTCCGTTATGTTCAATTTGCTCCGCTTTACCTTTGAGTAACAAGACGATCGCTCGTCGCCAACTCGTGATATTGAGCGGTTCATAAGAAGCGTTCAACACTAAAACATTGGCCATTGATATTTCTGAAAAGAGAATATTTTCTCAGATATTAGCACAATTAATATTTCTGGGGACAAAAGTTTAGAGTTAAGCAATTTTCCACTAAATTTTATAAGTCTAAAAATATAGCTAAGAAAGAATTAGTGAGGAAATAGACTGATAATGAATCTTAGACTGAGAAGTTTTTTTCCCACTGTTTCCTATTCCTTATTCGCTGCTATATATTTTTTTAGTTTTTTAAAAATAATCTTTTTGATTTTCTTATATATAACCTGATTTGATAAATTTTGACAGTAAATTGTTTTAATAAATAAAAAATTTAACTGATTGAGGAGTGAGTGAAAATGTTGAGCTGGGAAAATGCCTCTTTTAAAACTCTGGCAACAGAAAGTTTAAATCAGGGAGCAATAGAAAGTGATGCTTATGGAGGTATTTGTCAAAGAGCATGGGTAGAAATTAACGATCGAGCATTGACTTATAATGTCCAACAAATTAAGAGCCTTTTATCAGATAAAACTCAATTAATGGGAGTAGTCAAAGCGGATGCTTATGGACATGGAGCGTGTAAGGTATCTCAAACTATTTTAGAAGCTGGTGGAGATTGGTTGGCAGTAGCGACGGTACCAGAGGGAATAGAATTAAGGTTAGCTGGAATTGAAGCGCCAATTTTAATTTTAGGAGCAACAGATAGAGCTGAACAAATTCTGGCGATCGCTCATTGGCAACTACAACCAACTATTTGTACGCCTCAACAAGCTTTAGTTTTCTCAGAAACTCTTTCCTATTATACTGAAGCAGTGCCGATACATCTTCAGTTGGATACAGGAATGTCTCGTTTAGGAACACCTTGGCAACAAGCAGTTGAATTTGTGCAATTTGTGCAGAGATTACCAAATTTAAAAATTGCTAGTATTTATTCTCACTTAGCTACAGCAGATGACTTAGATCAGACAGTCATGAGACAACAGCATGAAAGGTTTAAGGAAGCAATAGGTTTGTGTGGTATTGGTGGAAAAAGTTCTCCTGGTGATATACGGCTTCATTTAGCTAACTCGGCAGCAACTTTAACTGACTCTACTTTGCACTACGACATGGTGCGAGTGGGTTTAGCTATTTATGGTTTATATCCAGCACCTCATTTACAGGAGAAAATTGACTTAAAACCAGTAATGCAAGTAAAAGCTAGGGTGACACAAGTCAAAACTATTGAAGCAGGTACTGGTGTAAGTTATGGTTATCAGTTTATTGCTCCAAAGCAGATGCGTTTAGCAGTGGTGGGTATTGGTTATGCTGACGGTGTACCTCGTAACCTTTCCAATAAGATGAAAGTCATTGTGCGCGATCAACTAATTCCGCAAGTGGGAGCTATTACAATGGATCAGTTGATGTTGGATGTGAGTGCTATTCCCGATCTAGAAACAGGTGAAGTAGTAACTTTATTAGGAGAGGTTGGTAAACATCAAATTTCTGCTGAAGACTGGGCAAATACTTTAGGAACTATTTCTTGGGAAATTCTTTGTGGTTTTAAAAATAGGCTACCTCGTGTATCAGTTTAAAAATATTTGCTAGAAGAGATAGGCGTAAAAAAAATGTAGAGATGAGAGATGTTTGATTAAATCTCTCTCAAACTACCTAGAAAATACTTATTTACAGTGCTTTTCAGTTGAGTAGACCACAAAACTGTTGTAGGAGTAATGAGTAAGGAGTAATGAGGTAGGGACGTTTTGCTAAGGCAGAGCTTCCGCTTTATCTGTCGCGGAGCGAAACGCTATGCGACATGGAAAGCGGAGCATTCCGGAACGGAAAAGGCATTAATGCTCAAGCAACGTCCGTAGGTCCTAATGAGTAAGGAGTAATGAGTAATGAGTAAGGAGTCAGTATGATTGTGGTTTATTCATCATTAAACCACTGTATACCATTTTGATAAATGTTTGCTACAAATGACTAGGGTCTTTTTTAGGAGTCAGGAGTCAGGAGTCAGGAGTCGCATGGGAATGCCTTTAATACCATGTTTTAGATCGGAAATTATCTTTTTTATCAAAGGTAAATCTTCTAAAAAATATTTTTATTCCCCTTACTATTCATAAAATTTTTTTTTAAATTGGTATTATTTCTACGTCTATGTCGAATGATAAAGTTGTTTTGAATAGCTTTTTAGATTTGTTTAACCAGGGTATGATAATAAAGTTAAACTTATAAAATACTTATAACCCATGTTCCGCACGTCAAATTGTACTATTAAAAATAGTATAAAAATCAGGAACTTGGTAAGTATTTATACTGAAGATATCCTATTCATTTACCTTTTGAGTCGAGTCAAATTCTCAGAAAAATCTTGAGCATAAATACTTAATTTAGCCAGATGTAAGCTACCCATCATTCCCTACTGACTACTGACTACTGACTACTTGCTCTTTATAATACATTTTTTCGGGCGGAATGTAGGTTATAAATACAGCAGATTTCAGACAAATAAGGTGCAAGGATCGAATAGTAAAAGTCTTATGGTGTAGGAATATTGCACCCCAAATGTGTACCTCATAAAAGCGGGAAGTGCTGTAATATTTGGGAAAAGAAGATTGTAAAAAGTCGAAAATAAAATTGAATTCATATGTTAAATTAACTACTTTTACTATATTTTTTATGATCTGCAATTCAGCAATTATGCTAATTGTTAACAGGTAATTTTTGATGATTTATTTTTTATAAAGGATAAAAGTAAAACAAAATACTTAGAGGATAAATTTGATGAATTCTGCAAATACAATGGATTTGAGCTGTTTTGGTTTACGGCGTAGTGGTAATCATGCCATAATAAATTGGATTATCAGGTAAAGTAAAGGAAATTTTGTTCACTTAAATGATGTGAAACTTTATAATAATAAAGACCCCTATCAAAGCTTTTCAAAAGCTACAGTTAGTGGGTTTACCCCACTGATTTATCATATTTTTTATTTACTTTTTGGGTAGTCCTGCATGATAATGGTGAGAATATATATTTTTTAATTTCTCTCCATCTCCCCACACTCCCGGTGCTTCCTTTAGCATTACTATGCACCACCACCACTTTTTGATTACCTGCGACCTATACACGGATTGCTATATTAGAATAACCACCTCAATACTGAGGTGGCTATTGACTGATTAATTGAAAAACAAGTTAGTAAATGTGATTAGTATTAGCGTTTAACTCAACTTAACCCCAACTAAGTTTTGATTATTACAGACTTATTAAATAAAAATCAACAGGGTTATTGCAATAACCCATTTTTTTTGTATATACAAAGTTTTATTTAATCATAATTCTGATAATTTTCTTTACTTATAACCAAGGTCTGAGGGTAAATCTAATTGTTGAGAAGCTTTTACTGCCAATTTATCACAACACTCATTTTCTATATTTCCAGAATGACCTCGTACCCAAGAAAATTCAACTTCATGTTTATCGCATAAATCTAATAATTTTCCCCAGAGATCGGGATTCATTGCTTTATCTTTTTTATTCCTTTTCCAACCATTAGTTCGCCAACGTTTTGCCCAACCTTTTGTAACAGCATCAACTATATATTTCGAGTCAGTATATAGGGTAACAATAGAAGGAAATTCTAGTTGTTCTAATCCTACTATTGCTGCCATTAATTCCATACGATTATTAGTAGTTAATTTATAACCTCCAGAGAATTCTTGGCGTTCTTTACCAGCAGATAAGAGAACAATTCCATAACCACCAGGGCCAGGATTACCACTACAAGCACCATCAGTATAAATAGTAATTTCTGGTTTTTTTTCTGTCATTTGAGTTCCTTTTTATTAGAGTAAATTTGCCTAAAGAATAATAGAGTGATATGGTAGTCAAGCACAATAATGGTAGATAGTCGCTCAAATAACTACTATACTTTTTTAACAACATAGTTATAGATATGCAGTATTACTATTACTATTTTCTGTGATTTACTGGTTAAGTTTATAAAAAGAAAAATGATCAATCAATATACAGGGTTTACTGAGTATTACGATATGTGGGTTACTTCTGGTTATTAGGACTACCAGGATATCGCGAGAGAAGTACACTCAGTTATCGGGAATGGTAGTCAGATTATTGAATTAGGTGTAGGAATAGGGTTACTAGCACAAGAGTACATCAATATCGATCCAACCTGTGAGTTTACAGGAGTTGATTTTACCTCTATTATCCCAATGCAAATCCCTACTTAATCAGAAATCTTGCTGATAGTAAGCTTCTTTCTCCTTGTTCAGAAGAGGGTGAAATGTTGATGCCCAATTTGGCAATACTTAATAGATAGTATATTGAGATAAATAAGTTTTTTGATGAACTTATATCTGAACTTGTAATTACAAAACTGATGAACTCAATCTCACAAACTGAATCCCGCAAAGCAGAGCATCTACGAATCTGTTTAGAATCAGATGTCCAATTTAACAACACGACCAATGGGTTAGACCGTTACCGTTTTACTCACTGCTGTTTACCAGAACTAAATCGCAGTGAAATAGATATAACAACCAAATTTCTTGGCAAAAAACTCGGTGCGCCATTATTAATATCTTCGATGACAGGTGGCACCGAACAAGCCAAAATGATTAATTATCGGTTAGCTAAAGTTGCCCAACACTACAAAATAGCGATGGGAGTTGGTTCCGAACGAGTCGCTGTAGAAAACTCCCAGGTAGCTGATACTTTTGCTGTGCGATCGCTTGCTCCTGATATCCTCCTTTTTGCTAACCTAGGAGCTGTCCAACTCAATTATGATTATGGTATTGACCAGTGTCAACAAGCGATTGATATTTTACAGGCAGATGCCCTAATTTTACATCTCAATCCTCTCCAAGAATGCATTCAGACTGAAGGTGATACTAATTTCCGAGGTATTTTTGACAAAATATCAAAATTATGCTATGGACTGCCAGTGCCAGTAATTGCAAAAGAAGTAGGTAATGGCATTTCTAGGAAAATGGCTGAAAAACTAATTGATGCTGGAGTAGCAGTCATTGACGTTGCGGGAGCTGGAGGGACTTCTTGGGCAAAAATTGAAGGTGAACGTGCTACAGATGCTCGTCAGCGTAGGTTAGGAAATACTTTTGCTAATTGGGGTTTACCGACAGCAGAATGTATTACTGCTATCCGTGCCTTTAACTCAGAGATTCCCCTAATTGCTTCTGGAGGTTTACGAAATGGGTTAGACGTGGCAAAGGCGATCGCTCTTGGCGCAGACTTAGGTGGATTAGCTTGGCCATTTCTCCAAGCAGCAGTTGAATCAGAAGAATCTCTAAATTTATTAGTAGATATATTAATTGCAGAAATAACTACAGTTCTATTTTGTACGGGCAATGCTAATTTATTAGAACTGAAAAAATCAGGAACTTTAGAAAAATTAAACTCAAGAATATAGTAAGTATTGAAGAGATAGAGCAAATTCCAGGTATGTGAGGTACAACGAAATAAAAACCTTTGTACCATAGGCATCTTGCCTGTCACAGTTGTACCTTACTTAAGATGGAATCTGCTGTAATACCAAGGGTGATAAATGTTTGTTACAAATGCTAGAAGTAAGGAATAAGGAAGAAGGGATAAATATTTTAAAAAAGAGGAAAAAGATAGATATAACTATCTAAAATTAATTAGAATTGCTATTTTTCAGCACATATGATCGAGAGCTACCTTTTCGTAGCACTCTTTTTTCAAAGTGGTATAACAACTAGAGTCTATTTGAGACCAGAGATGGGAGTTAAGTACAGGTTAAGAAAATTGAGGAAAATTAAGAATCGGAATATTTTGCTAAAGCAGATTTTCTTTATTTGCTGAATTAAATTGCCCAAGCTGAAAATTTACTTTTGCGGTAGATTTATCATGGAAAAAAAAGATTTAGTTATGTACAAATATTGATATTAATATGTATATTTTTTAACTTAAAAATTTGTAGTAATTTAAAATTTAATGCAGTCATATAGAATCCGGTTGAACAGTCGTCCCTATCGACGAAAGGAAGCAATCTCAGTGGCGTACGGAGATTGCTATCCGTTCCGGAATGCTCCGCAAACCTTTCACTCCGTTCCAGTCGCAATGACTTAGCTATGGTAATTATCCGGATTCTATATCAGTAGATTTGGCAAAGTTTTTTATATTTTTTAGTTAGGATAAATATAAACTAATACCATTAGTTAGTTTCCCATATTAACAACTCTTACTAAAAATATGAAAGATTTTTTCAAATACACCTTTGCCAGTCTAATTGGCAGCATACTAGGAATTACTGTAATTATCGGCCTCGGATTTGGCGGACTAATATTTTTTGCCGTTTCCATCGCCAGCAAAACTAAAGATGTAGGTCCACAAGTTAAAGACAAATCAATTTTAGTTTTCGACCTCGGTACGAATATTACAGATACTCGACCCATATCCTCGACTGGGGAAGCACTGCAAGAAGCTTTATCCAGCGACCAAGCGACAACCATCACCCTCCGAAAAGTAATTAATACTCTCAATGCTGCTGCCCAAGATGAAAAAATAATCGGCATTTATATTAAAGGTAGCAATACTCCAGGAGCAACAGGATTAGCTAATCTACAAGAAATACGGCAAGCACTTCAAAGGTTCCGAGATACTGGCAAAACTATTATTGCTTATGATATGAACTGGACAGAAAGAGAATATTATTTAGCTTCCGTAGCAGATGAAGTTGTGATTAATCCTTTTGGTTCTCTTGAGTTCAATGGTTTAAGTTCTCAAACTATGTTCTTGACTGGCGCGTTGGATAAATTTGGCATCGGAGTTCAGGTAACGAGGGTAGGTAAATATAAATCTGCTGTTGAACCCTTCATACTAGAAAAAATGAGTCCGGAGAACCGACAGCAAACTCTCCAATTATTACAGAATATTTGGGGTCAATATATGCAAACAATTGGTACAAGTCGAGAGTTAACAACACAGCAGTTACAAGCTATCGCTGATAATCAGGGTATATTGATGGCTAATACCAGTTTAGACAATAAATTAGTAGATGAAGTAGCTTATTACGATGAAGTTTTAACAACACTAAAACAACTAACTGGTAAAAAAGAGGACGATAAAACTTTCACACAAATTAGTCTCAACAACTATGGGAGAGTACCAAAAGTTGCAGAAACTCTTAGCAAAAATGTTAAAAGCAAAAATAAAATTGCTGTAGTCTACGCCGAAGGAGAAATTGTTAATGGTACTGGTACTCCTAGACAGATAGGAGGCGATCGCCTAGCAAAGGAATTGCGACGACTACGACTTGACGACAAAGTTAAGGCAGTGGTGTTACGAGTTAATAGTCCTGGTGGTAGTGCTTCAGCATCAGAAGTTATTGGTAGGGAAGTCAAGCTTGTTAGCGAGGAAAAACCTGTGATTGTATCTATGGGTAATATAGCTGCTTCTGGTGGGTATTGGATTTCGATGAATGCAGATCGGATAGTTGCTGAACCCACTACTATTACTGGTTCGATAGGGGTTTTTGGTGTGTTGTTCAATATTCAAGAAGTAGCTAATGAAAATGGGATTACTTGGGATGTGGTGAAAGTAGGTAAGTTTGCAGATTTGAATACTACTTCTCGTCCTAAAACTGAAGAGGAATTAGTGTTAATTCAAAAGATGGTTGATTCAATTTACAAGCAGTTTATTAAAAATGTAGCAACTGCTCGTAATTTAGCAAAGGAAAAAGTAGCAGAAATTGCTCAAGGAAGAGTTTGGTCTGGTGCTGATGCTCAAGAGTTAGGTTTGGTTGATGAAATTGGTGGGATAGAGACTGCTATTAAAGTTGCTGCGGAAAAAGCTGAACTGGGAGATAGTTGGAAAGTTGAGGAATATCCTAAGTCTCGTAGTTTGGAGCAACGGATTTTTAGAAGTCTTTCTGGTGTGGAAGTTGGCATACCGACTACTCCTTTAGATCCACTAACTGTAGAATTTAAAAAGTTACAGAAAGAGTTAGCTAGTTTGAGAGCGATGAACGATCCTTATGGGATTTATACTCGTTTACCTTTTAATTTGAGAATTGATTAATGGTACTTAAACATTTTATGGTCAGAAAAATGCCTCAAAGTCTCTCTAGACAAGGGAATTACGTCGATGCCCTAAAAATGGCTAGAACCCTTGATAATTCAGGATTTATGCCTTGTTGACGTAAAAGCCTTTGCCAGTATATATTTGACCATTTTTTCTGGCTCTATTTTGTTTAAGTCCCGTTAATAGGAGTAATTTCAGTTAGCTTCCTGTCGGAGGAACTACGTTTTTTCCTGGGGGATTAATTAGGGTTTGCTCATTAAATCTAAAAGCCTTTATAGATAAATGTTTCAGCTTTTTTAGGTCTTTAAAAAGTACAAGGTTTTCGTTCTAGGGAGCTTAAAAGTTAGGATTTTTGGTTGACTATTGGCTGAAAAATCTAGGGATAATTCTTCCTCCTACCAGCTCTAAATTTCCCATTCATTCTGATATCATTTCCGGTAGCATCGGTATTGTAAGGTCAGGGTAAGGAAGAAGGAAGGAGGAAGGAGGTTTAAAAGCCTGAAACACTTAAGTTTTCTATAGATACTTATGCTTGGGTTTACACAAACGATACCAGCGGACATGATATGACTCCTGACTCCTGACTCCTATCCTCACCCATAATACTTTTTCAGCAAGCCCTAATTATCAATTATCCATTGGTAAATTCTGACTTCATATTTCAGGAATACTTTTGACTTCTACACTACCTATCAGAGAGAAAGTCCGACAGCTTTATTGTCACAAGTAGCAGAAATAATTGGTAGAGTAGAAGAGCCAGATTAACAAAGAAATATTTCTGCTGCTGCGGAAATACTAGGAGGCTTAAGGTTTGATAAAAATTTAATTCGTCAACTTTTGAGGGAGGAAATAATGAAAGAGTCTGTAATTTATCAAGATATTCTTCAGAAAGGAGAAAAAATTGGTGAAAAACGTGGTTTGCAAATAGGTTGAGAACGCCTACTATTATCCAGACAAATTTCCGAAAAAACGGCAATGACAGCAGGTGAACTTGCATCAAAACTTGTCATTTTCAGCCCAAAATATAATAATCAAAGACGTGACAAATAGCTAAAAAATAAACTCAAAGTAGGGTAGGTAAATGTTTATCCTCCCTACTAAAATTAAATCTTACAGTAATAACTTTCCGGTTGATTTTATAGCAGTTTTCATGTTTTTTAGAATACAGAGATTTGAGGAATGAAGGAACAAGGAAGAAGGAAGAAGTAATGCAAGTCAACATGAGTTAAAACCGCTATAAATATCAAACATGAATAGACTCTGGTGGATTTTTCAAAGTATATATCTGAGTTTCTGTAGCGATCGCCTGTCGTACATTCAAAGGTACTTGCAACATACCTAATAAAGAAATACCATCCATAAGTTTAAAACCACCTGTAGTTTTTTCAACCAACAAACGGTCTACTTTTTCTGGATTTAGTTTAGGGGAAAATTCTGCGTCAGAACAAATAATAAATCCTAAAGGACATCCATAACTGGTAGAATAAGGTATAAAAGAACTAACATAACTAAACACAGTTTGTAAAGTTTTAACTACACGGACATGAAGATACATCTCAGCAGGAGAAATTGAGCCTGCTTGTATTATAAATGAGCCATCAGCAGACAAAACTTGGCGAATTTTTTCAAAGTATTCTTGAGTAAATAAAGGAAAAGATGGACCAGACTCAATAGGATCTGTCAAGTCAGAAATAATTACATCCCAAGTTTCTGAAGAAGAATCTAAAAAATTCTGAGCATCATCAATAATTAATTCTAGACGGGGGTCTTCAAAAGCATTTTGGTGCATTTCGGGCAAATACTTTTTGCAAGCTTCTACAACTTCCCCATCTATATCAACCATAACTACTTTTTCCACAGTTTTCCAGCGTAATATTTCTCGTATTGTTGCTCCTTCTGCTCCTCCAAATACTAAGATTTTGCGTGGAGACCCATGAAAAATCATAGGTGGATGTACTAAACTTTCATGGTAGAGAAATTCATCTTCGGTGCAAGACTGCCACTTACCATCTAATATTAAAGCTTTACCATAAAGACCTTCGACTATATACATTTCCTGATACTTGGTTTTTTGATAAACAAGAACTTTATCAATACCATGTTTATAAACATCCCAGGGTGTAATTTGTTCAGAAAAATACAAATCTGTATTAAGATTAGCACCTGCCATTGATTATTGTCCTCCGGATAGGTATTTAAAGGGAATAGGGAATAGGGAGTAGGGAGTAGGGAGCAGGGGAGATGGGAAGTAGGATAGGGAACAGGTCATTTCAGTTATCAGTTATCAGTTATCAGTTATTAGTTATCAGTTAGCCTCCTATGATCGTAACTGCGCAATTCAGTTATCAGTGAACCTCAGAGCTTGCTTGGTCGGAGGCTTGAAATACTGAGTTAAATATTTCTCTTGGTCGATTGGATATGGCGTTAACGGAGTGGCTCTGTTAAGAGCAGGAGACCTCGCCATCCCACCCTACGGGAAGCTCCGCTAACGACCGCTTTTTCATCCCCTA
>JBCDJM010000246.1:0-11834 GCA_038747755.1 Cyanobacteria bacterium P01_H01_bin.35
ACTCTCACCGAACATGAAAATTATGTCATAGGTGTAGCATTTAGCCCCAAGGGAGATTTAATTGCTTCTGCAAGTAGTGACAACACAGTAAAACTGTGGAAACCAGATGGCACTTTGGTACGCACTCTCACCGAACATGAAAATTATGTCATAGGTGTAGCATTTAGCCCCAAGGGAGATTTAATTGCTTCTGCAAGTAGTGACAACACAGTAAAACTGTGGAAACCAGATGGCACTTTGGTGCGCACTCTCACCGGACATGAAAATTTTGTCGAAGCGGTAGCATTTAGCCCCAAGGGAGATTTAATAGCTTCTGCAAGTTGGGATAACACGGTAAAACTGTGGAAACCAGATGGCACTTTGGTGCGCACTCTCACCAGACATAAAAATTATGTCATAGGTGTAACATTTAGCCCCAAGGGAGATTTAATAGCTTCTGCAAGTTGGGATAACACGGTGAAACTGTGGCGCTTTAACCAAGATGACTTGACAGCTCATGCTTGCCAGTGGATGAGTGACTACCTGAAAAACAATCCCAATGTCACGGAAGAAGAGCGTCGTCTCTGTGGAGTAGAAACTTCGGTAACGGCTTTGTTTTTGCAGGGTGAGAAGTTGGCAGCAGAGGGAAAAGTTGAGTCGGCTATTTCTGCTTTCCAAAAGGCTGTAAAACTTGGCTCTAATTTCCCTTTTAATTCTGCAATAGCAAAGGAGCTAGCACAGGAGAATAAAGTAAAAGAAGCGGAGAAGTTATTGGGGGCGTTTATTAAGCTGGATGAGAATATTGACTTGTTGCCAAAAACGGAAGTTAGAGACCAAAACCCAGTATTAGTAGTGCGTCAGTTTCAAGCAGAAGGGAAGGTGGAAGAGGCAGTGCAATTGATCAAAGACCGGAAAATTAAGGAAGCAATAAATAAGTTTAAGGAAGCTCAAAAGTTGCAGTCGGATATTGACCTCAATTCAGACACAGAAGAAATAGAAACAGCTCCAGAAGCGGTGGCGAAAAACTTAGCTGCTCCGGGTAAAGTAGAAGAGGGAAAATATTTAGCCAAAGATGGAAAAATTAAAGAGGCAATTTCTGTGTTTAAGGAAGCTCAAAAGTTGCAGTCGGATATTGACCTGAATTCAGATACAGAGGAAATAGAAACAGCTCCAGAAGCGGTGGCGAAAAACTTAGCTGCTCTTCGCAAAGTACAAAGAGGAAAAAAATTAGTAAAACATGGAGAAATAGACGAGGCAATTAATCTTTTCAATGAAGCAAAAAAAATAGATTTAGAGTTAGAAGTTTCGGCTAGTAATTGGAATTATATTTGTTGGTATGGGAGCTTATATAATCAAGCAAAAGAAGCAATGTTTGCTTGTGAAAAAGCAGTTAAACTCGCGCCGAAAGATGGAGGTATTATAGGTAGTCGTGGTTTGGCACGGGCATTAACAGGAGATTTTCCTGGAGCTATTCAAGACTTTGAAGCATTCATTAAATGGACGGAAGATGATGAATTAAAAGCACAACGACAAGGTTGGGTTGATGCTTTGAAAAAAGGGGAAAATCCTTTTACAGAAGAGGTATTGGAGAAGTTGCATTAATAGTATTTTGATATAGTCATTGCGTTTCGCTCCGCGACATGTTTGCGGAGCAGTCCGTCAGGAAAAAGCGCAGCTTTGCGATAGCAAGGCGGTAATAGAGAAGTTAACCTTTCGGAGAAACCATTAATTCAGCCGAAGCAATCACAGTAGAATTAATATTATCATTGCGTTTCGCTCCGCGACATGTTTGCGGAGCAGTCCGTCAGGAAAAAGCGCAGCTTTGCGATAGCGAGGCGGTGATAGAGAAGTTAATACCATTTCGACCTGATGTTGCGCTTACAGCGCTTTTCTTTCTTGATGAACCACATCATCACAAGCAAAACCCCGTAGGGACGTTCCATGGAACGTCCCTACTACCGAAACGAAAACTGCTGTAATAAAAGATAGTATAGCAATTTTTTAATCTGTGAAGTACAGATATTAGATCCCCCCTAACCCCCCAAAAGAGAAGGGGGGAACAACAAAAAGTCCCCCAATTCATCGGGGGATTTAGGGGGATCGTAAGTGTACCTGCGAGATTCGATACTATAGCTATCAGTAAAATTTAGGTCTGGGTAAGAATTATTGAGCGCATTCTTACAGAGAAATGGTATAACCTTTCGGAGAAACGATTAACTCAGCTGAAGCAATCTCCTAATTTGACTGTTATAGCCTACATTCCGCACGACAAAATGTAGTATTCAAAAAGGAGTCAGGAGTCAGGAGTCAGGAGTCAGGAGTCAGGAGTTAGGAGTTAGGAGTTAGGAGAAAATCATAGTGGTAACTTATGACTAAACAATCAAGTAAGTATTTATGCTTAATATTCTACTAAAAATTTGACTTCTGAGAAAGGTCAATGAGGATGATTGACATAGTATAAATACTTAGGAAGATACGGATTTTCATACTACTTTCAATGTTACAACTTGACGTGCGGAAGGTGGGTTATAGTTGAGATTGCTTCGGGGGGGTAGTTGGGTTGCGCTACCGCTTAACCCAACCTACAACTAACAACTTCTGACTTCATTAACCACCTCCACAATGTCGCACATGATAAGTAGGAAATGTACCATAAGATTTAGGCAAAGAAGTTTGCCCCACATAATCACAAGTAAATTCTTTCACCCCCTCTGAAGCTACCATCGCTGCAAACGCTTGACTTGAATAAACCTTTCCTGGTGGCGTAATAGGTTCAATCCTAGCAGCATAACTCACATGAGTACCACTGTAAGTTGTCATCTCAGTAATGGGGTTAGTGTATTTATAAACCACCCCTGTGTGTAACGCTACCCGTAAATTCAAACTTGCGGGCAACCCTACTTTTTCCCAATCTGTACTCTGAACAAGATTGCATACTTCCAAGGCAAATAAACCCGCATCCCTAACATTAGAAAAGACATAATATAAAGCATCTCCCCAAGTATTTTTCATCACTGGTTTATAATCAGACTTCGCTTCAAAATTCGCCACCGCACCGAGAAAATGTTCTACAAATAGACTAATCTGATTTTCCTTTAACTTAGAATAACTCTTAACATCTGCAAATAACAACGCCATAATTAAATGATTTTCGTCTTCTGGAGTAGAAGTTAGTTGTAAGGAAGTTGGCGTTGTGGATACTTTATTTACAATCTCTACTTTGTTTGTCATCAGAGATTCTAAAATCTGCTGAATATCAATTATTTCCACATTATTGTTCCATTGTCGCCAAAATTCTACAGCTCTTGCTGTACCACCTATCCCACCAATTTGTTGATTCCAAACAGCCATTGGTATAAGTTTTGTATCCAACTGTTGTGCCCGCATTTTTGCCAACCCATAGAGTATCCTATTTGTGTATTCATAGGCAATATTGCTTTGTTCAAGATTATAATGAGTTGGAATAATCACTTCTGTCGCTTTTTCCAAAACTTGCTCAAACCTTTTTACCCAACTACTACCAGGAATAATATCGACAGACTCTTTCAGAAAATTTTCTCGCTCATGGGGCAAGACAACATGAGTCTCCCCCTGCAATTCAGACAAAGCTTCGAGGAACAAAATATCACTACCACAAGCTGCTGAAGCATAGCCCAAACGAGCATCTAACTGAATTAGGCGATCGCGAATTGCCTCATAAACTTGTGATTCTATCTCTGGTGGAAATCTAGGTATTGTGCGCCCTGGTTCATCAATCATGTGACCGCTAAATACTACTACCCTAGAAATAGGCAGACAATTTTTCACCCAATTAATATCTCCTTGCCGATATTCTAGGATTAAAGTAGCATTACGACGAGTCGAACTTAAATTCCCAAATCCACCCTTACTTTGCCTCACAGCTTGACCATACCAATCTTCTGCCTCAGAATTTTCCCCTAAAATTAAAGCAGTTTCTCCCAAAGTTGCCAGTAACCAGTAGTTATTCTCACTCCTCTGAGAAACTGGTGGGAGTTTAGCCAAACATTTTTCCCGTACTTCAACAGCGATCGCCTTTGCTGTTTCAGCATCTCCCATCAACATTGTCGTTGTTGCAGCATTTATCCCCGGATAATAATCCTTACTTATTTGATAAGCTTGTTGATATCGTTGAGCTGCCAATGCTATTTGTTCGGTACTTTCCTCTGGAGAGCTTGCTTGCTGCCACAAATCTTTATGAGTCCTGGCTAACAAACAAATAGTTTCCTCGTCATTTTTGCCAGAGTTTACTAACTCTAATAATAAATTATTAGCCCGTTGAGTTGCTCCACTTCGAGCTAAACTCAAAGCTAAAAGTTGTTGTAAACGGATATCATTCGGCCATTCTTTTAACCCCTCCGATAAAATATCATAAGCCATTAATGGCTCCCCAAGTTTCAGGATATATTCACCCAAAATCCGAAAAATTTCTGGGTAACGCAAATGGAGATTAATAGTTTCTCGACGAATTGTTTGTAAACTTTTTAAATTTAGTTGAGATGATTTTTTTAAACTTTCTAAAATTAACGATAAATTACTATCATCAACTGTAGCAGTTTTTTCTGTAGTAGTTTCGCTTCCTTCTATTCGATAACCTATGGCTAAAAGAGTTTTAATTACTCCTATAGAAATAACGCGATCATATTCTTTTTCTGACTCTGGCAATTCTTCATAAGGCACTAAACCAGGATGTAATTTTTGGGCATCATCTCGATGTTCTCCGTATTTCCAACCTTCTGAAATTCGCTGTTTTGCCCAAAGTTGATGGGTATTTTTAGCGAGTAATTCACTGATTTTTAAATGTTCTGTTGTCAGGTTTACCTTGGAAGTATCTATTGGTTCTGGTGTGTAGTTCAAAATCGTCTCCTTCCGGAAATAATAGCTATACCGTTTCACGGAAAGCAAATTTTTTGTTTACCTACTTGACATTTTAACATATCTTTTTTGTAAATAATTAATTGATTTGTTAATCCAATTAGTAGAAAAATAATAACAACCTTAGTTTTATAGAAATCAGAAGCAAAAAAAATGTTGTTGAATGTTTTTAAAAGATGGGAATTTTTTGATCAACAAAAATCAGAATTTAGAATCTGAGAAATAATTTATAAATATAATTGGTAGAATTTGATTCTAGTAATAAGTAGTTATACTATTTCTCTCTAACAATGGGCTTAATAATTTTTACCCAGAGCTGAATTTTTTTAATAGCTGTTACCTTTTATTCAGCGCAACTTCATCGAGAAATGGTATTAGTATCAATAAAGATGAAAATAAAAAATCTGACAAAAAACAGAAGCAAGTCATCAATAGGTTATCATTGTTTTGAATCTACATTGCTATTTTACAAATATAGCAATCCGCGCTTATGTTGGGACAAATCAAAAAGTAGATAAAAAAACTGAAACTCCAGCCTATTGCCTGTTGCCTGTTGCTTGTTCCCTAAAAGCGGTAAGATTTTTATAGACAAATAAAATAGGATTGCTATAATTAAACCCACCTACTTAATCATCAAAATTGACTCATGTCAGATCAGCTCATTAATTCCCCAAGCCAATTAAGCTTTTTTAATCTGGAGAAACCTATTAATTTACAAATATATGAGCATCGTTTTACTTTTATAGATTTATTTGCGGGGATTGGTGGATTTAGAATTCCTCTAGAAAAATTAGGAGGTAAATGTTTAGGATATTCAGAAATTGACTCAGATGCTATTAAGGTTTATCAGCAAAATTTTTTGACTGGATATATCAATAACGATGAAAAATATTTGGGAGATATTACTAAAATTTCTGAGTTACCTTGGCAAGTCAATCTGATAGTTGGAGGGGTTCCTTGTCAGCCTTGGTCTGTGGCTGGGAAATTACGGGGTTTTGATGATTCTAGAGGAAAACTTTGGTTTGATACGATGAGGGTTGTGGAGGAAAATCAACCATTAGCTTTTATTTTTGAAAATGTTAGAGGGTTAATTAGTCCGGCTAATCAGAGGTCGTTTGAATTAATTATTCAGAAGTTTGAAAATATTGGTTATCGTGTTTATTACAAGTTACTTAATTCTGCTGATTTTGGATTGCCTCAAAATAGAGAACGAGTTTTTATTGTGGGGATTAGGAAAGATTTAGAGGTAGATGGTTTTCATTTTCCCGAACCATTAAGTTTTCAAACTAAACTTTTTGAAATTATTGATGATCTCCAGAGCAATTTTGATATTCAAAAGGCAAAATTATCACCAGATATTTTGTTTAATGGTAGTCTTCCAGTATCTAGAAATAGATTTCAAAAAAATGATGAGTTGAATGATTTTTTTGTTTTTTGTGATACAAGAAATGGTCATACAACTATTCATTCTTGGGATCTTATTAAGACAACTAAAAGAGAAAAGTTGATTTGTGAAACTATTCTCAAAAATAGACGTAAAAAAAAGTACGGAACTAAAGACGGTAATCCTTTATCTTTTGCAGATTTATCTGATTTAATAGATAATTTGCAAATTCAAGAATTGAATAATTTAGTAGAGAAGAAAATTATTCGTTATGTTGCAGAACAGGGTTATGAATTTGTCAACTCTAAAAATTCATCAGGAATTAATGGTATATATAGAATATTTTTACCTCATTCAGAAATTGTGCCGACTTTAACTGCTACAGGTACAAAAGATTGTATAGCTACGGTATCTATTAATGCAGAAACTCCAGAGGAGTATAAGTCTTTATTTATCAAGGAAATTTATCGTCAGAAAAAATATCGGTATATAACTGCAAGAGACTGTGGGAAGTTACAAGGTTTTCCTAGTTGGTTTAGACCCCATAGTAGAGAAAATATTGCTAAGAAACAATTTGGCAATGCTGTATCTATTCCAGTTGTTTATTATTTAGCTAAGTCTTTACTGGAGTTGCTAGGTTTTGTTAATTAGGTTTAACCTCAGATTGTCTTGCTAATACTAGGGAATTTCTCCCTACCTAAATTAAAAGAGGCAAAAAAAACACTAAAATCCAAAAGAGTAGTAACTTACTTTCAGAAGAGAGACAAACGAAGAACAAAAAAATCATCTCCAATTTTTCAAGAACCATCTGAGATAGAATCTCTAGATAAGGTTGAAGGAAAAGTTATTAAACTTGAATGGGGAGAAGAAGATAAAAAAGGACGAGTAACTATCATTACATCCATCCAGGAAAATACACAAGAATCAGAAATAGTAATTGAGTTAAATCGCGCAGACTATGTTAAAGCTTTTGAAGCGAATCTGAAGCAAAGTCTAATTATTTGTACTGGAAATTTGATTGAAGAAAAAAATCAATTAATTATCCGTGATGTTCGTACTTTTGCTATTGACTGAAAAATTGCCAATCTAAATTTATAGAAGCGATCGCTCACCTACTCTCAAAAAATAATTTTGAGGAGGGTTAGTCATGCGACAAATGTTAGAATTATTTCCACAAAAATCTGTAATGTTAGCTGAAAAATCAAAGAAGCTAACACCGACATACTATTATAGATAGATATGCAGAAAAATGCAGTTAAGCTAAAAAATCAGAGTTAAAGCTAACCAAACTCTTGAGGTTGATCTTCCTCCAATTCTACATCTAGGAAAAACTTACGAATAATTTCAACATCAGGCTCTGTCTCAATCCACAGGCGGGCACCACCTGCTTGACTTCTGTTAGGTTTATGAGGTCGATAGACGATTTTGCAATTTCCCAGAATTTCTACTTCGTGGCAGCGATCGTTTCTGTCTCCTTGTTTGACAGAAATAGCTGCAAGAGATGTGCCGTGGTCTCGGTTATAGTCAATTTCTCTTCGCAGCACATGGATAAAAGTATTACCTGTACGGAATCCTTTATTCCAAGTTCCTTGAGGACCTCGACGACCAGGGGTAATTTCTGGCATTCCTCTACTATTTAAAGGAATTACCCAGAACCGTTTAACTTTTTCCGCTCCTTTGAGACGACCTTGCCTGAGAAGTAACCTGAGTCTAGCAGTAGAAATATTTAAAAGAAATGCTGCTTCTGTTGTACCAACTTTATCTGGTTTAGTTTCAGTGTTTGTATCTTTCATAAACTGTTTCGGAACATATAAGGGATGAACGGGATAACCATTTACCATCAAACCATAGAGGATTTAATTTAGCAAATAATTTTTGATTTTCCAGTATTGACTTTAATAGTAATCTTAGTAGGAAATTTTATGATTACCCAAAATCTCAACTTAAGATAATAGCAATACTGTTTCGGAGTAGATTAAGGATAAACTTGGAGAATTATTTACCATCAAACCATAGAAGATTTAATTTGGTAAATAATTTTTAATTTTACAGTATTGATTTATATTAGGAAGAGATTAGATGTCAACGGAAAAGTTAATTGTAGACCCTGGTTTTGTGCATCACCGAAAGATACTAACAATTTTACAAGAACAAGGTTCGAGAATTATTAATCAACAAATTAGTTTGATACCACCAACTGCCCCCGAATTCCAAAAAAGAGTATTAATTGACCAGATATACACAAGAATATTGATCGAATTCTTTAGGGTAAATGAAATTAAGACTCTTGAAGAGATTGTTCTAGAAAAAGGTGGTAGGTTTTTCTGCTCAATTGTTAAGCTTAAACCTTGTAAGGAAATATATGAAAAGGGTGAAAATGACCGTATTGTTTTAGAGCCTGAAGTATTTGAAGGAAGTGAATTAACTATAGAATTACATATAACTGTAGGTGGCATAACTGCGAGTACATTAAAAGCAGAACTCCAACACGGTGCTAATCTTGCTGTAATAGCTGAATATTTTGCTGTAGAAGAAAAAAATTGATATTTCATCCTTTAGTAATAGGCTTTCCTTACATGGAGGATACTGAAACAGGGGAACTGTCTTGGACTTTATACAGCGACTTTTACAATCTTTATATTGAAGACTTTGATGAATTCTCGAAAGTAAAAGAACAAGATATGCCTAAGGACTTTAAGGAAATGGAGCATATCAAAGAAAGTGTTTTTAAAGCTGCCTTGGGGAAAATTCTCTCGGAGTCTACTGCTAAAGACTGGGGTGGGGAACTTCAGACTTTACAACTTCCCATCTACACTACCAAGGGAAGCGTCTTAGAGCAGCGTTTTTACTAAAAGGACCCGCTAAGTTCTCTCCAATGACTATTAAACACTTAGGTAAGAATGGAGACCAAATTATTAGGCTGGCTAAAGAACCAGTTGACATATTAATTGTTCAACACTGTCACAACATTACATCCTCAGTTATCGAAATGTTGAAAGTTTTTGCAACATAGCCTTCCAATCCAAGGTATTATTGCCTTCTGGATTCTGAGAATCTCTAAGATTGTTAGAGGCTTACGACCTAAAAAACTGGGCACTTAATGAATCTAAAAAAGGATAATAATCCTATTATTTTATTTAACAACGATGAAACTTAAAACTAGATTTTAGTTATGGCTTCTGTTTTCCTTTTTTTTCTTCTTACTTTACTATTGCATACTTATCAAAAAAAAATGCTTCTAATAATCCCCCTCTCCCACTTCCAAAAAATTTCCACCCACGCCGAAACATCCTACCCAAATGAATGTTGTGGCTTACTATTAGGTCAGGAAAACCAACAGACAAAAACAGTCATCGAAGTCTTGCCTGCTGAAAATGCCTGGCAAGCAGAAGCAGATGAATATTGGCCAGAACAAACAGAATTTACAGAAGAAAAAAGATATGCCATATCCCCAGAACTAATGCTCAAAGCAATGAAATCTGCAAGAGAACGCCACCTCTCCATAATTGGTATCTATCATTCCCATCCAGACCATCCAGCTATTCCCTCAGAATTTGACCGTACCTACGCCTGGCCAGAATATTCCTACATTATCCTCTCAGTGGAAAAAGGCAAAACTATTGATTTTCTCAGTTGGTCTCTTGATGGGAAGCATCAATTTCAACCGGAAGAAATTATTAAAAGATAAGCAATAAGATATATAGCAGGTTTAATGTAGGTAATTTTAGGAGTTGTATTATCCAAATATGGGGAAGTGAATCAATTTACTAGGGTGGGCTACTGAAAGACTCCCAGGTTGAAGCAAGAAATAAACATCAAGACTGGCATTACCAGGTTTGACCTAACTTTGCTGGAATTGTTTAGGTTTTGTACATTAGAAAACCTTACATAATTTATCTAAGAAATTTTTAGACCTAACATTGTCATGTTAAATCCGAATCTGGAACAAATCCAGTTAAATACAGAAGAGTATCAACGTTATTCACGCCATCTAATTCTACCGGAAGTAGGATTGGATGGTCAAAAACGTCTTAAGGCTGCCAAAGTTCTATGTATCGGCACGGGCGGTCTTGGTTCTCCTCTATTGTTATATCTAGCAGCAGCAGGAATTGGAAATATTGGAATTGTAGATTTCGATATTGTCGATAGTTCTAATTTACAACGACAGGTTATTCATGGTACTTCCTGGGTGGGTAAGCCAAAAATTGAATCTGCTAAAAATCGGATTCACGAAATTAATCCTCACTGTCAGGTTGACCTTTACGAAACTCGGTTAAGTTCTGAAAATGCCCTCGACATTCTCAAGTCTTATGATTTGGTTGTGGATGGTACTGATAATTTCCCCACTCGTTATTTGGTTAATGATGCCTGTGTTCTTCTGAATAAACCTAATGTATACGGTTCAATTTTCCGCTTTGAGGGTCAGGCAACTGTCTTTAATTATGAAGGTGGACCGAACTACCGCGACCTTTACCCCGAACCTCCGCCCCCAGGAATGGTACCTTCTTGTGCGGAAGGTGGTGTGTTAGGTATTTTGCCGGGAATGATTGGAGTTATCCAAGCGACGGAAACTATCAAAATTGTTTTGGGTCAAGGTACAACTTTGAATGGTAGATTGTTACTATATAATTCCTTAGATATGACTTTCCGGGAATTGAAACTGCGTCCTAATCCAGTACGACCAGTTATTGAAAAGTTGATTGATTATGAGCAGTTTTGTGGCATTCCTCAAGCTAAAGCACAGGAGGCAGAAAGTAAGATGGCTATTCCAGAAATGACGGTTCAAGATTTGAAGCAATTATTGGATAGTGGGGCAGATGATTTTGTCTTAGTGGATGTGCGGAACCCCAATGAATATGAAATTGCGAAAATTCCTGGGTCTGTTTTAGTACCATTGCCAGATATTGAGCAGGGTCCTGGTGTAACAAAGGTTAAGGAATTAATGAATGGTCATCGTTTAATTGCTCATTGTAAAATGGGCGGGCGATCGGCCAAAGCGTTAGGTATTTTGAAGGAGAATGGTATTGAGGGTACTAATCTCAAAGGTGGTATTACTGCTTGGAGTCAGGAGATAGATTCTTCTGTGCCTCAATATTAATTCAGAAGTAAGAAGGTAGAAGGTGGAAGGAATAGAAAAGCTAAAACTTATACCGATTGGGATAATTAAATTAGTTAGAAAAAACCTTCTTCCTTCTAACCTTATATCTGCTAATTAACTTTGGATAACAGTTTCAAAAATTACTGCTACATTAACTTTTTTTGGTAGTTAGGGAAAAGCTTAGTTTGGTAATACAGGAAAATTACATTTGATAGTTTTTGATAATTAACCTACAAATTAAATCAACAACTTATGAGTTATAAAGTTTCAGACAAAGAGGCTACTATAAGTAACTATAGAATTTGTCTTGACGGAAAAAATAGTAGCAACTTTTTTAGCAGAACTACCTAAAGTTTTGGCTTCTCTAGAAAGTCTGTCTGAGAAAAAAGATTTGAGTAAATAATCTGAATCAGTCTGAGTCGAAAAGGGGAGAAAATTGATTTTTTTCAAGTAACTTTCACGAAGAAAATCAAGACTAGC
>JBCDJM010000247.1:0-11791 GCA_038747755.1 Cyanobacteria bacterium P01_H01_bin.35
ATAGTGCTTGGCTACAACCAGACGCGGTTACCCTACAAGAAAGAACCTATGAACATACTCCAGGTAAAATCAAAGTCAATCAACCCATAGGAGTAGGTTTTGGATATAGTACATTAGCTTATATACCAGAGGAAAAAGGAAGTTGGGCATTACCTTTGCTTCAAGAAAGAATTAACAGTTGTGATACTGCTATCAGTAAGTTAAGCGAACAGTTAAGAAAAGTCTGTTCCTGCCTAGAGAAGAGAGCTATAGTGGTTGTCGATAGTCAATATGGATGTGCGTCATGGGTCAAACAAACCGCAGATATTCCTTGTGATCGATTGATGCGGTTAAGTTCCAATAGATGTTTTTACGGTGAACCAATAGGTTATAATGGTCGTGGTCGTCCTCGGTTACATGGAAAGAAATTTAAACTTAATGATGAGACAACATGGAGTTCAGAAGCTCAAAAAGTAGAAGTGGAACATCCAAAGCAAGGAAGACTCCAGATTCAAGCATGGCATAATTTACATTTTCGACAAGCGTCTGATGAACCATTATCACTAATTCGAGTCCAGCAATTAGACTTACCCAAAAGTAAGCCCCTGTGGTTAGCTTGGAAGGGAGAACAAATGCCGACTTTGATAGAAGTAGTTGAGTTGTATCTACGTCGCTTTACGATTGAACATTGGTATCGATGCATGCAAACAAAGGTTACACTGGACTTTACCCAATTTTGGCACTAAAGAGCAATGTGATCGATGGAGTGATTTAATACCCATGATGACTTGGGAGTTATGGTTAGCTCGTGGGCTGATAGAAGACCATCCTCTACCTTGGCAGAAACCACAGAGTAATTTAACTCCCGGAAGAGTTGCCCAGGGCTTTGGAGCAGTTATTGCTATGGTAGGAACACCTACATCTCCTCCCAAACCCCGTGGAAAATCTCCAGGCTGGAAAAAAGGTCAAGTTCGTCGCAAAAGAAAACGATATCCGATAGTCAAAAAAGGAAAAGGTAGGTTTGAAAGTCAGAAAAAAAACACAAAAAAGGTAAAATCAGCTTAATTTATCTGAACATTTGTTTTACACATCTGTTGATGGTCTAATTTTTTTCAATCCTTTCCTTGATTATATCTTCAACCATTTAGTCTAAACTCCAGTACACTAAGATGTTAATCCATAATATAGCAATCAGTTGTGATTTGTGAGAATTTGTAATATTTTATCTAACGGGGTTTGGTCTCCAAACCCCATATTAGCTAGGGTTTGGTCTCCAAACCTCTACAGTTTTTTCTCACATCTCATTCCTGATTGCTATATATCCAGTATAATGATATATAAATTATATTAGAACCCCAGAAATTAGCGTTAACCTAGAGAGTAATTCTCCTGGCTGATAAGTTTACTGCGACTGAAGGCCGAGGTATTTTTCCTCATCCATTATCAATTAATGAAAGGTTTTCCAACTACTGATTTTTTTAGATGACTAAAATCCTTTATCCCCCCGTAGCTAAAGCTTACGGATCTCCCAACTACCGATTTTGTTTTAGATGACTCAAATATATCATCCACGCCAAAAGCAACTTAAATCTTTAGTCGAAAAATTATCTATCCCTCAGCACAGTCCAATTAAATGGAATTTGCTAGACCTGGCTTTAACCCACTCTACAGTCTCATCAACACATAACTATGAAAAGTTAGAGTTTGTAGGAGATGCAGTAGTACGACTCGTAGCTGCCGAGTTACTGTTAGAAAATTATCCTCATTGTCCTGTAGGAGAATTTGCTGCCATTCGTTCCATTTTAGTTAGCGATCGCTCTCTAGCACAAATCGCCAATAAATATGGATGGGGTCGCTATTTACTGGTATCCAAAAGTGCAGCAGGAGATCAAGCTGGAGAAGAGTCTCGACTAGCAGATTCTTTTGAAGCGGTTTTAGCTGCTCTTTATTTAAGCACCCATAACTTAGAATTAATCCGCCCTTGGCTAGATTATCACTTTGAAAAGTTAATTGCAGAAATTCGCAGCGATCCTGCCCGCCAAAATTATAAGGCAGCTCTCCAAGAATGGACTCAAGGTCACTACAAAACACTACCAAATTACAAAGTTCAGGAAGCAAATAAGATTCATGGCGATCGTGGACGTTTCTTGGCAGAAGTTTGGTTTAAAGATAAGAAACTTGGTGTAGGTAAGGGACCATCAATTAAAGCTGCAGAGCAAGCCGCAGCCAAATCTGCTTTAGATTTCTTGCAGCAGTCAGGAATAGAGAATATAAAACAGGAAAAGATGATGAAAAAAGATTAAATTTTAACTTTTATCAGAAGTCTTTGACAGAAAATCACAAATCAAAATTTTAAACAGTTAGATGAAAAAGTTTAAAGATGTCACAAATGGTTTCAAACTTTAAATGTGAAAGAATACTCAATCTTCTTGAGACGTAAGATTTATTGTGAAAGTAAGGTAGAACCTAGAAGGGTTAGAGAGAAATTTGAAAAATAACGTACACAGGACTTAACACATAACTACCAAATCTTTTAGGGGTGATTTGCGTTTGCGTTTCGCTGCGGACATCTTTGCGGAGCATTCCCTATACGAAAAAGCGAGAGCTACCGTAGCAAGAGGCAGATCCTGCAAGAGGCAGCATTCCGCAGGAAATTACCCCTACATATAGGATATAATTCGACATTTTGTGTAATTCTTGTCAAAATTTTAACCAATGTAAAGATACCAAATGGGTTCTATACAATCTTGCTTTTGACTTTTAACTTTTGACTTTTGACTTTCGTGAAACGGTACAACCTGAATGTGATAGGCTTAAAACACCAGTCAACGCTAATTCATATCAGCTCAATCTTTTATATTTAAACTTATGAAAATAGGAATTGTTATATTTGGTGTAGGCCGTTGGGGATCTCACTTAGTTCGGAACTTCCTTAATCATCCTCAATCTCACGTTATTGCTGTAGTAGATCCTCATCCAGAACAATTACAAGCAATTCAAGAGCGGTTGCAATTGGACAAAGATATAGCCTTAGTAGAAGATTGGATAGAAGCTTTGGAGTTACCAGGAATTACAGCAGTAGCGATCGCTACTCCAGCTTCTACCCACTACGAGATTATTAGTGCTGCTCTGAAAAAAGGTTATCACGTTTTTTCGGAAAAACCTTTAACCCTTGAATATTCAGAGTCAGTTGCACTATGTAAATTAGCCGAACAACAACAACGTCAACTTTTTGTCGATCACACTTACTTATTTAATTCCGTTGTACAAACTGGCCAAACTATAGTTACAGAAGGTAGATTAGGAGAATTACGTTATGGCTATGCTACACGGACTCATATTGAACCGGTGCGCCCAGATGTTGATGCGCTTTGGGATTTAGCAATTCACGATATTTGCATTTTGAATGCTTGGTTGCAGGAAACCCCTGTGGAAGTACAAGCAAATGGTACAGTCTGGCTCCCCCAACAACCGCCACAGTCAGATTTAGTTATGGCTAAACTGACTTATCCTAGTGGTTTTCAAGCTTTTTTACATCTGTGTTGGCTCAACCCTGATAAACAACGTCGTTTAGGAGTAGTCGGTAGTCAAGGAACATTAATTTTTGATGAGATGTCAGCCGAGCAACCTTTAGTTATTCAGCATGGTCATTTAGAATATCTGGGCAGTCGTTGGAAAGCAGTAGATGTCAGTCGGGAAGTTTTAGCAGTGGAAAAAGCTGAACCTTTAGCTCAAGTGTGCAATGAATTTTTAAATTGTGTGAGTCAGAATACTACTTCAAAAATTTCTTCTGGTTGGGTAGGCGCTGATTTAGTAGGAATACTCTGTGCTTTAAATGATTCTCTTCAGCAAGGAGGAAAAACAATCAAATGTGAGCAATTTTAAAATGTTGACATATACAGGACTTACGCAAATTCTTAGACAATACGCTATCCCTAGAGGACGAATGCTATTCGCTAGATATGGCGCTTGGTGCGTAAGTCCTGATATAGCAATCGCAGCAAAGGGCGCGGACATTTCTAATAGACATCTCCGATAATAAAAAAGAAAATCAGGCATTGGTGAAATAAGGTTTGTTATCATACCAGTTCAAAATCTAAAGTGGTATGGAGCAAGACTAATAGCTGTCAGTAAAATTCAGCTTTAGGCAAGAATTATTCAGCGCATTGTTCCAGAGAAATTGTATGATATCATGTCCGGATAATCAGTGATAAAAAAACCTTTTCCCTTCTAACCTTTTCTTTCCTTCTGCCTCCTGCCTCCTGCCTTCTGCCTTACCTCCTCCAAAGAGTAAGTATTCAACCGGACATGATATGACTTCACTTTACAGCGCTTTTCAGATGGATAAACCACATCGTCATAACCAAAACCCTGTAGGGGCGATTTCCGTTTGTCATGCTCCTAATTACGCGGAAAGCGACAGCATTCGGTTTGCTCCGCATTCCGCAGGAAACGAAATCGCCCCTACTGTGGTCTACTGAAATGAAAACCGCTGTAATTGATGATTAATTCAACTATTGCGCTGTAGTTTTTAGATTTTAGATAAATTTTTTGGGTAAGGATAGTGGGTAGCACTGCTAGGCGATCGCCAAATTAATTGTGGCTATGATGGACATACCACAACCATGAGTATTAAGTTTGGACTGCAAAGAATGGAAATTTGAGCAAAAGACTTTCAATATCTTGACCAAAAAATAAGGTCTCAAGCCTACCCTTTTAAGGGGATGAAAAAAATCGTAGTTTGTCAAGGAAGTTTAGTCCGAGTAGGGAGACAGAGAGAGTAATAGGAATAATTGTACCTATCTCTTTTTGTGCTTGTCTGCACAAGCACAAAAATCAACTTTAGTATAGCCCTGCTAGCTCAGGTATTTAAAACTTATAACTCAAAGTGCAGTCATCGAAAAGGTGTACAAAAAATAATGTGTAAATATACCAGAGCGAACTGCTATATTTCAAGCATCTCGTTTCAGCCAGCGGAGTATGACCTGATGAAAAAATGCAGTTCCTCTGGAGGAGGCTAACTGTTAACTGATAACTGAAATAACTTTGGGAATGGTACATCAAGGAGTAGCCTTTCCAGTTTTGGGGTGGATGCTAGATCAAAAAGGTAATTATAACACAAAAAAAACGAGTCAATATGAGAAGGAATAGAAATTTTTTTGTCACTAATTAAATTGCTATAAATTAACTCTGAGAATTCAATTTAATTTCTGTTGAAATATACAGTTTTTCTTCAGATGGTAGTATTTGCTTAATTGGCATACTAATACTAACTGTAGTTCCTTGATTTATGCCTTCACTAGATAATGTAATATCACCATTCATCATTTCCATCAGACTGCGAGAAATCGCTAATCCTAATCCATTACCACCAAATTTACGGGTTTTTGTACCATCTACCATGACAAAAGGTTGAAATAGTTTATCCTGTTGTTCTAAATTAATACCAATTCCTGTATCTTGAATTGTGACTACAACCTCATTTACTTTTTGACCCTGGCAATTCATTGGATGATTGGTATTTTCACAAATACTTGATTCATTGTATTTGAGGCTCATAGAAATATTAATATTCCCTTTTTCTGTAAACTTAATTGCATTATTAATAACATTTTCAAACACCTGTTTCAACTTTTCTCTATCAGCGTCAACAATTATTACTTGTAGAGGGACATTTAGCTTTAATAGTAGAGATTTTTGGTGAATATTGTCTTTAAATGAATCTACTGTCTCTTGTAATAATTTGATAATATTGACATCCTCAAATATCATAGATAAAGTTCCTGAATCAATTCTACGAATATCCAAGATATCATCAATAATTCTTAGCAAATGAATAGCCGAATTATTAGCTTGTTTCAAGAAATCTATTTCTTCTTCCCTACTATCACAAAAACCATCACAAATTAATTGCAGTGAACCAATAATTCCGTTAAGTGGAGTTCTTAACTCGTGGGAAATATTTGCTAAAAATTCACTTTTTAGTTGGTTAGCAACCTGAGCCTCTTTAGAAGTTACTTCTAGTTGATAAGCCCACTCCTTTAGCCTCTCTACCATCTTCTGTAATGAAATTGCTAGTTGATTAAACTCACGAATTCTTAAATTTCGAGGTACTGTATTAGGAGAGTCTAAATTATTAACACTAACAGCATAGTCTCGCAGTTTTTCCAAAGGACGAGCTAAATCGCGAGCCAAAAAAATACTTGCTATTATACTAGCAGCAACTAAACCTAAAACTAGCATAATTAGAACCTTTTGAACTTCTCTCAGACCAGATAAAGCAAAATCTATCGGTGTAATTGCTAAAACAATCCATTGATTATCATTATCTCTATCTATAGGACTAGGAATAGCAACATACCCCGCTAAAAATTCATTATCTGCTGATAATTTAAGTCCTAACAATTCAGGCAATATCTTTTTTAATTCATCAATAATTTCTCTCAAAAGATTTTTACTTTTATCATTCCCCCTATTTCTACTGGAAATATTTGTTTCCTCAAAAGAAAATATATGGGCAAAATCTTTTTTCCCTTCCTGTGCATTTCTAATAATATTTTTCAGTCTATCTACATCTGGCCCTTCAGAAATATTGCGTCCCAATCTACTAGGGTCTGGAGTAGCCAATATCGTACCCTTATAATCAATTACTACAGTTGAACCTGTAAGTGAGCCTCTTTTTCTATTGGTTTGCATTGGTAAAGGCGACTTAATACTCAAGGCATACCTCAAATTTCTTTCCCCAGTTTCAGTAACATATACTGGTACACTTAAACCCAAGCTAACTTGTGTTGTTTTATTAACTTCCTGATGATTTGATTCACCTTCTGAAGTTAAGTGTTCTGGCTGTATGTAACTCATGTAAATATTGGAGCTATCCATAATCAGTTGTTTCTGCTGTTGAGGCCATATATTTTCTGATAAGGAATGTATTGATTTAGCACCACAAGTATTAGCAACTATCTGCTCAGTTTGTAAGTTACTTAATTGAACGCAACTTACCTGGCTAGATAACATTTTATATAATTGTTCTACATAACTTTGATACTCTTCAGTTGTACCAGATTGAAATACATAGCTTTGGCTAGCACCAACTAAATTCGATTCCAGAGATTTTGCCCATTGTTGAATATCTTCTGCCTTTCTATCTGCACTTTCTTTCAGGTTTTGACGAGCAGTGTCTAGAAGAGTAGAACGTGCTTGTCTGTAGATTAGATACTGACCCAATATTAATACTGGCACAGTAAGTAGGAATATTCGCGATAGTAGAATCCTGCGAAAAGAGGATTGAATTGGTTTAATCATAACATTTTTTACCAACAATTTTTGTTTAGAGCAACGTCCTAGAAGGACTGGTTTGTGTTATTAAGAATACTCGTATAAATACTTATGTTTGCCCAGACTGAATAAAAAATTATTAAAAAATAACAAGGAATGAATTATTCTATATATTTACTCTTCCATAGTATATTGTACCTGACAATATTGACTGCATAGAGTAAAAACTACTAACCTCGAAAAAGTATTGTGTTCTACTCTTAAATACAAATCTAGTGTAAACATTCAGGTATTAGCACCTCAAAGAGGGAGTAGGGAGTAGGGAGTAGGGGGAAAGAATTGATTATTTATACGCGATAATTGATTTGATTTTTGATTATCACCAGAGATATAATATAAAACTTGTCTTAATGAAGAATTAGTTTTGCAATTACTGTATAACCGGATTTTATATTACGGCTGAATGCTTACAATACAGTTTGATTCAATAACTTATTTCAAGTCTATATTCTAGGTATTTGTTAGATAATTTTTTTCTATATCAGAAGGAAGAACGAAAAAGCAAGAAGCAAGAACGAAAAAGGAAGAAGCAAGAAGCAAGAAGAAGTTTTTTAGTCTACCTTTGTGAAAAATGCTATATTCCAGATATTTGTTAGATAATTTTTTTCTATAGCAGAAGTAAGAAGAAGTTTTTAGTCTACCTTTGTGAAAACTGGTATAGTAATCCGCGCATAGGTTGCGACAAATCAAAAAGTAAATAAAAAAAACTGAAACTCCCGCCTGTTAACTGTTCCCTAAAAGTTGTAAGATTTTTTATAGACAAATAAAATAGGATTGCTATATAAGTATCAATTCGGTGTAAAGCCTCTCCTTTTCAATAGATGATTGATAATTAGAGGTAGTTTTTACGCTCCACTCTCCATTATTCCTTATCAATTGTTAAAGAGTTCAGCAATTAACAATTTTAATGTCGGCGACAGCCGTTTGCGCAGGATGACCTAGGAATACAATTAATAATTATCTAGAGTAGAAAATTCATAATTTATAACAGACTATCTCATGCTTATTTATGGGGTTTTAATTATTAATTATTCATTATTAATTACAATGGGAGGCTTCAAAGCGTGAATTGTTAAATGAATAATTAATTGATGATCGAATCTTAATTATTAATTATTCGGTAATTATCCATTATTCATTATCAATTATTAATTAATGAAGAAGAGTTCAAAAACACTCACGAACAACTAAAAAAATGGCACTCTCAAAATTAGTTATTATAGCTTTTACTATTTAGACTCTAATACCTAATTTTAATTTCTGATTTTCATTTGTCGAAGTAGTTCAGAATTCTTATCTTTTAGAGTAACTTTCCACATTCATTCCACAGAATTTCCACAAGGAAGTTCCACGTTTTCCACAGATTAAACAGGATTTTCCACAGAGTTCAACGACATCATAATACTCTTGTAAATGTATTGGGGATTTTGTTCAGTCACAGGTAAATTCATTCATATTAGCCACTTTATATGAATTTTTGTAACAAAAAAAGCGATGAAATACTGATTATTTCGTAAATCTTTTATTTATTGAAAGTCGGTTGTAATATTTCTCAACATTGACAAACTTACCCCCTCTTGATGCACAATGATGCGACATTGGTAGTTCAAAGTTAGTGGTTAATGGCCATAACTAAGGACTATGAAGAAGAAAAAATATTATAGAGAACCCTACTAAAGATGAACGTAACCGTTAGTATTCTGGCCGAAATTCCTGAAGCACTGCACGAATCCCTTAAGATATACTTAGAAACACACCCTGACTGGGATCAAGATCGTGTGTTTTCCGCAGCTTTGTCACTATTTTTGTTACAGAATGGAGATAGCGGTACACCAGAAACATCTCCTTATTATCGTCAAGCTGCTAGAGTTTACCTAGAAACTCTTTTCCAACATCATGTATAGTAGAAGTCAGTAGGGGCGTTTTGCTCCGCAAGATATTTGCAGAGCATTCCCCAGGAAAAAGCGGAAGCTCTACTTCAGTAAATAGCCATTCGCTCCTGCATTGACACTAAAAACTAAATTTGAGGGTTTGAAAATATCCTAACAGCTCTGGCCACTGCTATGTAAGCAGCATTCTGAAAAATTTTATAGAGTGGCAAACATAAGTCCACTGCTATGAATGTAGCTAGTATTGTAGAACACTAAATTATGATGCTTAGTGCAAGGATGATAAAATCAGGTTGTAGGATAATTTTACGAAAACAGAAGCCGACGCTAACTTTACCGAAAAATTAATATATAAAGCCTCTCCACTCATGGAGAAAAAGCAGTTGTTTGGGGAGCATTCCGTAGGGATGGTCTTCGCGAAGCGTCCCGGAGGGAAAGGTCTCCCGCTCTTGCAGAGCCGCTTCGCTTTATATGTCGGCGACAGCCGTTAACGAAGTTGTGCGGAACGCTAAACGCCATATCCAATCAACCAAGAGAAGAAAAAAAATTCCTTGAGTGCCAATTCTTTTATTACAGAATAGGTAATTATTAATTATTAATTATTGAAAGTACGGCGTAGCAGTAGTACTTTAGAGATTCAATCTAAAATCGTGGTGAAATTCCACAGCTTTAATTCATAGCAGAACTGAATATTTAGGAACAAATGACAGAAGTCTTAGATGTCTTAGTCGTGGGTGCAGGTATTAGTGGGCTGAGTTTAGCCCACAAACTCACAAAATTAAGTAATAATTCACCCTTGAAGATTTTAGTTGCCGAGAGCCAAAACCGAGTAGGGGGTAATATCACAACAGTTTCTCAAGGAGATTTTCTTTGGGAAGAAGGTCCTAATAGTTTTTCTCCTACACCTGAACTGCTAAAGTTGGCTGTAGATGTTGGCCTTAAACAGGATTTAATTTTTGCAGATCGTAAGCTACCTCGCTATGTTTATTGGAATGGTCAATTACTACCAGTACCAATGGGTCCAACGGCGATGTTACAGTCCAAACTACTGAGTCATGCTGGAAAGTTACGCGCCTTAGTAGGTGCTTTAGGTTTTGTGCCACCTGCTGTGGGTACTGGTATGTCTCAGCAAGGGGAAGAAGAAACTGTATCTCAATTTTTCCAAAGACATCTAGGTGTGGAGGTGATGCAGCGATTGGTGGAACCTTTTGTTTCTGGTGTTTATGCTGGAGACCCTAGTCAACTTAGTGCTACTGCTGCTTTTTCTAAAGTGGCTCGAATGGCCGATATTGGTGGTGGACTTTTGGCTGGTGCTATTTTGTCTGCTAAAAGAAATCCTAAGTCAAAGGTTGCTGCCGATCCGAATATTCCCAAGACTAAACCTGGAGAGTTGGGTTCTTTCCGGGGTGGTTTGGAGGCATTGCCAAAGGCGATCGCTACTTATTTAGGAGAAACGGTAAAACTAAATTGGCATCTCATTGGTATTCGTCGGACAGAACAACAAACTTATATAGCAGAATTTTCTACTCCTAATGGTTCTGAGCAAGTAGAGACTCGTACTATTGCGCTATCTACTCCTGCTTATTTTTGTGCTGAATTATTTAAACCTTTATTGCCTGAAATTGCTTCTACTTTCGATAAATTTTATTATCCTACTGTTGCTTGTGTAGTTTTGGCATATCCTGTTTCTTCTATTAAGGCAAAGATAGATGGATTTGGTAATTTGATTCCTAGAGGTCAAGGTATCCGGACTCTTGGTACTATTTGGTCTTCTGCTTTGTTTCCTGGTAGAACACCTCCAGGATGGCAAATTTTTACTAATTTTATTGGGGGTGCAACAGACCCAGGAATTTCTCAGTTAGATAGTGAAGCGATCGTTGCACGGGTACATCAAGACCTTGGTCAAACTTTATTGAAGCAAGATGCGGAACAACCAAAAGTTCTGGCTCTACATTTATGGTCTCGTGCTATTCCTCAGTATAATTTAGGTCATAATTCTAGGCTGGCTCAGATTAATCATGGCTTAAAATCTTGGCCTGGTGTATATCTGTGTAGTAATTATATTGGTGGTGTAGCTTTGGGAGATTGTGTTCGTCGTGGTACAGAAGTAGCCACTGAGATTTATCAAGGTTTGGAGGCTACAAGATGATTTCTCCTAAGACTCAAGTCGTTAGGATTATTTATTAACCAACTCCAACTGAAGGGCTATCGCAAATTGATAAATATTTCCTACAAATAGCCAGGATATTTTTTAGGAGTCAGATAAGTTAGCCGTTAGATTGGTGATGTACTTTGGAGCGAGTTTTTAGATTATAGAGTTGTCGGTAAATAGAGGCAAAAAATCGCTCAAACCCAGACATGAAAATAATTACGAGTCTTTTTGGCTTCCAATATCTATAACCTACATTCCGCACGACAAAATGTAGTATCAAGAATAGGAGACAGGAGACAGGAGACAGGAAACAATTATCGGGGTCAATAGGAGTAAGTAATTGACTATTTATGCTTAATATTTTCCTGAGAAAGGTCAATGAATAGGATATCTACAGTATAAATACTTACCAAGATACCGTTTTTTTATACTA
>JBCDJM010000248.1:0-11742 GCA_038747755.1 Cyanobacteria bacterium P01_H01_bin.35
ATATTAGCTATAAAAAATTATTATATTTATATTATTATGAGGAAGTATAAGCTGAGAATTGGAAATTAAGATTTATTTGAATGTTCTCCGGGATGTTTAATATAGGAAATAAATTGGATTGAGGTTAATTCAGAAAAATGCAATCAGAAGTAAGATTAAGAGTAGCAGTATTAGGATTATTTGTAGCAGACGATCAAGTGCTGTTACTGCATCAAATGACAGATCCAGAACCTAATTGTTGGGACTTACCAGGAGGGGGTTTACAACCACAAGAGACTCTAATGGAAGGACTAGCGCGGGAGATCAAAGAAGAAACTGGGATTACAGATTTTCAGGTAGAACGACTGCTGACAATAGCAGAGAAATTTTTCCCTGAAGGAGAAGGAAAGCTACTTCATGCTTTAAATATTATTTATCAGTGTAGAGTGGAACCGAAACCAACCACCCTCAGTAGTGACGATCCAGAAGTCGGATCTTTAGGAATTCAGTGGATAGCGATCGCAACTCTGACACCGGAAAAGTGTTCAAACAGAGCCTGGGAAGCATTGCAAGCAGCAAGTTTACTTGAAGTCAGAAGTTAGAACTCAGAAGTCAGAAATTGAAGTAGTAAGGTTTAATTCTGACTCAATTAATAAAGCTTTTATCGCCTATCAAAACAATAGCTGTTAACGTAGTTCCTCCTGGGGAGACTAGCTGATAACCGACTGATAAATTATGACAGTTTAGTAACTAAAATTATCCTAAAATTTCAATGCTAGAAAATATTAATATCAGAACAGCAAGCCCACAAGAAAGTTCCCTAATTGCCAAACATATTTATGTAATGTGGCAAGATATTGGCGTTCCTAAAGACTCTCTTCAATCTAACTGCTTAGAAATCACAAAAGAATATATTGATAACGCTAGGCAGCAACTATTTTATCAAGCCTTTCTTGCAGATATAAATAATACAATAATTGGTTCAGTTAGCTGTCAAATATTGCCTGATTTGTATCCGAATATCCTGAAACCAGAATATCGAAAACAGGGTTATATTTGGGGAGTTTATGTTGAACCAGATTATCGCCGTCAAGGAATTGCTAAAAAATTGATGGGAGAAGCTATTACTTACCTCAAATCTCTTAGTTGTACTCAAGTTGTTCTTCATGCTTCCCCTCAAGGCAAATTTCTATATCCTCATCTTGGCTTTTATGAAAATAATGAAATGAGGTTAGACTTATGGTAAGCATTCAGCATTCAGCAGTCAGGTATCAGCTTATAGCAGTTTTCATGTTTTTTAAAGTACAGAGCTTTGGGTTTCAAGGAAGAAGGCTTTAGTTATCTAGGAGAGAAAGAAGAAGTAATGCAAGTCAACATGAGTGAAAACCGCTATAATTTATGGCGTTGGTAAATCAAGAGATGAAGCTTTAATAGTAATCTATTTCCAACACCTCTAAATATTTAACCAGAGTAAGTGATGGATATTACCACAGCCTAATTTATTGCCTTTTGAATAGGAATTAGTATTGATAGATTTAAGGAGAATTAAAAGTATTGGAAAAAAATTAACCTGAATCGAGATAATGTATATTCATTATTTATGAAACAGCTAAAAGCTAATTTTTAAGAGCTGAATGTTTACAAATTATATTTCTTTATTTTTATTTGAAAATGCCAAAAAAACAAAAATTTCCTTATCTTCTTGGTTCTAAATGGACAGCAACTAAACAAACTTGGGGATGGCGACATTTTCAAGTCGTAAATCGTAAAAATCAAGGTCAATGGGTATTTGCTGAAATGGTGGCTTCCTGTGACTCTACTGTGAGATTTTGGCTAAATGCTAAACAACTAAAAGACCGCTCTCTTTGGCAACCTGGATGGCAATCAACTCAAGAGTTAGAACCTCTTGAATAAGTAAGCATTCAACTATCAGCTATCAGCTATTTGTTTATTTGTTATAGCAATTCCCACAGTTATGAGGTAGAGTTTTTTCTATTCTTTTCTATTTCCCATTTCCCCTACCCCCTACTCCCTAAAACAAAAGAGTTTTTTACTTCACGCTTTTTGGGAATTGCTATATTAACTCATTATTACACCAAACGGAAATTGTCCTTGTGAGGTGAATTAAAAGCTATGAATGAGTAAGCATTTAGCTATTAGCATTCAGCTCTCAGCTTTTTAACGTAATAACTTGACTTCGGTTAGGTAAGAACTTTTTTCTTCCCTGAAGAATGCTGGAAAAACATAATTTTTAATTCTTCTTGGAGACTAATTACTCTTTCCCAAATAATAAATTATAGCTGATAGCTAATAGCTGACGGCTGAATGCTTACATGAATGAAATATGAATTAAATTGGTCATTACCTAACCCTAGTCATTGCTTGATTATTTTTAAAAATTTGAGCTAGGTGAATGCTTACTTGAATAATAAAAATTTATCCCAATTAATGAAGTTATTTCCTTCCAGTCACAATGACAAAATACTATCTTTAAATTTGAAATTTAATAGGTATTTCTCGATAAATTATACAAAATTTTTACCCAATAAAAAATATTCAAAATGAATTATGAACATTTAAACAAAGCTATTCAATTATTAACTGATGCTACCCAAAAATTAGGAAATATTCTCAGTGAGGCTCAGACAGATCGAGTTAATAATCAAATAGTTGAAAATTCTAAAGAAACTATCAAAAAAGCTATAGCAGAAATATCTGCTGCGGTGAATCCTCCAGTTACAAATCATATTCCCGATGATTTTTTAGCCAGAGCAGAAAGTTTAGGTATTCCCTTAGATGATATTGAGGTTATAGTTGCTATTTCTGAACATCATCCTAGTCAATTAGCGGGTGTATTAGCAGAAATTGAAAATCGGGCAGAAAATATTAGACGTAGGCGAGAATATTTTCTGATTCGATTACCAGAAATGCCAATAGAAAAATTAGGTTCTCGACTACCAATTGTCAAAGCTACTGATTTGAATTGGCCGGAAAAACCGATTTCTAAAGAATATCGAGAAGCAATTAAAGCTAAATACAAAATTGATAGATTGATAAAAAAACGACCTAATTCTAGAATGTCTATTTTTGCCAAAATTAAAGCTGCCGAGGAATATTTAGGTCAATCTCAATCAGGGAAAAATGATTCTGATTTCGATGAGGAAATCCCATTTTAACTACCCTGGTGAGAAATCCCGCTCAGTCACAATAACAATCTATTATACCAATTCTCATACATGAATGCGATACTTGGGCAATACTTCAGTTATTAATTAATTAGTACCTCTAAAATATTTTTTTTGCAAGTTATCGCTAATTTAATATTGATTATTGTTATGTTTACTTCTCTGTACGGACGTTGCATAATAAAAATGCGTTTTCCGTTCCGGAATGATCCGCAAACATGTTGCGCAGCAAAACGTCCGTACCCACTCCCCTACTCAACAAAATATAGAAAAGTTTTTGAGAAATGGTATTATTTAACTGTGGGTTAGGCCCAAATTTTTCCTGGTGAAATAATTATTTCCCTTAGAAGTCTAGTTCAACTGGAACATACAATAAATATTTGATAGTAACAAATAAATCCTATTTCTCTAATCAAATATAAAAACCTTTCTGTTTTTGACTTGAGAATACTATTAATCCAAACTACAACTAATAGGAATATCTACAGAACGTAAAAAACTAGCATTTTTTTCTGGCACAGTAGTATTAATAAACATTCCACTTCCCATTTCAAATCCAGCGGCAAGGGAAACCCTGGGAACAATTGCTAAGTACCAATGAAAATAATCTGTACGTTTTTCGTCCGTGGGAATAGAACGAATAATAAAGTTATAATCTGGGTTATTTAAACCATAATAAAGCTTTGCTAAAACAGTTTTTAAATTATCTGCTAAATCTAGCATTTCTGACTCAGTAATTTCATCAAAAGATGATGAATGACGCCGGGGAAAAATCCAAGTATGAAATGGAGAAAGCGCTGCATAAGGAATAAATGAAACAAAATCTTTCGTGGCATAAACTATTCTCTCTTCAGCAGCTAGCTCATCTGCTAATGTTCGGCAAAATAAACATTCTCCTGTATCGTCAAAATATCGCATTGCTTCTTGTATTCTAATTCGTAATTGATAGGGTACAATTGGTGTAGCTACTAATTGAGAATGAGGATGTTCTAATGATGTACCTGCACCTTTACCATGATTCTTAAAAATTAGGATAGTTTGAATTCGTTTATCTTGTTTTATTTGTGAATATCGCAAACGATAAACTCTGAAAATATTGACTATATCTTTAATATCTAGAAGGGGAATTGTGACATTATGGAGTGGGTGTTCGATAATCACTTCATGGAATCCTACTCCTGTCATAGAACGAAAATTTTTATCTACTTTTCTAACTTTTTCACCTATGGGAGTTAGAGCTGGATATTTATTAGGTACTGCTCTAACTCTCCAACTATTATTATCTTTTAGTCGAAATGATTCTGGTCCTGTAAGATGTTCGTTGTCGAGACAAAATGGACAATCGGGCTGATATGATGGGATGACAATTTGCGATTTATCTGGTTTAGTAAAATCATCAGGTCTTTTGGCTCTTTCTGTGGCAATAATTACCCAATCTCTGGTGATTAAGTTTTGTCTTAGTTCAGTCATTGGTGTTTTTGAAATTATTTGATTAATCTAACTACAATCGTGTTTTTATGATTAACAATTTTAGTTATAAATAGTAGATTTAAACGTTGGTTATTAACCCTAGTCATTTCCACACCCATATATTTAGTAATTAAAATATAATAATACTAAGTTTTTTGGGGAATATCTAAATAAAGTATATGATTTTTAACAATTCTAATCAATTTTTTTGTCAAAAATTATTCTGTTTTGACAAAAACTTAATAATATGATAATTAATGAAATATTTTTGTCAACTAACCTTAGTCTTTACTGGGTGCATCTCAATGCGTGAATAAAGCCAAAAATTTATCACTTTTAGGGAACACTTAACTGGGAACAGGTAACAGGGGATAAGGAATAAGAAAAAAGTATTTTGGCAAATATGAGATGCACCCTCTTTACTTGATTCAAATAAAAGCTGAATTTCGCAGTTTAGACTTAGGAGACTAGCTGTTTGCCCAGCATTCCGTCAGCAAATGCTAATAGCTGAATGCTTACCGAATAATTAATAATTAATAGTTAATTATTGAGGAGGGGTAATTATTAATTATTAATTGTATTCCTAGGTCATGCTGCGCAAACGGCACCTCGTCACATAAACATTGTTAATTGCTGAAGATTATAGTACGAGTATTAGTCTTGGCAGGTAAGCCTTCAGCCGTCAGCTATTAGTTATCAGCTATTGTTTTTAGTGGGTATAGGAAGGCTTTATTAATTGAGTAATAAAAATTTTACGAAGCCATTTATCACGGGTCTTAAAGTCTATATTCATTTAAACCCCCTCCTTAAGCGCAGAGTATTATGGCTGTTTGCGCAGCATTCCGCAGGAAATGCTTACCTTGGCAGATGTAAATTTATACATTCGTTACTCTTCCTTCAAGGCAACTGATAAAGCAGTAAAAAAATGTTGATTATTGAATAAAAAATAGTTTATATATTCTTTTAAATTCATCTTCTTTTTTTTTGTTGAAGTTTAGTATTTTGTTGCTTAATAATCACAAATTTATGAAATATATCAATCTAAGCAATTATTGATTAACTGATTATCTGATATTAAATCAAGAGGCCATGTAGAAAATAAATTATTCAAAATTTAAGATTATATTCATGGAAGTCAACAGTGTAAATGTGATATATAAAAATAAATAGCCAAATAATGGTATATTTAGGAGCTAATAATAATGACTAACAAAGAATTCCAAATCTTGAAACAGGAACGTGATGCGAAACTAGCTAAAGTTTTGATCAAAATAATTGATAGTGAATGGAATCGAGTTAGTAGACAACTGGACGCTCTTGATACTGATTCTGGTGATGTTACTAAAGCCGCAATTTTAGTAGGGCAATATCAAATATTAGATAAATTAATGGCAGCCTTATCTGAAGGTAGTCTTAGTTCAGATTATGAAATAGAAGCTATATGGCGTTCAAAATTAATTCAGCGTGTTATTGAAGGTTTTAATTTAGACTTAGATACTCATACTCCTCCTCGTCAATATAAGAGTATAGCACAACAATTGGCAGAAGCTTGTGGACTAGAAGTAATTATAGATTAATTATACAAATATAAATGTTATAATTTGATTAAGATTAACTAATTATCTAAACAAGTAGCCCGGTCAGTTGTAAAGGTAACAACTTCCGGGCTAAATTATAATTTGGCTTAATCGGATTTATTAATAATAAATACAATTATGGAAACTAATACTAAAAAATTTAATTCAGACATTATTCGACAGTGGGCTAATTTAATAGGGATTATTACTGCTTTTTTTCTGAATGTTTATGTGAATATTGCTCCTCCAAGCGGTCAAACAATAGGAGCAATTTCTAACACTATATTTAAGAATGTTTTGATTACTCCTGCCAGTTATGCTTTTGCTATTTGGGGATTAATTTATTTAGGTTTAATTAGCTTCGGAATTTATCAACTCTTGCCAGCACAACGAGAAAATCAAATTTTACGCAGATGTCAATATTTCTTAGTTGGTGCAAGTCTGGCACAAATTATTTGGATATTTTTATTTCAATATCAACTGTTTACTCTTTCAGTCTTGGCAATGTTAGGAATTTTAGGGTGTTTGCTTTGGCTATATCTAAGTTTAGGAATTAGTTATGAAAGAGTCTCAAAAAAAGATAAATGGTTAATTCATTATCCTATCAGTATATATTTTGCTTGGATTAGTGTGGCAACAATTGTAAATGTAGCCTGCGCTCTAGATAGTTTAGGCTGGAATACTTCTGAGCAAGTTGGTATTGTTTGGACAATAATTATGTTAATAATTGGTACTATTATTGCAGCAATTATTAATATTCAAAAACAAGATATTGCTTATACTTTGGTATTTATTTGGGCATTGACAGCAATTACAGTTCGTCATTTAGATACTCTAGTTATTGCCATTAGTTCTGGAATATTAGCTTTAGGATTAGCAGTTTTAGTTAGTCTTAAATTTTTTTCAAAAGGTTTGAACTCGGAGAAATAAAGGGAAAATAATATGGCACGGGGAGAACAAATATATACTCTTAGAGAATTTCTAAATATGGATGGTGTTTACGAACATCATGGTATTGACTATGGCGATGGAACAGTTATTCATTATCGTAAAGGAACAGAAACTATTGAACGAACTTCTCAAGCAGATTTTACTGATGGGAGAAAAGTTTATGTTAAACGTTACCCACTTCGTTATATTGCCGATACAGTTATTCACAGAGCAGAAAGTAGACTAGGAGAAAGAAAATATAATATTATTTTTAATAATTGTGAACACTTTGCGACTTGGTGTATTACTGGAGTTAGCCATAGTCAACAAGTAAAAAACTTTATTCCTCTACTTAATCATATTAATGTTGAGCAAATATCAGAACCAATTAAAGAAGCAATTTTAGGCGTAAAAACTAAGGTAGATACTAATGAATTAGTAAGTAAAGCTTTAGCAGATATTAAAGTAGCTTGGGAAAATATTCAACCTGAATATCAACAAACTTTACAGGAAATAAATAATTGGCAAAAAGTTGCGGTTGCCGCTATCAAAAAAGACAGGGAAGATTTAGCTCGTGCTGCCTTGATGCGAAAACGAAAACATCAAGAACGTGCTGATGAATTAGCAGCTCGTTTGCAGAAATTGGCAACTATGACAGAAACACTTCTACGGAGTCAAAATTTATAGCAGTTTTCATGTTTTTTAGAGTACAGAGATTTGAGGAAGAAGGAAGAAGTTTTGTAGTCTATCTTTGTGAAAACCGCTATAATTACTAAAAATTAGTATTTCTGATGATATAGAACCAATTTTGGATCTCAATAGATCGGGAGTTTGGGGAGAGGCGAAAGTGTGGGAAGTGTGGGAAGTGTGGGAAGACTTTAGGGTGCGTTGCAACACACCCTAAAGTCGCAGCCTAACACCCGAATTTTATGTGTAAGTCTGTTAAATATATTTCTGCAATAATAACCCCAACTTTTCCTTAGTTGTAGCAGGTACTTTATCCAAAGGAGTCAAAATAGCACTTTTCAAAGCTGAATGAGAATCAGAAACAAACTGATTTTCGCTCAACCTGCGCACAGTTTCCTGAATAACTTTTTGCGCATTCATAACATTCTTCCTTAAATTATTAATCACCATGTCTACACTCACGCTCTCATGCTCCTCATGCCAACAATCATAATCTGTAGACAAAGCTAAAGTTGCATAAGCTATTTCTGCCTCCCTTGCTAACTTTGCCTCTGGTAAATTTGTCATCCCGATCACTGTTGCCCCCCAACTGCGATATAAATGCGACTCCGCTTTAGTAGAAAAAGCTGGTCCTTCCATACATAAATAAGTGCCAGTGCGATGCACATTTACATCCGCTAAATTCAAACTTTCCGCAGCATCCGCCAGCATTTTTGCTAGTTGAGGACAAGTAGGATTTTCAAAAGTAATGTGTGCTACTATTCCTTCACCAAAAAATGTAGATTGCCGACCTTTGGTGCGATCAATAAACTGGTCTACTACTACTAAGTCTAAGGGTTTGACCTCTTCTTTGAGAGAACCTACTGCAGAAGCAGAGATTAAATATTCCACACCTAGACTTTTCATACCATAGATATTGGCACGAAATGGTAATTCAGATGGTAATAAAGTGTGGTTGCGATCGTGTCTGGAGAGAAACGCTACTCTTGTTCCTTCTAAAGTACCAACAATAAAAGCATCAGAGGGAGAGCCAAAAGGTGTATCTAACTTTATCTCTTCCACATCTTTGAGTGCTTCCATTTTGTATAAACCACTACCGCCAATAATACCAATCTTTACTTGAGTCATACTTTGATTACCTGATATTCCTGCTTTATAAAACTGATACAAAGCGTCACATAGAGTGACAAATTGATGTTTACTTCCTGCTGTACGGACGTTGCTTGAGCATTAATGCGTTTTCCGTTCCGGAATGCTCCGCATTCATGTCGGCGACAGCCGTTAACGGAGTTATGCGCCAGCAAAACATATTGGGCAGCAAAACGTCCCTACTGAGGCCGTCGGCGGTTACTCATCCACAAGCATTCATGGTCAAGCCGACCGCATTTCTCGAATTAATACTCCAATATTTTATATCATGTCTGGTTAAATACCTACAAATGAAAGCTTTGCGCCAGCAAAACGCCATATCCAATCAACCAAGAGAAAAGTGCTCTTGAATTTCCCGATCTTCAATTCCCGTAAGGTTTTAACCAGAGGTAATTATCCATTATCCATTATCCATTATCCATTATCCATTAATAAATTCTTCCTTCCTCCCTCTTCCTTGCTTCTACCATTTGTAATAAACATTTATCACGCTTGGCATAATACTAAATTTAAAAAAATCGGTAATTATCCCTAATCTTTACCAAATCTTTATAAAAACTACCGGACTTTTATCGTAATGTAGTGAAATATCTATTGATATAAAATATCAATATCATATCCTTTCTTTTTCTATGGCCCGCAGATTTTTTCATCTTTCTGGGGGTATCTACCATTGATCAAATATTTTTTGTTTGTCTCAAAATTATCTAATTTTAGTTAATAAAAATGAATAATTACAAAGTTGAAGCCAGAAACATTTCCATAGAATCAGTTGTAAAAAATATTTTGGCAGTTCGGAAAATTTATGCCAGCGATCGCCAGTTTTTAAGATTAGCTTTATTCTCGCTTAATTCTTTAACTGTTATAGAACAAGACCATATTCAACAAGTTTATGAAGAATTACAAGCGGGAAAAATTACTCTGATAAAGTAGTCAGAGTTTTAAATTTCTACAAAATTTATGAGTTATTAACATTAAATATAAGTTGAAAGTAGAGAATTAATTGTTGATTATTTGATTCTGTTACCTTACCTTTGCTCTATCAAACATAGTTACGTTTAAAGTAGTCAGAGTTTTAAATTTCTACAAAATTTATGAGTTATTAACATTAAATATAAGTTGAAAGTAGAGAATTAATTGTTGATTATTTGATTCTGTTACCTTACCTTTGCTCCATCAAAGATAGTTACGTTTCGTCAAATTTTCAGTTAGTTATCATAATTATCTAAATTTAAGTAAATGTATTAGTTGTCTGATTTAATAACTTTCATAACATCAGCTCCAACGGCTGTATTTGAGAAAAAAACACTGAATACTTTCTTGATAAAGATTTTCACAAAATTAATTAATTTTCATTCCTTAGTTCTACTGCAAAAGCCAAAATCCACTATAAGTCATTCCAGAGTCATCAGGTTGCACTAACAAAAAATGTAACCCCTGACTCTGCTGTTTTCTCTGCTCATAAACTTGAGCTGCTCTTGATACTTCTTGGTCTGAAAAAGTAGCAACTACCCACCGATCTACTAACCCTGTCTCTAAAAGTAACCCATCAGGATCGCCAGGAATATACTTTAAAAGGTATGGTCGCGAGGTTTCTAGCCATCTAGATAATTTCATAGACTGACGACCACCATCTATAATTACTCCTGGTATGGGTAGTGTTGAAGATAATCCTAAATTTAGCGGTAAAAGAAATTCTGGTGCTGCTAAAATAGGAATGGGACGTTCAATAATATCCTCAATATTATTAGCAGGTAACGAAGCAAATCTCCAGCGATCGCCCCACAAATTTTCAGCTAATGGTACAGGTGGAGGAGCATCTAATACTAAAGGTTCGTAAAATTCCCCAGTATATGCTTCCATCTCCTGATATTGTTGCACCCTCTCCAGTAACCATTGTTTTAAAGTTGCTGTGTGTCTAGTGGGTTCGACTTTCAACCCTAGTATTTGAGCGGCAGTTTCTATTAACCCCAAAGACTGAGGTCGAAATACTTGAATTATATCTGGTAAATCCTGCTCTTGACCCACTTTTTGTAGTTGTGTCGCCAGCCAATTAGCATTAACTTCTGACTGGGGACATATAGCAATAAACTCTAAGCTACGAGTGGGAGTACAAATTAATAGTTCCCATAATTTTTGGCCTTGTTTATCCTTGAGGGGACGGTGGTAATAATCTATTTGCCAAATAGTTCTAGTGTCCATAATTTAAGTCAAAATTCAAAATTCAAAATTCAAAAGTTGGAAACTATAAGTTCAGTTCTTGAAGCTAAAAGCAAAATTGTAGATCGTAGGTTGGGTTGAGGAACGAAACCCAACTACAATAAAGCGCTATTTATTTTAAAGAAAGAAGGATAATAAAGTAACAGATAATCCGTGCATCGGTGCCATAATCTGTGTGAGCAATGTCAATCTATTTTTCAATTAAATTCTATGATTAATCCTGCCTTGAGTCAATTTGGTACAACAATGTCCCGCCTTACAGGTGTGCGAGCTATTATGGCGGATATTATTGCCACCCTACGAGCTGGCCAAGGTCAGGAATTTCTCAACTTTAGTTCTGGAAATCCTCTAGTTTTGCCAGAAGTAGAAAAATTGTGGAAAAGCATTACCATAAAATTATTAGAAAGTCAAGAATATGGGGAAGTAGTAGGACGTTACGGTTCGTCTCAGGGTTATCAACCTTTGATTGATGCAGTTGTTAAGGACTTTAATTCTCGCTATGGGTTGAATTTGAGCGATCGCAACGTTTTGATTACTCCAGGTTC
>JBCDJM010000249.1:0-11719 GCA_038747755.1 Cyanobacteria bacterium P01_H01_bin.35
ACAGCAAGATTTGGACAGAGAAATTGAGGGATAATTCTTCCTCCTGCCTTCTCTAAATTCCTTACTCCTCCTGTCTCCTGTCTCCTGTCTCCTGACTCCTACCCTCACCCATAAGACTTTTGAGCGCAAACCCTAATTATTATATAGCAGATTCCAAATATATGAAGTTTTGATATTATGCTCTGTCGGTGGATATATAGCGCTACGCGAAGCGTGAATAGGGAATAGGGAACAGGGAACAGTATACTGTTAAAGAGTTCCATGATTTATAACTGTCCTAACCTGAATTCGTAGTGCTATAAAGAGCGATCGCTCATCGACAGATAGTATTCCTGCCTTAAGCAGCAAACCTATATAGAATTTGTGGAACATCTAGGCTAAAATGCTGAACAACCGCCTCTACAGCACATTTGCTATGTTGATTTTTTCAACCACTGAATAAAACTGAACTTTTTAGAACATTTGTCTGTTGATTTTTTCGACCACTGAATAAAACTGAACTTTCCTGAATAAAACTGAACTTTTCTGACTCAAATTCTCTGACATTTAGCATAGATATACGCCAAAATACTTAGTAATAAATACTAAAAAAAAAATTAAATTAACATCTAAAAAATAGCTGCTTTCCAGTGTTTAGCCTAAATCATAGCTACATTAGTCTATAGTAAAAATTACAATTACTCAGACAAATTTTCCCTCTAAAAAGTTCAGGAAAATTCAGGTTGAAAACTCCTGAACTTTCCTGAACTTTTAGGTATTGTTTTTTCCGAATATCTCTGGGATAGTAATATTAACGAGAGGAAGAAAACAACTTCTTCCAAATTAAGTAATTAAAGAAGAAAGAAAAATGGCAATAGAACACATCACTGAATCACCACTATATTTTTCATGGGTAGACTTTACCTACTTCCAGATGCTTGCAAGAAAGCAAACTACTCCCTATACTATACCATCAAATAACTTTACTAATCAAGATACTACACTTTCAACATGGACACGATGGGAAGACTCTGTTCTCAGAGATATTAATATTGGTTCATACGATTTCTATGAAACTATTAATGGCAATGGGAATGCCAACATAATTAAGGGTGCACAACCATTCACTGTTTATTGGTACGACGACGATAACATATACTCAACTCATCAGGGTAGCAATCCTACCAAAACTTACACTTGGGACGGTGATTTTGGCGAGACGATCAATGGATTGGGGGGTAATGATATACTTTATGGGTACAATGGAAGTGATATCCTTAATGGAGGTACTGGGCGTGACGTGTTGTACTCAGGTACTCTCGATGAAGGTGAAAGCGATATGCTGACTGGAGGGGCAGACGGGGATACCTTCTTCTTGGGTGATTCTACTATGGACTCCTCACAAGGAGCAGTTGACTGGTCACAGCTGGGTCTCGCGATAGCTGGAGATGCGACTGACCTAGGTTTTACACTTATTCCAGGTTTGGGGACCGTCGGCAAAATTACTAAAGAAATTGTACCGATGATATTTGATGTACTCAAAGTTGCGTCAAATAACTCAGAAAATGTTGCCGCTCCGATTGAAGGAAAAACTGGTTCTGCAACCATTACAGACTTTGACCCTTCCCAAGATGTCATATTTATTCCCATGCCAGCAGATGGTACTATCCATCTTGACCAAAATTCTAATGGTAATAATATACTCAAGGTTGTGCATGATGATGCTGTGGGCAGTGATGTGATTGCAACAGTTCAACTAGCTGATACAATCTCAAAGACGGCAATCTCCAGTATTGAAGGCTACTCAAGTGGGAAACTTCAGTCTGAGTGGTTCAATATTCTTGAAGCCCAAGCAGTGATCCTTAATTCTGATGACGCGAAAGACTATAAAACTAATACACCACTGAATATCAATGTAGATGACCTCGAAGACCTGGGGACAAACGAATTTTTGGTTCTAGGAGCCTATCATGGAGTTAATGTAGGGGGCAACAATGACGAGAATTATATGTATGGAACAGAACATAACGATGTCATGGCTGGTTATGAAGAAGAGACTAAAGCATATACAGCTAGCGATGATGTATTTTATGGATTTGAGGGAGATGATGAGTTTGCCGGTGGAGAAGGAGACGACCGTATTTATGGTGGTGGTGGTTCTGATACGTCTAGCTACAGCCATTCTACAGGAGACGTTGTAGTCAATTTAGGCACCTTAGTCGGCGATGGTTATGTTGAAGCTATCGATGGTCATGGAACTAAGGATAAGTTGTATGATATTGAGAATATTATTGGTAGTGATGTAGGTGACGATAGTATTCGAGGAGATGCTGGAGATAATATCCTTGTTGGTCTGCGTGGCGATGACAGTCTCTATGGTGAAAAAGGCAACGATACTCTTGATGGTGGCGGTCGCCCAGATTATCTTGATGGTGGTGAAGACCACGATTATCTTGATGGTGGAGCGTTTACGGACACACTCGTCGGTGGTGAAGGCGCTGATACTCTGAAAGGTAGTTGGGGTGACGATAGTCTTGATGGCGGTTTGGGCAACGATATTCTCAATGGTGGTCATGACGACGATACTCTGATAGGTGGTGAAGGCGCTGATACTTTTGTCTTTGAACGCGAGGAGGGAGGTGATCACATCGGGGATGGAAGTGATACCATCAATGACTTCAATAGTGATGAAGGAGACATAATTTATATTGATAAGTCTGACTACGGTTTCAGTAGTACCAATGATCTTAGCTTTGACGAAGATACAGGTGAGTTAAAAATTTCTGCAACTGGGGCTACAATTGTCACTCTGGAAAATCCCATTGACTTTGACCCTAGCACCGATATCATCTATACAGTTGCTGAGTACGGCACTATTGATGGGCTAGACCTTAATTGGAAGACCATTAATCTAGACAATACTTTCGTCAATCCTGTTGTGATTACCTCTGACCCCACCTACATTGGAACTGACCCGGCAACCATTCGCCTTCGTAACGTCGATGGTGATTCCTTTGAAGTCGCTATCCAGGAGCCTGAGTACATTACTGACAATTTCCACGCGGGTGAGACTGTATCCTACGTTGTAGTTGAAGCAGGGGAATGGGAACTTGATGATGGTACTCGCATCAGCGCTGGTGTACATAATACCGATCAACTCGTTGTAAGTCTGAATGACTTCGATGCCATTGACTTTACTGATAATGGTTTGAGTGATTTTAGTAGTACACCAACTGTCTTAACCCAAGTGCAGACCTTTGATGGTTCTAGTTGGGTCACCACCAGAGTAAGTGGGCAATCTCAGACAGGTTTCCAAGTGGGTATGCAGGAAGAGGAATCACTCAATAGTGGCAGCCATCTCCCCGAAGATATAGGGTGGTTAGCTATTGAAGATGGTGCAAGCTTTGATTCTAGTGGTGACCTCTTGCTCCAGGGCGGAACCACCGGTGCAGTGGTGGATGAAAATTTCACTACCATTAACTACCCTCAGAGCTTTGATGTAGCACCTGCTCTAATTGCGAAACTGGGTTCAACTTTGGGTAACGATGTAGCATCTTCGCGGATCGACAACATCTCTCCCACTAGATTTAAGGCATTTGTTCAAGAAGAAACCTCTCACGATGAGGAAATCGACCATCTCCCAGAGTCAATTTCTTACCTCGGATTCAATGGTTCTGAAGGTTTCCTTAACGGTTTAGCTTTCTAGTTGAGGTTTAGAGAAAACCGATATAGATATATCGGTTTCTCTATGTTTAAGAATTGAGTTTAACTAATAGCAGTTTAAATTCTTAAAAAGTATTCCTGAAATTGATGGCAGATGAATCTAGGCTTGAAGATTCATCTGCTTTGTTTGTGGTTTTATAAGTAGCCTAATAATTGAGGCGATCGCTCTACCGACAGATAGGTTGTTATATCATGTCCGGATGAACAGTTATAAATAAATTAAGGAGGAGACAGGAGACAGGAGACAGGAGTCAGGAGGAAGAGAAGAAATAAGCAGTATATCAGTAGCAGAAAGTTTTTTTATCACTAATTAAACGGACATGATATTAAGCATCAAACCTGTGTAGAATTTGTGGGACATCTACGCTAAAATACTAAACCATCTGGACTTTTAAACATTTGTCATTGACTTTTTCGACCACTGAATAAAACTGAACTTTTACTTTGTTGATTTTTTCAGCCACTAAAAAAATCTACGACATTTGTTGTATGTATAGGCTAAAATACTCATAAATTCCTATATATTTAGTCCAATCCATAAATTTATCCGAAAATATTCAGTTTTATTCAGGTGAAAAATTACTTAATTTTCCTTACTTTTTATGTATTGTTTTTCCTGTGAATATACGCAATAATATTATTAACAATTAAACAACTAACAGTTAATTTAAGGAAAATAGTAAAATGATAGTCGAAACAGCCCCAGTAGTTTTCGTAGAACAGTGGAATCCATACTACACTGAGGGGAAATACTTTTCCTTAATTGTGGATACAAGGGAGCAAAAAATAGATTTTTCAGAAGTAATTAACGATCCAAATTTGACTGATAAATTGGTAGGTGTAAATCTCACATCTGCTGATTTGAGTATGAGCAATCTAGACGAAGTTAATCTAAGTGGGACGATTCTCAGAAATGCTTATTTACTTTGTGCTAATTTAAAAGGAACTAATTTTAGCCATAGCGATCTCACCAATGCTAATCTAAGTGGAGCCATAATGTGGTTTGCTAACTTCCACAATGCTAATCTGAGTGGAGCTAATCTTAGAAGCGCTAGTTTCTGGAGTGCTAACTTACAGAATGCTAATCTGAGTGGAGCTAATCTTTGGCGTAGCGAGATTGTAGATGCCAAATTAAGTGATGCTAATCTGACAGGTGCTAACTTGAGTCGTGCTAACTTAAAAAATACTAATCTGACAGGTGCTAATTTAAGTCATGCTAATCTTAATGAGGCTAACCTTCATAAAGCTAATCTTAGAGGTGCTAATTTAAATCATGCTAGTATTGATAAGGTTAATTTGAGATATTCTAATCTTGCTAGCACTCAACTGTTTAATGTTAATCTGGTTGGCAGTAAGTTAGACTATGCGAATCTCACAGATGCAAATCTCACAGATGCAAATCTTGAAGGTGCTAATCTATGTGATGTCAATCTTAATAATGCTAAATTGATAGGTGCTAACTTAAATTATGTTAACTTCAGAGGTGTAAAAATTACTCATACCACAGAATTAGATGATAAGTGGTATCTTGTCTGGGATATAGTTAATCATGGAGCTTATGATAAAACTTTAACTGGTATTAACTTAGAAAATGCAAATCTTAAAGGTGCTAATCTTGGAATGGCTAACTTAACAAATGCGAATTTGCACGGGGCTAATCTGAGATATAGTAATTTAAGCGATGCTAATCTCAGTGATATTAATCTCAGTGATACTAATCTGACAGATATTAATTTAATCAATGCCAATTTATATAATGGAAATTTGCATAGTGCTAACCTGAGTAATACTTTATTATTTGGTGCTAAATTAGTTCAGGCAAATATGATGAATGCTAATTTGAAAAATGCTCAGTTACTGGGAGCTGATTTAACAGAAGCAAACCTAAAAGGTGCAAAATTAGAAGGTGCAATATTTGGCTATAATTTGGGAGTTTCTGAAGAAATGAAGCAGGAGTTAATTAAACGTGGAGCAATTTTTCAGGATAAGTATTAAATTGTAGGACTTACGCAGTGGAAGGTATTTTCTTCATTGCGACTAACACAGAAGCCATCTCAAATCCTAGTTTTTTTCCACTTCATGCGTAAGTCCTGATAATAATTTATAGCTATCTAATCCACCTCATAGTCAAGCAAATATTTAATTTAGCAATTGAACAATGCGATCGAATTGATAGTTATCTGCAAAAGTTTGTAGTTAGGTAGCTAGCACAGCCTTTTCTGGCGGAATATCTTTAATTAATGGTATAGCGTTTCTCAAATTAGTGAGATACACTAATTAAAAATAAGTAAGCTAATTTTAGTATGAAAGCATACTCACTTGATTTAAGACAAAAAATTATTGATGTTTACGAGCAGCAGGAAATTTCTCAGCACACAGCCGAACAATGATAGAGATATCCCTTCTTTTGACTCCAATATTTCCTCATTTAAGCAAGAGGAACTAACGTTAAGATATTAAGAAACCAAAGTTATGTTACGATACTTAATTTTACTTACTTACCTTTTAATATTTTCAGAATCTGTAAGAGCAGAATCTAAGCCAAATCATCGAAAACCACTACAACTTATAGAAATAACATCCACAAATACTCAACATTTTACTCCTCAAATAAAACTTTTTTCCCTAACGCAGCAACCAAAATTTGATTCTCAGTTACAAGCCATTAAAAATTTAGAACAAAAATTATTAAATTTTAAATATTCAGGAGATAAATCTGAAGCAGCATTAACATTACTAAAATTAGGCTTAATTTATAAAAAATTAGGCGCAACAAATCTCGCATTAGAAAGTTACAAAGAGGCTTTATCTGTATATCAAGAAATAGGAAATCGTCTCCAGGAAGCATTTACTTTAGGTGAAATTGGAGATATTTATGTAGCAGAGTTAGAACAACTCAGAGAAGAACAGCAATTTGCATCAACGAATAATTTATCCATCAATTCTCGCTGGCAGAAATTATTCTTGGATAAAGAACGCAACAATAGCAAAAAAGCTAATGAATTTTATCAACAATCTCTAGAAATTTACCAGGAAATTAATAATTATGCTAATCCTAATATTGATAAATTTGCTGCACGACAAGGAGAAGCAAATATTATTAATAAAATGGCTCAAAGTCACAACGATTCCTACGAAAAATATAAATTACTTAAACAGTCTTTAGCAATTTATCAAGAAATAGGAGATAAAAAAGGAGAGGCTCTAATTTTAGGAGAACTGAGTGAGTTGAATCTCATTAGGCTTCATCAAGACCAAGCTGGTTGGGATTTATTTAATCAAGCTATAGCAATTTATCAGGAAATTTATGAATCTGCGGATGATGATAATTTTGATGCACGTCAAGCTGAAGCAAAACTATTAAGTATTGCAGTTAGATATTGGTGGTCAGACAATCAAGAAAAAGCCTTAAAATTTCATCATCAGTCTTTGAAAATTCACCGAGAAATTGAGGATTTTCAGGGAGAAGCACTGACTTTAATCACTATGGCTTATTATTATTTTATGTCAGATAATGGGCTAAAAGAATTAGAGTTTTATAATCAAGCACTAAGGATTTATCAGGAAATCGGAGATGGTATTGGAGAGGCTAAAGTTCTCGAACGCTTAGGTAGAATTTACTATTTTTCAGGAGAGTTAGAAACAGCATTAGAATTATACGAGCAAGAATTAGAAAAAATTCAGGAAGTTAGTCAATTTTACTCTCAATTGGGAGATTTAGAAACAGCGTTAACATTTGATTATCGTCAGTCTGTTATTTTGTTTCAGATGGGAAAAATTTACTCTCAATTATCAGAAGATAAAAAAGAGGTAGAAGTTTATAAACAAGCTAGAAAAGTTTATCAAAAATGGGAAGATACTGAAGGAGAAACAAGTTTTTTGATTAAAGTTGCTGAACGCTATGGAGAACAAGAAAACTCCGAAAGAATGCTAGAATTTTTCAATTCTGCTGTTACGGTTTATCGGGAAAGTGGCAATCTTCTTGAAGAAGCAAATCTCTGGCGCGACAAGATTGCAGGTATCTATTTTTATAGCTTGGAAGATTGGGAAAAAGGATTTGATACTCTTAATGAAGCACTGAAAATTTACCGAAAAGTTGGGAATATTGCCGAAGTTGCACGAACTCTTGACAGAATTGGCTCTCTCTATCTCTATACTGCTGAAAATCAATCAGAAAACCAATTAGAAAATCAAGAAAAAGCAGTAGAATTCTACAGTCAAGCTGTTAGTGTTTATCGGGAAATTCAGGATTTTAGTTCAGAAAGGTTTACTCTCACAAAGATTGGTAAAATTTACTACGAACTAGGTAATAAAGAGAAAGCTTTAGAAGCATTTAATCGCGCCGGAAAAGTTCATCAAGAAAGTGCTGAATATAAAAAAGCAATCAATACTTTGATTGACATTAGTCGAACGTACAAAAAGTGGGGAGAAAAAGAAAGAGCTTTGAATTTTTATCTACAAGCAATCCCTGTTTCTCAAAAATTAGGAGATTACAAAAAAGAAGCATTAATTTTGAGAAATATTGGTCAGCTTTATTATGAATTAGAAAATTTAGATAAGGCAGTAGAAACATTTAATCAAGCACGAAAAGTTTATCAAAATAATCAAGACCGTTCTGGTGAAGCTTGGACAATTTATGAAACTGGAAAAAGTTATACGACATTAGGAGATTTAAAAAGAGCTTTGGATTCTTATCAGCAAGCTTTACCAATTTACGAGGAAGAAGTTGATGCTCCCTGGCGAGAAGCACGAACTTTGGATATGTTGATTAGAATGAGTCGAATTTATGCCTATTTGGGAGAGTCAGAAAATTCTTTTGACTACTGCCAAAAATCTCTAACTTATGCTCAGAAAATGCTCAAAGAAAAAACTATAAAAAACTCAGAAAGGTTTAGGGATATTGGTAAACTATGCTATCAAATAGGTCAGACAAAAACTGCTTTAGAATCCTTCAATCAATATAGAAAAATTTATGAAAATATTGGAGTAGATAGAGAAGTATTGGGTCTCATGCGTATTGGTCAAGATTATACAGAATTAGGAGATGCAAAACAGGCATTAGATTTTTTTAATCAAGCCAGAATAATTTACCAAGAAAATGGTTTTTCTGAAGGAGAAATAGATAATATCACCTGGACTGGCAGAGTTTATTCTCGTGCTGGAAATTATCAACAGGCTTTAGATTATTTCCATCAGGGATTGAGAATTGCTAGGGAAATTAATAATCGTAGTAAAGAAGCTTTAATGCTGACTGAAATAGGCGATCGCTACTCGGAATTAGAGGATGAAAAAGCATTAGAATTCTACAACCAAGCTTTAAAAATTTATCAAAAGCTGGAAAATTATGGAAAACAAACAGATATTCTGAAGAAAATTGCTGAATTTTACCAACAATTGGGAAATTTAGAAAAAGCCTTAAATTTTTACCAACAAGTTCTAACAACTTACCAAGGTAATTACTCTTTTAACCTCCGATTCATCTATCATAATATTGCTAAAATCTACTTTGAACTGGGAGATTTAGAAAAAGCCTTGGAATTTTTCCAGCAAGCTCTAAATTATGGTGGAAAAGCCTGGCTTTATAAAGATATGGCTAAAGTGTATTCTGATTTAGGAGAACTGGAAAAAGCTTTGGAGTTCTTTAAAAAATCCCTAGATTTGCTAGAAACTCACTATACTGAAGCCAGAGCAGAAAATCTGTTTGGTATTGCCGTAGTCGAACGAAAAAAAGGTAATCTCGACAGTGCCTTAACTAATATTAAAACAGCAATTTCTTTAATCGAAGAAACACGAACGAAGAAAGATTCTTCAGAAGAACGTCAAACTTTTTTTGCCTCTAAACAAGACTATTATGAATTTTATATTGATTTGTTAATGGAACTCCATCAACAAAATCCTTCAAAAGGATACGATGGTGAAGCACTTAATATTAGTGAACGTTCTAGAGCGAGAAGTCTCCTCGAAGTTCTGGCCGAAGCTAACACTAATATTTACAAAGGTGTTGAACCAGAATTAGTAATTCAAGAGCGAAGTTTACAACAACAATTAGATGGAATTGAACAACGAAGGGTAGAACTTTTAAACAAAGAAGATTACAGTTTAGAAGCAAAAACAGCCATCGAACAAGAGCGACAATTTCTGCTGGGTAAATATGAAGAAGTTCAAACAAAAATCCGAGAAAAAAGTCCGAGTTATGCTGCTCTTACCCAACCTCAACCTTTAACTTTAGAGGAAATTCAACAACAAATTCTGGATGATGATACCCTGCTTTTACAATATTATCTGGGGGAAAAACGTAGTTTTCTCTGGGCAGTTACTAAAGATAATATTTCTAGTTATCAACTACCTGCAAAGGCATTGATAGAAAAAGCAGTTAGAGAGTTTCGTGGTACTATTACTAATAGACGTGCTAACTCTATTGCTTTAGTCGAAACATCTAAATCTCTTTATCAGATGATTTTAGCTCCTATTGCTTCTCAATTGAGAAATCAACGCTTGGCAATTGTTAGCGATGGTATTTTACATTATATTCCCTTTGCTGCTATTTCTTTACCAACTAATTTATCGGAAGAAGAATATTTACCTTTGATAGCGAAACACGAAATTGTTAATCTTCCTTCTGCATCAACCTTAAGTATTTTGCGTCGAGATACCAAAGGGCGAAAACCTGCACCCAAAACTATTGCCATTGTTGCCGATCCTGTTTTTAGTGCTGATGATACCCGGTTGGAAACTACCGTATCAACTCCTAGTGAAAATTGGGAACAATATAATTTAAGCCGCTCTGCTCGACAATTAGATGTGGGAATTTGGGATAGACTTCCAGGTACTCGAACAGAAGCAGAAGCAATTCTTGCCCTTTTGCCAGAGTCGGAGAGTATATCTTATCTTGATTTTAATGCTAATCGTACTACTGCTACTAATCCCGAATTAAGTCAATATAAAATTATCCACTTTGCCACTCACGGATTATTAAATAGTATTAATCCTGAACTTTCTGGCATTGTTTTGTCGATGGTAGATAAACAGGGAAATTCTTTGAATGGATTTTTACGTTTGCACGATATTTTTAACCTTGATTTTTCTGCTGATTTGGTGGTGTTGAGCGCTTGTCAAACTGGATTAGGTAAACACATACGAGGTGAAGGCTTAGTAGGCTTGACTAGAGGATTTATGTATGCAGGTACACCGCGACTACTTGTTAGTTTGTGGAATGTAGATGATGCTGCTACTGCGGAAATGATGAGTAAATTCTATGAGTTGATGTTGAAAGAGAAATTATCGCCAACGGAAGCATTAAGAAAGGCACAGTTGGAGATGGTTTATGAGACTGAGTGGAAATCTCCTTATTATTGGGCAGCTTTTACTTTGCAGGGTGAATGGCGTTGAGTTTTTCTTGTCTTTAATACTCTCATGCCTCAATAATTTATAAAACTATTGTTGGTGTTGTTCAGCAATTGACAATTAATAATTACCCCTTCTCAAACAATTAACAATTAATAATTATCACGGCGCTTAGGAGCAATATATCAAGTATTTATAGTCATTCTAAATAAGACTGGGACGAATGTTTTTTTCTAAAAAATGGTTTCAGCCCAAAAAGTGTTTCATCCTTATTTGAAATGACTATTACCTAGCCAAAACCTCTGAAATTATTAATTATTAATTATCATAGGAGGCTTCAAACCTGAATTGTTGGATGAATAATTAATAGTTAATTATTAACTATTAATTATTAATTATTCGGTGAATCAAGCTATGAAATTTAGACTTAGACTTATAAAATATAAAATACTTTTTAATTATACCAATTACCAGAAGTAATGCTATACTTCAGCTAGACTTCAAAAGTCAATAGTTACTAAGATTAAAAGTATGTTTTTGACAATTATTAGTCGGTTAGTATAAATTTTTCGTACGGACGTTGCATGCAACGTCCCTACTTCTCCCCACACCTCCCACACTTCCCACACTTCCCCACCCAATCAGATATAGCATTCTTTTTGAGAAATGGTAT
>JBCDJM010000250.1:0-11715 GCA_038747755.1 Cyanobacteria bacterium P01_H01_bin.35
GAATAGCGGTGCGACCCCGCGTCGCCGTTTCGCTTTCCTACGGAATGCTAACGCAAACGCGACATGAAAAGCGTTAGCGCAGCTCCTCTGCAAGAGGCAGCTCCTCTGTAAGAGGCTAGGCGCAAGCGGTCAGACCCCGCGTCGCCGATAGGCGCAAGCGGTGCGACCCCGCGCTGCCGACAGGCGCAAGCGGTCAGACCCCGCGCCGCCGACAGGCGCAAGGGAATGCTGACCAAGAGAGGGAACGCGCACCAAGAGAGGGAATGCTGACCAAGAGAGGGAACGCGCACCAAGAGAGGGAATAGTAGACTAATAAAGGGTTTTAGGATTTAGAAATGTCAAACACCTAAATGCGTAGCGCTATATAATCTGCTGATAAAAATGTGTTTTTTCACGGTGCCGTTATCTTTTTGATGCTCGATATGTTCAAAATGTTAGATTGATTATTTACTAAATAAACCCGATTCTATAATAGACATCTCCGATAATCAAAAATCAAATCAATTATCTCTCAGAAATAATCTAATTCTTTCCCCCTACTCCCTACTCCTTACTCCCTACTCCCTATTTTCTAGAGATGCCTAATAGATCCTAAATGGGTTCTATATTTTCAACTCCAAGCAAAATCAAGTAAAATAAATATGTAAGCTTTTTGGCTTATGCTGATTTTGGCAATTTACTAGGAGAAAAGATGGCCGACTTAACTAAAGAAGAAATGCGTGAGAGACTAGGAAATATTGATAAAATTCGCGATATAATTTTTGGCTCTAAGTTGAGAGAATACGAAAATCGCTTCGATAAGTTAGAATCAGAAGTATCTCTAGTTAAACAAGAAATTAAAAATCAAATAGAACAAGTCAAAAATTCTTTTTCTACAGAACTACAAGCTACTGTTGATTCTATGGATCAAAAAATTAGAAGTATAAATTTAAGTCTGCAAAATAATCAAGAAGATATTGGTGAAACTAAGGAACAAATTGAACGGGTAAATCGAAAAATTACTACTACTAAGGAAGCTTTGGATAAAATTATTGATAATCAAACAATTTCTCTCCAAGATAAATTATCAAAAACAAGGGAGAAACTAGAGAACGATGTTAGTAGCCTGAAAACTCAAATATTTGAGCAACTTGAGAAGCAGTTTTCTTTACTTCAAGATGGCAAAGTTTCACGGGATGATTTAGCAGAAATTATGTTTGAAGTTGGTATGAGAATGAAAAGAACTGAGTTAATGACTGAACTTAAAGAAGCAGTAGATAAAAATATAGGAACAGAGATTTGAGTATTAGATAACTATTGAATAAAGTAAAAATATATGGCTTACTTGAACAGAGAATCTGCTAAAAATCAGAAATATATAGACAATAATGAATCTGTTGAATTGAATGTAGAAGCAGTTGAACAGCTCAAACGTTTGTTCGATTTATTAGCAGACCTAAACTTAATTGATGTTCCTGAAGATTTGACAGATAAGCCTATTGAATCTAAGGAGCAGATAAGTTTTCTGGAAAAGGAAGCTAGTCTAATTGAAAATCAGGATGAATCTATCAATTATTCTCTTGAAAAAGGGTCTGGTAAAAATCACGATGATATTATAGATGTAGAAAATATATATACTAATAATAATCAAGCAAATAATCAAACAAAAATATTAGCTAGGAAAGAATCATTACTTTTATCCGACAATAAACTAGAAAAAAAATCAGAATTTTCAAATAATTATCAACAATCTAATGCAGAAATAGAATCATTTGAAGCTTTACAAAATCTATTATTTGGCTCGAAGGTAGCTAGATTAATTCGGAGGCTAAATACTAATTTAGGCAAAAAAAGTTTCGATTCTCATCAAAATGAATTAAATAATCTGTTCAATCCCTTATTATTAGAAAATTTATTCACTCATTTAGGTCAAACAGAAGAAGAAGTTATAGAAACAATTACCCCAGTAATTGACGAAGCTATACAAAAAAGATTTAGACAAGATCAAGGAGCAATAAGTTCTGCACTAGCTCCTATATTATCTCCGGCAATAACAATACAAATAAATCAAGAACCACAACTAATGGCTGAGGCACTAGCACCAATTATTGATATTATTCTGATTAAGAAAACAGAACAAGACCAACAATCAATTATTGAAGTTTTAGCACCTTTATTGCCAGCAGTAATTTCCTATGCAATACAGAATTATCCTCAAGAAATTGCTAAAGCATTAGCACCAGAAATAGGAGCTGCAATGAGAGAACAAATTAAGATAGATAAGCGACAAATTTCCCAGGCATTAGCACCAGAAATGGGTACAGTAATTAAGGATCAAATTACCTTAGAGCAAAATTCGATCGTAGATGCTCTATATCCTGTTATTGGCAGTACCATTTCTAAATACATGACAGAAGCAATTCGAGAAATTAATGACAAAATTTCAGATACATTTAGTTTAAAAGGTATAAGACGGAAAATTCAGGCAACTTTTCGAGGGGTTTCTGAGGCAGAACTTATTATCTCAGAAATAATGGTTTTTACTGTCCAAGCCGTATTTTTAATTCACAAAGAATCAGGTTTAGTAATTGCTGAAGCTCAACACTCTGGACGAGAAAAATTAGAATCAGAAATGGTGGCAGGAATGTTAACAGCTATCCGGAGTTTTGTGAATGATTGTATTGTTCAATCTGGAGATATTTCAGAATTGAATGAGATTGAATATGGAGATTCAAAAATAATTTTAGAAGTTGCCGGACATTGTTATTTAGCAGTAGTAATCAAGGGAGAACCTAACAAGTCGTTTGTGAAAGAATTACGACAAACACTAAGCAACATTGTGATAGATTATGGTAAAGATATTAAGAACTTTGCCGGAGACCCAGATACGATTCCTAGCTCAATTAAATTATTACTAAAAGCATTAATAGATATAGATATACAAGAAAATCAGAAACTCTCTGTTTCTAAACCACCTACTGCTCTATTAATAATTGGTGGATTAATTGCAGGTTTAATTTTAATTCCCTGGGGAATCTATCAGTATTACAGTAGAGTTTATCGCAGTGTTGAAGTAGGGACTACTCAAGCTTGGGATGATGTTCCAAAGTTAGCCTTTTATAGTTTAAATGCAGAAATAAAAAGAGGTTATTTAACTTTAACAGGACAATTGCCAAATCAAAAATTACGCAATCAAGCAGTAGAAATAGCAGAAAAACAGGCTAGTCTTTATAGTTTAGAAGTAGATAATCAAATAGTAATAGCTGAAGTACCACCCAATCCCTCGGAAGTAAGTGGTGAAGTAAAGCGAATCACAAAAGTATTAAATCAAATAGAAGGGGTTTCCATTACCAGTAACTATATGGAAGATAAAGTGACAGTCAAAGGAACAGTGATGGATATGGCAGATGTTCCGAAAATAACTACAAAAATTGAACAAGTTCCTGGAGTAAAATCTGTCTCTGCCACTATTAAACTAAGTCCACTAAAACTGAAAGATCGCATCTATTTCGCTCCAGGTTCAGCTAAACTTGAATCTGCTTATGCAAAGACAATAGCCGAAATTAAAGAATTTCTTAGTCAATACCCTCAAAAACATCTTAGGATAATAGGTCATACAGATCGTACTGGCAGTCCAGATATTAACGAAAAATTGGCCATGCAAAGAGCTAATATAGTCAGGGATGCTTTGGTTAAACAGGGAGTGGACGCCAGACGATTAGAAGTAGCTGGACAAACAAACTCTCCTCAAGATGTAGAGTATAACCAGCCACTATTATTGAGCAGGTGTGTAACATTTGATTTGTTTGAATGAACTGCAGAAGACTACTGACTATAATTGACCATAATTATGATATCGAAAAAAATTTGTCTTGTTGGTGATTTTGGTGTGGGAAAAACTAGCCTAATTCGTCGATTTGTGGATCGGCAGTTTAGTGACCAATATCTTTCTACACTAGGGGTAAAAATTTCTAGTAAAGAAGTTAGTTTAGCCACAGCAGAAGCAGAAAAAAATAATTCCGTGAAGCTATTAATTTGGGATTTAGAAGGTCATACTAAATTTAAGGCGATCGCTCCTAATTATTTACAAGGGGCGAGTGGAGCAATAGTTGTAGCAGATGTTACTCGTCAAGAAACTATAGATAATCTGGCTGAAAGATTGGAATTATTTTTTTCAATAAATCCTCAAAGTTTAGCTATATTGGCTTTAAATAAGTCTGACTTAGTTGATGCAGAAATAATTAATCAACTATTATCACAATTTCATCGTCAAGAAAATGAAAGAGTTATCGCGACATATAATACATCTGCTAAAACTGGTGAAAATGTAGATGATATTTTTGATAAGTTATCTTACACGATGATGGCAAAAACAGCTTGAAGGAGGAATAAGTAGTTAGGAGGTAGGAGACATAATTAATTAGTTGTAGATTTAGTTCCGAATAAAGACTACAAATCTGATAACTTTGTGAGGTTATTATATGATTTAGCAAAATTAATACTTGATACTTGATTTTAAAACTACTTTATAATTAAGTATTTAACAGAATTATATGCAAAATTGAGAAGTCATAGTTCTGAATTAAGTAGGTAGACAAAATTATTTGTATATTTGCCATGTATTTACTAATCGGCTATATTCTCTTGACCGAATAATTAAGGTTTAAAGCCTCTCCTTTAAAGGAGAAACAAGAAAAAATTTTGCTTTTATTCTAATCCTCTTCTTTTTAGGTAGAGGTAATCATCAATTATCAATTATTGAACTCTTACCTAGCAGCACTAAAATATTAAATTAATTCTGTCCAGGTACTTATTCCTCAATAAATAAATTTTTTTTAGTTTGAACTACCCATGATTAACCTGTTAAAAAAACTATTGTTATCTCGTCAGACAGAGTATTTGATGATTAATTCACAGTTAAAAATTTTAGAGGTATCAAATGGGTTGAAAAAATTTGCTGAATTTCCAGAATTAGCAATTCCTGGTGAAGATATTCAGAGTAGTTTTCCCGAATTAATAGGATCTGAAAAAATACTAGAAGAAGTAATTAATGGCAAGAGAGAAATTTTTGAATATGAAGGAGTTGCTAGGTTTTCAGAAAATCAATCTCCTATGTATATAAATCTATCTATAATTGCAGATTTTAATTCAGATTTATCAGAAAAAAACTTAGTAGTATTAGTTGAAGATGTTACAGAAAAAATGGTAATGCAGCAGCAGTTAATTCAAAATGCGAATGAATCGAATCTATTATTAAGTGCTTTAACTGCTTCTCAGGATTATATTAATAAAATTATTACCTATATGGCAGATGTTTTATTAGTTACAACAAGTTCAGGGATAATTAAAACAATTAATCATGCAGCAGAAATTTTATTTGACTATGAACAAGAAGAGTTGGTAGGGCAAAAAATTTCAGTGATTATTCCCCAAGAAAAATTACTACATAAAGCGCGACAAAAACATCTGTTATTACAAGGTAAAATATCTCAAGACGTAGAATTAATTTGTCAGAACAAAAGTGGAGAAAAAATTATTGTTGAATTTTCTTGTTCAGTAATTCAGACAGATGTAGAAGGAGTAGAAAATTTTGTTTATATAGGTAGAGATATTACAGAGCGGAAAAAAGAGGAAGAAGAAATACGTCAAGCTTTGGAACAAGAACGAGATTTGAAAGAAGTAAGGGGTCGTTTTTTATCAATGGTTACTCACGAATTTGGTAATCCTTTAAATACAGTTTTATTATCTAGTCAATTGCTTCGATCTTATGAAGGTCAAATTAGTGAAGCCGAAAAAAATCAATATTTAGTTTACATTGAAGAGTCTACGCAAGAAATGCTTGAACTATTAGAAGATGTCAGATTTATTGGTAAAGCAGATGCGGGAAAACTGAAATATAAACCAGCACCTATTGATTTGATTAAAGTCTGTAATTATATTGTCAATTCAATTCAAGTTACTGCTAGTAATAAACATACTATTAACTTCACAGTTAACAAAAAAATTTCCACAAAATCTAAGTCTAAATATGATAAGAATGAGGTGCAATTTTTCTTGATGGATGAAAAACTAATTCGCCATATCTTAAATAATTTATTATCGAATGCTGTTAAGTATTCACCGACAGGAGGTAAGATAGATTTTGAGTTAAATTTGAATGATAAAACAGGCATTTTTACAATTAAAGATGAGGGAATGGGTATTCCAGTTGAGAACCAGGAAAAATTATTTGAATCTTTCTACAGAGCAAGTAATGTAGGCAAAATACCAGGAACAGGATTAGGATTATCTATTGTGAAACAGTGTGTAGAGTTACATAGTGGAAAAATAGATTTTTCTAGTCAAGTTGATAAAGGAACTACTTTTATCGTGGAAATTCCATTAGAAAGAGTATCTTAAAAATTAGATCAAATTAAGTCAAATTAGGGAGTAGGGAGTAAGGAGTAGCAGGGCAAGCTGATCTAAAAGAGTCTTGACAGAAGGCATTGAGAACAGTCATCATATAATTATTGTTCATAGCCCCTTGCTTCATTTTTTGTCGAAGACTACGCTGAAATGTTTTCTCTTGATGTAGAACTCTAAGTGCCCATCGTCTCAGAAGAGCAAAGTTGTTTGGAGTGTACTCTGAGCGAATACGACATTTAGGCATATTCTGATTCCGTAATTATAGAGAATCTAAATTCTACTTTGTTTTTTAGATTTTAGTCTCTTAATCCTTCATATACATATTTGACTTTTTTTGTAAAATACATCTTATACCAATTTAAGATGAGCTTACCCTGACCTGAATCCTTACCAAATAACTATTTTTTTCTCTCAATTTCAAGTAGGTATTTCGATAGTAAACTCAGTTCCTTGTGAAGGACTAGAAACACATTTTAATAAACCCTTGTGTTTTTCTACTACTATATTATAACTAATTGACAGTCCCAAACCTGTTCCTTTGCCTATTGGTTTTGTAGTAAAAAAAGGGTCGAATAATTTAGATTGAATATTTTCTGGAATTCCCATTCCATTATCAGATATCTTAATCATAACCCATTTTTTATCTATTAATTTTGTTACAACTCTAATTTGAGGGGCTGAGTTTTTTCCTTTAGCCACAGATTCTTCTAAAGCATCAATCCCATTAACTAAAATATTCATAAATACCTGATTTAACTGACTGGGATAACACTCAACTTCAGGTAAATCAGCATATTCTTTTGAAATTTGAATAGTTGGGAAATTTGCCTTTTCTTTCAATCGATGATTTAAAATTAATAAAGTGCTGTCAATACCAGAATGAATGTCTACTGGTTTCATCTCAGCTTCATCAAGGCGAGAAAAGTTTTTCAAAGACTTAACTAATTCGCAGATACGCTCAGTTGCTATGTTCATTGAATTTAATACTTTAGGTAAGTCTTCAGTAATAAATTCTAATTCTATCTCCTCTATTGTTTGTGATATTTCTGTTCCTGGCATTGGAAATTTTTGTTGATATAGATTAACTAACTCTAGTAAGTCTTGAATATAACTATTTGCCGGATATATATTACCCTGAAGAAAATTAATCGGATTATTAATTTCATGGGCAATGCCAGCTACTAACTGACCTAAACTCGATAATTTTTCTGCCTGAAATAATTGAGTTTGTGTCTCAGTCAGTTCATTTAAAGTTTGTTGTAGTTTTTCTGCTTTTTCTCTTGATTCACTTTCCGATTTTTGCAGAGCAGTTATCAATTTCTGGCGTTCTGTAATATCAGTAGCAACACCAATAACACCAAATATTACGTCATTTTCTGCTTTTAAAGGAGACCATCTAGTATTATAAGTTGAATCCCCAAACTGAGCAATTGCCTCAGCATTTTCTCCTCTTAAAGCACGATTATTAGCTTCTAAAAGTTGAGGTTGGTCTTGGTAGACATCATAAATAGATAGTCCTAATATTTCATCTAATTGTTGACTTGTTATTTTGACATCTTTACGTTCAAATAAGGTAAATATACCATTACAATCAAGGGTAAACAAAAGAACAGGAGCATTTGTAATAATAGTTCGTAATTTCTGTTCTTTATCAGATAAGACTTGGGTCATTCCTCTAGCTATTGCTGTAGCTCGATATTCAGTAGTAGTTATAGACCAAGTTAAACCAAACAGAAGACAACTAATAGTTAAACCATTCGCCAGTATAAATATCGACTTTTGTTGCTCTATTTTTTCTACTTCCCTTTCTCCATAGTCTGTCGATGACTCTGTTGAACTAACAAAAAGTCTATCCGATCTTTGCCAGACGACCCATGTTATTCCCAATGATAATATTAGTAATAGCCAAGGCAGCCATTTTAAAAATAGCTGTGGTCTAGATGGAGATAAATCGGAATCAAAATTTGGGTTAAGTGACATTATAATGTATAATTATTTCTGGATTAATTAATGATAAAAAGTTATTGATAAAATAATTAACTAATTGAATAGACAGTCAATGCAGTGAATATAGCTGAAATTGGCTATTAAGAAACTTTTAAAGTTAAATACTTATATAGCAATCCTCTGATCGGTTCTGGTATTTTGGGAGGAGTCAGCAGTCAGGAGTCAGGAGTCAGCAGTCATAATTTTAAAGCTTTTCAACTTTTTTTAACTATTATAAAACTTGTTACAACCAATTTAGGATTGCTATAGTACACTTATTATTATAATAGATAATTATTCTCAATAATGTATTTTTTGATTTAGATTTATGAGGAAATAAAAAAGCAACTTGGGGTCTGGAAAAATAATCAAGTAAATGGAAAAAAATTCTCGTGTCAGTCAATTACCTACACAAAACTCACGGTCTCAGCGTTTACTAACCACAGGTTTACTGGTAAGCATATTAGTATTAATAGTTTGCTTGGTTATTAGTATAACTACAGGGGATGCACAAATTCCTCTCGAAACTGTCTATAAAACATTTACAGCATTTGATGGTTCCACAAATCAACTAATTATCCGCACTCTGAGACTGCCTCGCAGCTTAATCGCAATGTTCGTAGGAGCTTCCCTTGCTGTGGCAGGTAGTATAATGCAAGGATTAACTAAAAATCCTCTAGCTAGTCCAGGAATTTTAGGAATAAATGCAGGAGCAGCTTTAGCTGTAGTATCCGGAGGATTGATTTTTGGTTCCGACTCAGCAAATATTTATCCTACTTTTGGCTTTTTCGGAGCAATAGTAACAGCAGTAACCGTTTATTGGTTGGGGTCTCTTGGTAAAGGTGGCCTTCAACCTGTAAAACTAACTATTGCGGGTGCAGCTATAACTGCTCTTCTTAGCTCTTTAACTACAGCAATACTAATTCTCGATCGAAATAGGTTGGGGGAAATTCGATTTTGGCTAGGTGGCTCAGTTGCTGGAAAAGACTTCAATGTATTTTGGCAAGTGCTTCCCTATCTTTTGGTAGGATTAACCATAGCTTTTCTCCTAGCACGACAAATTACTCTTTTGACATTAGGAGAAGATATAGCAATAGGTTTAGGAGTACAAACTGCTTGGGTGAAAGTTGGTGCAACTATATGTGTGGTGATCTTAGCAGGATGCTCCGTATCAATTGCAGGTGCTATTGGTTTTATTGGATTAGTAGTTCCTCACATTGCCCGCCTTTTAGTTGGCATTGATTATCGTTGGATTATCCCTTACGCTGCAATTTTTGGTAGTATTTTGTTACTTTTAGCTGATATTACTGCCCGTTTATTGCTAAAACCTATTGAAATTCCTGTGGGAATAATGACATCTTTAATCGGAGGTCCTTTTTTTATATATTTAGCTTTATCAAAGATTAAGAGATGAAAGAACGCTGGTTAGTTATCCGCCCTCAAAAATTTCCCATCTCATGGCGCGTGGAGCGGCGAGTACCAATTGTTTTGTTGGTATTGGTAGTATTAACCCTGGTAACTATGATCTTAAATGTGAATTTCGGTGCGTATCCGATACCACTAATAGATGTCTTCAAAACAATAATTGGTCTAGAAACAGGCAATACAGATTATGTATTTATTGTCAATACTCTACGTCTACCACGAGTATTGATAGGTGCAGGTGTAGGAATGGGATTGGCAGTATCAGGGGCAATTATACAAAGCTTAATCCGTAATCCTTTAGCAACTCCAGGCATTATTGGCGTCAATGCTGGAGCAAGTTTAGCTGCTGTTGTGGTAATTGTACTTGTGCCAAATGCTCCTCTATTTGCTTTACCTATTTCTGCTTTTGGTGGAGCGATCGCTATTTCGATTCTCATTTACCTACTTGCTTGGGAAAAAAGAAACTCAACTATCTACTTAGTTTTGATTGGCATTGGTTTAAATACTATCGCCGGGGCTTTAACTACTCTAATGGTGACATTCGGCGAATTAAATAGTGTTTCTCAAGCTTTAATTTGGATTACAGGTAGTGTGAGTGGTCGCAGTTGGGAAGACATTTGGCCATTACTGCCATGGTTATTCATCTTTTTACCGTTGGCAATTTTCTTGGCAAAAGACCTCAACGCCCTTTTTTTGGGAGAGGAAGTAGCTGTAGGTTTAGGTATTTCCCTTGACTGGCGACGCAGTTTGTTATGGTTAACAAGTGTTGCTTTAGCTGCTGCTTGTGTAGCAACCGCAGGAGCAATAGCATTTGTTGGGTTTATTGCACCACACTTAGGAAGGCAATTGGTAGGTCAATCCCATGAAGGTCTAATTCCAACTTCTGCCATCATTGGTGCATTTATTGTAGTTTTATCAGACTTAATTGGCAGAGTGTTATTTGCTCCAAGGGAAATTCCTTGTGGCATAATTACTGCCATTATTGGCGCACCTTATTTCCTTTATTTACTGTATCGGAGCCAAAAATGATTGACTCAGAAAATCCAAAAAGTGTTTTAACTACTCGAAAGCTGACTGTTGCTTATAACAATGGACAACCTATTGTGCTGAATTTAGATTTGGCAATTCCTAGAGGTAAGATTACTGTGATAGTCGGTCCTAATGGTTGTGGTAAATCAACTTTACTCAAAAGTTTGGCAAGATTGCTTAAACCTATTAGCGGTAATGTTTATTTGGATAGTAATTCTATATTTAAGTTACCAACAAAGGAAGTAGCTAAAAAATTGGCTATTTTACCTCAAAATCCTACTGCTCCAGAAGGTTTGACAGTGGAAGATTTGGTAGCTCAGGGTAGGTATCCTTATCAAAATTGGTTGCAACAATGGTCAATTGATGATGAAAAAATTACTCAACAAGCTTTGATAACTACGGGACTTTTGGAGTTGGCAGGGCGATCGCTGGATTCTCTGTCTGGAGGCCAAAGGCAACGAGCTTGGATTGCTATGGCCTTAGCTCAGGATACAGAAATTTTATTGTTGGACGAACCAACTACTTTTTTGGACTTAGCTCACCAGATTGAACTTCTGGATTTGCTCTATGATTTGAATCATTCTCAGGGGCGAACAATAGTTATGGTTTTGCACGATCTGAATCAAGCTTGTAGATATGGAGATAATTTGATTGTCCTACGGGATGGCCAAATTGTGACTCAGGGTCATCCAGAGCAAGTGATGACCGTGGGAATGGTTCGCTTAGTATTTGGCCTGGAGTCTCAAATTATTCAAGACCCTGTAAGTGGGACTCCAATGTGTATACCGATGGGGCGCAAAGCCAAGCAAAAGCTGTGATTTATATTCTTAAAGATTTAATACAAAATTTTATAAACTTAATACAAATTTAATAAAAACTTTACAAATTTAA
>JBCDJM010000251.1:0-11685 GCA_038747755.1 Cyanobacteria bacterium P01_H01_bin.35
GCTCTGCAAACATGTCGCGCAGCGTTTAATCTCGGCTCTTAGCCGTTAACGGAGTTATGCGCCAGCAAAAACGAACACTTTTTCTCTATGAATAGAGAGGCTTTATTCTTTAATTTTTCGGTAAGTTCAAAGCCACTCCTCCAAAAGTCAAAACCAATCTCTGAGTCAGTTTTCCTATTGAGAAATTTCCTAATCTTTCCTGACTGAATGCTCTGCAAACATGTCGCGCAGCGTTTAATCTCGGCTCTTAGCCGTTAACGGAGTTATGCGCCAGCAAAAACGAACACTTTTTCTCTATGAATAGAGAGTCTTTATTCTTTAATTTTTCGGTAAGTTCAAAGCCACTCCTCCAAAAGTCAAAACCAATCTCTGAGTCAGTTTTCCTATTGAAAAATTTCCTAATCTTTGCTTTTACTTCTATATTCTGCAATACCAGGAGTAGTAATAATAATACCGAAAAAATATAAGCCGAGCCAATCTAAATCTATATTCTTGGAATTTTATTAACCAAAATCATATATACACAAATATACGTTTTTGTAAAATTTTGGGGTTTCTATTGTTAAGTTGTCTTTGGAAAATTTGTTTTTTCTATCCAGAGATTAAATTTAAAACTACTTAATATTCTACGGATTAAATATAGTTGACAAGGGTTTTTGAATAAATTAATTACACCAAGCCTGTGACTATAAAAATCGTATCATAAGCTCCAAATTAAGTAAACTCGTAAAATAATTGAGAATAGTGTCAATAAACCCCTATCTTTACAATTATTCATAATTTGATTAACATTATAATTTTAAATTTATCTATTGAAAAACATTTGTTTTGCTTATAAAACTCAAAAATAGCAGTCACTATTACTATTAGGACATTCTCGCTCCTCTCAAATTTAGTTCGTGCTACGAATCTATCGGCGTTTTCGTACGGAATGCTACGCAGATATGTGCGTAGCAAAATGGCCTTATGATGATGAACAACTCCGCTATAGCGCTACGCCCAAGTTAGAAGTAACACCAAATCTGATTATTACAGAGTACATATAGCAATCCTAAATAGGTCCTGACAAATCAAAAAGTAGATAAAAAAGTTGAAACTCCCACCTCTTCCCTGTTCCCTGTTCCCTATTCCTTAAAAATCAGTAAGATTTTTGTCATGAATAAAATAGGATTGCTATATCTTAGTTCAGAAAAGCTTGATTTATATAGATTTTAATTGACTTATTTGTGGTCTAGCTAAAATGGATTTAGTATTATGATTTCACAACTCAAGTTCGTCATTCTTGTACTTTAATACTCTGGCTAAAAATGTAGTAGAAGTTAAAGAACGCTTGCTTTATTTATTAAAAAGCTAATAGCTATTTTCCTGCACAACATGAATGTGCAGCATCCCACAGGAAATGCTTACCTTTCATTACTTAAATAAGTGTAACTGCTCAGACTTCTCTCATAATTTTGTAGCAACATTCGTGACTCTTTAATAGTAATTTTTTCTTCTTGTAAAGCTTGCTCAGTTTGACAAATAACCATTGCTTCATTCATTAAAAAGCTGATACCAATTACTAAAATTAATACTATACTGCAGCTATACTTCAACACATCAATAGTTACCAATATTCAAAGTCTGTTTTTGACAATTATTTGGTCAGTTAGTATATATTTTTCGTACGGACGTTTTCGCCTAAGAGCCGACATTAAACTTATAGCGAGCGCGACATATTTACGGAGCATTCCGGAACGGAAAACGCATTTTTGTTATCCAATATCCCTTCCTATCCTCAAACCTCCCACACTTTCCTCTTGGGAGTGGTTAGGGGTGGGTTCCCACACTTACCTACCCCAATCAGACATAGCATTCTTTTTGAAAAATGGTATGAGAGCTGACTGCTAATAGCTGTTTCGCTGCGCGACATGAATCTGCGGCATTCCGCAAGAAATGCTTATCTTTCATTACTTAAATAAGTGTAACTGCTGAGACTACTCTCATAATTTTGTAGCAGCATTTGTGACTCTTTAATAGTAATTTTTTTTTCTTGTAAAGCTTGCTCAGTTTGACAACGAATACTTTCAACTAAACCATCAGAATTATACTGAACATAATTCAAGACTTCTGTCATTGTGTCACCTTTAACAACGTGTTCAATTTTGTACCCTGAAGGGGTTAATTTAATATGTACAACATTAACATCACCAAACAAGTTATGGAGATTACCCATTATTTCTTGGTAAGCACCTCCAAGAAACATTGCTAGATAGTAAGGTTCAAAAACAGAAGGAATTTCTGTAGCAGAATTTTCTGATTTTTGAATAGGGGAATATTGGGAAGATTTATTAGTAACTTTAAGAGGATGTAATTCTAATAATGATTTGACATCTCGTAAATCAATAAATTGGTCGATTTTTCCATCACTATCGCAGGTAAGGTCAGCTAATATAGCACTTTCAGTAGGTTCTTCATCTAACCGATGAATAGGCATAATTGGAAATAATTGATTAATCGCCCAACTATCAGGAGCAGATTGAAAAACAGAAAGATTAATGTAGTAAATAGATGCCATGATTTTTTCCAGTTCTTCTAAATCATCTGGCACATATTCAGAGTCTTTTAGTATTTCTTGAATTTTCCGAAAACATCCCCAATATAGTTGCTCTACTTTTGCTCGTTCGCTAATACTAAGATATCCAAAATTAAATAGACTAATAGATTCTTCTTTGAATTGAATTGCGTCATGATATGCTTCCTGGTAATTATTTTTGGTAATAGATTGATAAGTTTCGTAGAGATTTTGCAAAATTAAATGCTCGTCTTTGCCAATAACTACTGGTTCTTCTTTCGGAACTTGACTAACTCCCAATACATCAAAAACTAGAACTGATTGATGGGATGCCACTGCTCTACCACTTTCACTAACTAATATTGGTGGTAATATCTTTTTCTCTTCACAAGCTTCTTTTACTTCTGCCACAATATCATTAGCGTAGTTCTGCATATCATAGTTTTTAGAAGCATAAAAATTTGTTTTAGAACCATCATAATCAACAGCTAAACCACCCCCGACATCCAAGTATTTCATATTCGCTCCTAGTTGAGCTAATTCCACATAAATTTGACTTGCTTCTCTAATAGCATCTTTAATCACACTAATTGAAGAAATTTGCGAGCCAACATGAAAATGTAAGAGCTGTAAAGAATCTAAAATACCCGCACTTTTTAACTGATTAACAACTTGAATTATTTCCGGAATATTCAGACCAAATTTAGCACGATCTCCTGTAGTTCCTGCCCAACGACCGATACCTTTAGTGCTTAATTTTACCCTAACTCCAACTACAGGTTTAATATTTAATTTTCGACTAGCTTCTATGACTAACTGTACTTCTTCTACCTGTTCAATTACAATTATTGGTGTTTTTCCTAATCTTTGAGCTAGCATTGCTGTCTCAATATATTCTCGGTCTTTATAACCATTACAAATTATTAGTGCGTCAGTCGTATTCAAGGTAGCAATAGCAATTAATAATTCTGGTTTTGAACCAGCTTCTAAACCAAATTTATGAGGTTTGCCAAATTTAACTACTTCCTCTACTAAATGACTATTTTGATTACACTTTACTGGAAATACACCTCGATAAATATTTTTATATTTATAACGAGCGATCGCTTTAGAAAAACAAGCATTCAACCGGTCAATTCTATCTTCAAGAATATCTGAAAATCTAATAATTAATGGTAGCCCTATATTTCTTTGTTTAATAGATTCAACAAGTTCATATAAGTCTAAAGAAACTCCTAAATCACCTTTAGGGGAAACTGTAATATGACCAGCAGAATTAATTGAGAAATAAGAATTACCCCAACCAAGTATTCTATATAGTTTTTCACTATTTTCAATAGTCCATGATTTTTTTTGTTCAGATTTAATATGATTATTTTCTGTTGTATCTGTTTGAGGGATATTAGTTAATGATGTATGATTTGAAGTCTCAGAAGACTTTTGATTTATAGTTGAGTGTAAATCCATTTTATGTTTTAATTCTGATTGACTAAACTTGAGATAATTTTCACTTAATCAGTATGAGTATAAGCGTTATACAAAAAACTAGAGCGTTATAGTTTCAGCAGAATTTACTTTGTCTGATCGAGTGTTACTCTTGAGCCAATTTTTTCATATACTAATAATATCAGACAATTTTCACTTAATCAGTATTAGTAAGAGTATCAGGTCAAAACTATAACGTTATAGTTTCAGCAGAATTTACTTTGTCTGATCGAATATTACTCTTGAGCCAACTTTTTCATATACTAATAATGTCAGACAATTTTTACTTAATCAGCGTTAGTAAGAGTATCAGGTCAAAAACTATAACGTTATAGTTTCAGCAGAATTTACTTTGTCTGATCGAGTGTTACTCTTGAGGCAACTTTTTCATATACTAATAATGTCAGACAATTTTTACTTAATCAGCGTTAGTAAGAGTATCAGGTCAAAAACTATAACGTTATAGTTTCAGCAGAATTTACTCTCTTTTGGATTACTTAAGAATCCCCGTCTGTTTAGAGCGGGGAGTATCAATCTATATTGTAAAATCTTACTATTATTGAGCAAATTTTTGAGGAGTATTAGTTTGGAACGCACTTTTATAGCGATTAAACCCGATGGTGTCCAAAGAGGACTTGTAGGCCAAATTATCAGTCGCTTTGAAACAAAAGGTTTTACCCTAGTGGGTCTAAAAACTATGAGTGTAAGTAAGGAACTGGCTGAAAAACACTATGATGTTCACAAAGAAAGACCATTTTTCCCAGGCTTAATACAATTTATTACATCTGGCCCAGTAGTAGCAATGGTCTGGGAAGGTGAAGGGGTTGTGGCATCTGCGAGAAAAATTATTGGGGCAACAAATCCTTTGAGTGCTGAACCTGGTACTATTCGTGGTGATTATGGAATTAGTGTTGGCCGTAATCTAATACATGGTTCTGATGCGATTGAGACTGCTCAGAATGAAATTAGTCTTTGGTTTGAAGAGGAAGAGTTAGTATCATGGCAACCTACTTTAACTCCCTGGATTGTTGAATAAATAGAGAAAATTTTTCTTTTATCAAATGTCTATGAGTTAGCTCTCTGATTGAGAACTAGAAAAAAAATCCTTAACTAAACCTTATTCTGGTATAATTAGTCTGGTTAATGACCCGCCCGGACGTATACGAACAGACAGGTTAACCTACAAAGATTACCAATTTTGGCTAACACCGCAGAAAGATCGGCAGATCGGGGAAGAGGAATAGTCACTGGAAACACTCCATACTTGAACTCAACACATACAGCAAAAAGTTTTTTGTTTAAATCATTTAGGCTGCTGGGCTAGCAGTATCGGTCTGTAGAAAGACCATAAGTCCTGAAGGGAGAAATCTTGGAGGGCGGGTGCTATGAAGCAGAAAGCCCTAATCAGTGATGGTTAGGACTCCTGTGTTGTCCATCAAGGGCAATGTCGGGAAGATGTCAAAGTAAAATATAGAAAATTAACTGCAAAGTCAAATACAAACATTAGGAGTTTTGAATTATGCCTTTATCTGATACCCAAGTATTGGTTGCTTTAGTAATTGCTCTAATCCCAGGAATATTAGCATTCCGTCTCTCAACTGAGCTGTACAAATAAAATCTTATCAATTATTAAGACCTAACATCTAAATCTGTCCTAACAGTTACTCAGAAAAAACTGTTGGGGCAGTTTTTTGATGGAATACTGATTTAAAAAATATAGCAAGCCCTAAATAGATTTTGATACATCAAAAAGTGAATGAAAAAAACTAAAACTCCAATCTGTTGCCTGTTGCCTTCTGGAGCTGTTCCCTAAAATACAGTAATATTTTTGACACGCATCAAATTAGGATTGCTACATATCTTAATGTAAAAATTTAGAGGGTGTCTATCAAATAAATCTTAAGAACTGCTGTAAGGTTTATTATTGGTGGGTTACGGCAAATCACACCCAACTATTAAGCTTAACTATTAATCTGTGCCTTTTCATGTTGCGTCAGCAAAACCAACCCTAGACAAGGATTTAATATTTTATTTACAGATACCCTCTTAGGTAATTAAACAATAAGAGCAAATAGTAACTAATGATTGATCTACATTTTTTTATTAGTTATAAACCATAACTATGTTCAATCTCAACTCTACATTAAATCTATTTTGATATATTTTAATGATTAAGGAAAATTTTATTGGGACTAAAAATTAATTTTGTCAGTAATTCATCATTTATTGATCCGTAGATAGATTAATATACAAAATAGAAATATTCTAATTGATTAAGCTATCGTGACAAAAAATTATGCAAGCTAGTACACCTGTTGCATTTTCCCCAGTTCCTCAAAATTCCCCAACTCAAGTAAAACCTAGAATCTTCTCTAAACAAAAAAAGTTTACTTATTTAGGAATAACAATTGAAATTACAACTAAATTATTGACTAATATCCTCATCTCTGCTTGTGTAACTTCAGCTTTGTTAAAATTGTTACCTCATTACCAATCTATTCAAGAAAAACTACAAGTTATTGAATCTGAAATTGAAGCTACAACAGAGAGACTGAATAATGAGAAGGAAAATTTTAGTCGCTATTTTGATCCTAGTCAAGCTCAAACTATTATGCAAGAACAAAGTAACCAAGTAGAATCTAATCAAATACCTATAATTTGGCTAGAAAGGAATAGTGTTAAACCTAATTCAGAATCTAATTCCTTTCTATAATTATCTTGGGGTGGAGACATAATATAATACTGGAAAATTTACAAAAGCTTGATATTCGCTTAATAGCATTAAATAGCTAAATATCAAAATTTATAATTTCCAGTCTTATTTAAGTCTTAATCCTAAGATGGAAATAGATAGTTGATTAGGCTAAAGTTTCCTGTAGATCGAATAGATAAAAATTATGAAAATTTTATTCATATTCTCTGTTTATACAGTTTGCTGTATAAGAGATATTAGCTATACTGATTTAGTCTTTGCCAATTTGTAGAATCCAAATTTTTCTCGAATATCGGGATTTAACTTTATTGTATCAAACAGTCTATGTTTTATTTTCAGTAATCTCTGGTTCAGATAAAATTTTTGCTTTGCAAAACGTGGATTACTTCAAGAAAAATGTTCGGTTTCTTATGACAAACTAGATAATTATTCAGCAGTCAGCTCCTAGCTTTTTAATGAATGAAGTCAGCGTTTTTTTAGCTTATACTAAATTTTTAACCATAAATCTGAGTTGTTAACTCATATAATTTGTGGCAGGAAATTATTAGATGTATCTCAAAAGCTCATATCTGTTAGCTGACTGCTGAATGCTTACAAAACTACTACAACTTTTTTCAAATTAGGATTAGTTAAATTACAAATTTATCTAGCAGTTATTTAAAATATTTGAGAGACTTGTTGCCCATATTTTCATAGTTGATTACTTTTGAGTTGAACTACAAATCCTAATATTAATAATTAATCTCTTCTTTGGTAATTCAAGTTTTTTATCAATAATTAAAATGTTATTTCTGGATACTAATGCTAGACGGACAATAGAACGAATATAGAATTAGTAATATACAGTTAGTAAAATCATTTATCAAAATAATATCATATCCCCTGGTATCGCAACGTGTAAAAGTTGAGGAAATATTTACCTTATGGGCGTTGCTTAACTAAGGGATGAATCTTTGCAGAAAAGGTAAATCCTATCTTTTACAAACTATGCTCTAAAACTATAATTCCAATGGGCAAATATGCAACGCCCCGACACTCCCCAACTAATTCATCCCGCAAATATACAACGCCACCTTATGTAAAGTTTTCCTTTTCTTATTCCTTGTTTCTTATTCCTTGTTTCTTACCTTCTCACCTGCAATACTGATGCTACCGGACATGATATAATTGGGTCGCGCAACCCCGCCTTTTAAGACGAAATGTTTTTGGAGGGTTGTTCTAATCCCTAGTTACAAAAACAACTTCTGACTTTGTTAAAATTTACCAGGACCCCTAACCTAAAATAAATTTAATCCCTCAGTCAATTAAGCTGCATTTGCTAATATAACTTGAGATGTTATAAGCTCTACTGCTCTTTGATATTGTTTGTCAGTTTCTGTCGTAATTTGGTTAGGTAAAATAGGGTCTTGTTTAATCACGACATCAGGCATAATTCCGAGTTTATTAATATCTTTATGGTTTGGTGTTTCATACTTGGCAACAGTAACTGCTAATCCCGATCCATCAGATAAATCAAACAAAGATTGAATTAACCCTTTACCAAAAGTTTTTTCACCTACCAATAAAGCACGGCCATTATCCTGAAGTGCCCCAGCTAGAATTTCACTAGCACTTGCAGTTCCCTGATTAGTTAAGACAACTAATGGGGCATCTGTTATTGCAAGACCTTCAGCAGAAAAACTACCAAGAACTCTTTGTCTATTAACTGTATAAACAATTGTACCTTCGTCTAACCACAGACGGGCAATTTCTACTCCAGCTTGTAATAGTCCGCCTGGATTATTGCGTAAATCAAGTACATAACCAATAGCTTCCTGTTCCTCAAAACTTTTGATAGCCTCGCTTACTTCTGTAGTAGCATTAGCATTAAATTGACTGAGGCGAATATAACCAATCGGTCCTGTTTCAGAATTATACTTTAATTTAGCATAGACTGGGTTAATCTCTATTTGCTCTCGAATTATTGTTATGTCTTGGGTTTGGTCTCTACTTTGTTTCAAAATTGTTAGTACCACAGAAGAACCAACAGCACCCCGCATTCTATTTGCAGCTTCATCTAATGAAAATTCTGTGGTGGGATGGCCATCAATTTTTACGACGTGATCGCCTGCTTGGATACCAGCATTTTCAGCAGGAGAACCCTCCAGGGGAGAGATGACCATTAGTTCTCCTGTTTGAGAGTCTAGGGCAATTTGTAAACCTACTCCTGTTAATTCTCCAGAAGTATCAACCTGTAAATTCCGGTATTGTTGTGGTTTGAGAAGTCGCGTGAATGGGTCTTCTAGACTGGCCAACATTTCTTGGATGGTGCTATAAGTTTCTTCTCTAGTTTTTAGGGGTTTCTTCATTAAATTTTGACGCTTAAACCACCAGTTCTGATGATTGAAAGAATCATCAACATAAGCCAAATTGACTATACGCCAAGCTTCCCCCAATAAGCTCTGTTCTTCGGTTAATGCTGTTGCAGAGGATACCCAAACTCCCCAAGTCAGAAGAATTGGCAATATTAATAGGAATCCAATTTGGAAAAATCTTTTTTTCATAAACAATAAACAAAAGTGTCAAATTATCAATTATGGACAGGTGGCCAATATAGTTAAGTCGTTTGATAAACTTTTTAGCATAAACGAAAATTCTTTCAAATATCAAATTTTACAAAAATTTCTACCTTATCTGAAATATATCTACAAATTATGTTAAATTTTTTTAATAGAGGGTAAGCAAGGATAAATATTTATTTTGTTTTGTTAAATATTAGACTTGCTTCTTGATTCGTTAGTCAGTTGGTATGATACTTACTATTGCTGATTCAAGGGTTGATGTAAGTATATTTTCCTAACTACCCAGAAACTTAATTCATTAATAAACACCTATATTCATCTAGGATTTTTGGCTTCATGTTTTCAAAACAGGTAACTGATTCACCCGCTTATAAGTGGTTTGACGAACGCTTAGAAATTCAAGCTATCTCAGACGACATTACTAGCAAATATGTTCCACCTCATGTAAATATTTTCTACTGCTTGGGTGGAATTACTTTAATGTGCTTCTTGATCCAGTTTGCTACTGGATTTGCCATGACTTTCTACTACAAGCCAACAGTAACAGAAGCATTAGCATCAGTCCAATACATTATGACTGAAGTTAACTTTGGTTGGTTAATTCGTTCCATTCACCGTTGGTCTGCCAGTATGATGGTGCTGATGATGATTCTTCATGTTTTCCGAGTTTACCTGACAGGTGGTTTCAAAAAGCCTCGCGAATTAACCTGGGTAACAGGAGTAGTTATGGCTGTAATTACTGTTAGCTTCGGGGTTACAGGTTATTCCTTACCTTGGGACCAAATTGGTTACTGGGCGGTAAAAATTGTGTCTGGTGTACCTGATGCGATTCCATTTGTTGGTCCATTCATTGTAGAACTGATGCGTGGTAGTACAAGTGTTGGTCAAGCAACTTTAACTCGTTTCTACAGCCTTCATACTTTTGTATTACCTTGGTTTATTGCAGTCTTTATGTTATTGCACTTCTTAATGATTCGTAAGCAAGGTATCTCAGGACCTTTATAAGTTGGCGTTGCTGAATCAAGGGATGAAACTTTTGGGAATAGGTAAATCCCATCTTTTACTTCCTCTTTCTCCAAAACTACAATTCATCCCACAAATATGCAACGCCTGTAAGTTAGGCTGTCATTCATTAAATAGTAGGTTTCACTTGAAAAATGGGTCTGAAGCCTCCTCCCTCTAGTAGTACTTTTGCTAAAGTAAATACATTTTAGTCACTGAATATCTTTCGGAGACTAAAAATTAATGCGGGGATAAGCGTTAGACTACTGCCGAAGTTAGCAGCATTAAATGAAACTTCAACCTATCTAATAATTTAGGGTATGGTATAAACTCCTGTGCTTAAGCTAGGAGATAATGTCAACTATCACGGAGAAAAGAACTATATATGTCCACTTTGAAAAAACCGGATCTGAGCGATCCTCAATTAAGAGCTAAGTTAGCTAAAGGTATGGGTCACAACTACTATGGTGAACCTGCTTGGCCTAATGATTTGCTCTATGTATTCCCAGTTGTAATGATGGGTACATTGGCTTTATGTGTAGGTTTAGCTGTACTAGACCCTGCTATGGTTGGTGAACCAGCAGATCCATTTGCTACTCCTCTAGAAATTTTGCCTGAGTGGTATTTCTGGCCTGTTTTCCAAATTTTGCGTGTTGTACCTAATAAGTTGTTGGGTATTGTGGCAATGGCTTCTATTCCTTTAGGATTAATGTTGGTTCCTTTCATTGAGAATGTCAATAAGTTCCAAAATCCTTTCCGTCGTCCCGTAGCTACTACTGTATTTTTATTTGGTACTGCAGTTACTTTGTGGTTAGGTATTGGTGCTACTTTACCAATTGATATATCCTTAACTCTTGGTCTATTCTAAGACTTTGGATATCTGAATCTGAATTTGATATCTCAGATATTCACCAAAAAAATGGGTTTAAACCTCCGCCCTTCTAGGGCGGCTTTTTTCTGTTTTCAAGTGGCGGATAATGGCATTGGTGAATATACAGCATATTTCGGACAAATGATGTAGAGGATAAATGCTGAAAGTATTGTAGTGCGGGCATCTTGCCCGCGAGAGTTGTACCTCATAACAATGGAAAGTGCTGTACAATGTGATATAAAATGTTGTTAAACTCAAGAAAAAATGCACTGTCGGTTATGCTAATCTTCTCGTCATTAGAAAAATGGTTAAGATTACTGCAAAAACAATCTTATCGTTATCAGGATTGTGGACATCTATTTGTTGAATCTCCTACCCCCAAAGTATATCATCCTGAAGTTAAACAACTATGTCTCAAAATGTATTTTAATGGTATGGGATTCAGGGCTATAGCTAGATTCAACAATTAATAATTAATAATTATTAATTATTATAAAGA
>JBCDJM010000252.1:0-11677 GCA_038747755.1 Cyanobacteria bacterium P01_H01_bin.35
AAGGCTTCAGGAAACCCGTTTTAAAGAGCCTAACAAATATAAGGGTTCAGAAAACCGAAAAATCATGAAAAATGACTGCCAGAATCATAAAACCCAGATGGCTGTTGGACTTGCAACTTGTTAAATAGATACCAAATGGCTTCTATACATCTCAATTTTTTTAAAGATGAGTAAAACTCGTTGTAATCACAGAGAAAATATAAAAAACTAGAGTTTTATGAAGATTTAGTAAAGATTTTAAATTTGGGGTTGCTTTTGCTAATGAAACATATGAAACATATTAAGAATTTATTAAAAGGGGTGAAGTTCTTAAAAGTTTAATTGTAGTATAAGCAGCATATAACTGAGAAAAAATTTATAAATCTCTCAGAGAATTCTCAGATAGTCTCATTAGACTGATGACCAGATAATTGATTAAATTGTGAATTAATTCTGCCATGATCAACTTATTCAAAAATAGTAAAGCATTATTAACACTTGTAAGCGTTAGTTCTGTGATCACTACAGCATCTGTTGCGCAAGCATTAACCTTAAAAGTAGAAGTACAAAATCTCGGTCCCGATGGTGGTGTGGCTTTGACCCCTGTTTGGGTAGGATTTCATGACGGTAGCTTTGATAGTTATAACGGGGGACTTCCCTCCGAGGAAGGGTTAGAGAGAATTGCTGAGGATGGCAATACTATGCCAATCTCCATGGACTTTCTCGCCAATAAAACCTATGTTCAAGATGGTATGAGTGGAGTGTTCGACTCAACTCAAGTGGGAACCCGTGTTGATGGTGCCATTGGTGGTGCTCCTATCACCGCAGGAACTATGGCTATGAGTACATTTGACGTAACCCCCGATGAATCTAATCGATGGTTCTCTTATGTATCGATGGTTCTTCCTTCTAATGATTATTATGTTGCCAATGGTAATCCCTTTGCTTTCGATTTAATGGATTTATTTACAGGAAATCAAAGCCAAATTTCCTTTAACATTGGACTCCCTGGAACCGTTAATGATGCTGGAACAGAAGTCAATAATTTTTCTACTTCTGCCGGTAACGGTTTGTTTCCAGGATTACCTGCCGGACAAGGCGGACCAAATCAGGGGACTGATGAAAATGGAGTTAATGCCAATGTTACCGATCCTTATGCTAATTTCCTCAATAGACCAGCTAATTTTGATGAGGCTTTTGGTAACCTCAATTTCAATGATACAAATCTTTATCCCAACGGGATTGCTAGTATCACCATCAGTGTGGAGTCCGTTCCCGAACCATCTACCACTGTGGGTTTAATAGCCATGGTCGGATTATTCGTCTTTGGTGGTTTACGTCGTCGCAATAATCACTTTAACTAATTTTTCTCGACAAACATATCTAGGACTTACGCACAGACCATTTATGTAGTGTTAAAAACTATAGCGCTATAGTTTTTGCACTCTATATATAGTACCCCTGGGTAAGTCCTGATATCTTTATCCCTCCTTTTCCCTGGTCTAAACTCCAGCACCAAGGCGATCGCTAATAGATTGATAAATTTTTATGGATTTTTGATATGATATAATACTCACGCTGTTAGGTCATTTCAGTTATAATTAAAGCTCGTAGTAGGGCTTTAGCCGGACAATAGATAGATATTATAAAACAAAAGCTTGCATTGGATAATATTTAAAAATTTACCAGACTTAAGACAATTTGTTGACAAAATCCTACTAAATATTAGCCATAATTTTGTAGCTTCATTAACAGGATAGCAGTTTATCATTGAAGCTTTAATAAAAGTAGGTATAGTTGAAAATTTTCATCAGCCTGTTTTGACTGGGGAAACAAGTTTGTAATAATGTTGTACATCGTTTTGGCGTTCGCGGAGCGTTGCGTCAGGAGTATTGCCAAAACTAAGTAATTTTTTTTACATATATGTGATAGCAGTGCCAAGTATAGCATTCTTTTTGAGAAATGGTATTAGACGTTCCAACTTCCACCTCAGTACCTTGGCCACAAAAGGTGGAGGATGGCGATCGAATTCAACTTGAGCTTTATTCGTATAGTCCAACCAATTATCTAAATATTGTTCTATGGTTTCGCGATCGCGCAAATAATACAAAATTGTGGCATAAACTTGCTCTAAGCTAACAGTATGAAATAGTTCGGCAATTTCTTCTGCCGTCTTATTGTTAACAACGTATTCGTAAAGAATATTCTCAATACCGATCCGCGTTCCTTTAACTCGAATATCCTCCGGTGTCAGAAACTCAAAATAATCTTCTAATTACATTTGTTAGTCCTTACCTAAATTTACCCAAAACCCAGTAAATATTTGCCATAATAGCATATTCTACTGCTGCTCTTGTTCAGTCTCAAAACTAACGCCTTCGTATAAAACATCAAGGGAACAATTAAATTCAATACTAGATAATGTAAAATCTTCTCCCTCAGTATATGCAGAATAAAGCCACATCCTCCCTTCCCCACGTTGAAAAATCTCTACAGAAATTGATTCTGAATCTACTAAAATATATTCTTGTAAACTGTCAATTTGACGATAATATTTAAACTTCTCGTCGCGATCGTAACCCCTTGTACTTGGAGAAAGAACTTCAATAATCACACTAGGATATTGGATAAAGTCGCGAGATTTGACATCATCAGCATTACAACTAATAACTAAATCAGGATAAAAATAACGATCATTTTTAACATCCTTAACCTTAGCATCAGACACATTAACTCGACAACCTCTTTGACGGAGATGCGGCCTCAGAGCTGTATAAAAATTCAGGGCAATATCGTTATGGGGAAGACTTCCTCCTGTCATGGCCAAAATTTCACCATCCACATATTCATGGCGAAGTTCCTGTTTTGCCTCCCATTCTAAGTATTCTTCAGCGGTCATTTTTTGATAATTTTCAGGTTGAGCAATCATAATTTCCTCTTTTCTTTTTTTTGTTCAATTATTCAAATTTTATCCTAAATTAGAAACGATAAATGATAAGGTAGGGACGTTCGCATTTTTGTTATGCAACGTCCCTACAAAAGCTATAAAACCTCATCATAAATATCAGCCATTGTTAAAGTTAACCCCACTGAATTTAACTTTAAAAAATCTTCTTTTCCTAAACTTTCCCTAGACCAATAACCAACTTTTGATGGACGATAAACTTCTACTTTCATTTCTGTTTGATCGACCAATACATACTCTTGCAAACTTGCTAAACTTTGGTAATTCAACCGTTTTTCTCGTCTGTCTAAATCTTGGGTATAAGGGGAAAGTACCTCAACAATTAAACAAGGAAAACTTTTGTAATATTTTTCTGTATCTTGTGGATTACAAGTTACCATTACATCAGGATAATAAAATATATCCGAGCTATTTTCCGCCATAGCAATTTTGACCTTCATATCTGCAATAAAAGTTTTACATCCGCTTCCTCGTAGATGAAAGCGTAAAAGACTAGCAATATTTAAAGCAATGCGGTTATGTTCTTCACTACCACCAGACATAGCGAATATTTGACCACCAAGATATTCATGGCGAATAGGACTAATTTTTTCCCCTTCTAAATAATCTGTAGTTGAAATAAATGCAGTAGCTAATTCCATAGTTATTAGTTCCTCAATGTTATATGGATAATTATATCTAAACCAGAATATAAGTCTGCCATTTTACTATTAAACCGCCTTAAACGTAATTGACATCGCCCCAATTTTCGTCGTATCCACCACCCGCGCTCTGGGGTCAAACTCCGCAGTTAAACCACGACTACCAGCATTAATATCTAAGAGCAAACTATCAACTACATCTGTTTCCCCTAAACTCATCGGCCCACCTCGCACACCTCTAGCAGTAGCGATCGCCTGCAACATCTTCAAAGACTCTCGCAACGGTGCCACACTAGCAATAACTAACACCTCAGTATTTCCCAAAGGTTTACTCACAGTCAACTTAAACGTATCTACCCCCGGTTGAGGCAATAACTTTGTTTCCCCTCGCTTTAACAAAGCAGCATCAACTCCTTCTACCCAAGTATTGGGAAATACTATCCCCATTTCCCCACCCGCATCAATAACTAACACTGCCACATATAAATTCCTGTCTTCCTGATTTATCAACTCTAACTGTACCTGAGTACCCAAAGGTAACAATGGTACTCCTGCTTCAACTTTTATGGGAGTAGTTGTCGCAACTTCCTCTCCTGTAGTTTTCCCTATTCCTCTGACAGTAAATGCAGTACCAACAAATTCTTGATTAAGAGTTTTCATCTTAGCTGAAACTTTCAACCGCGATGACTCAGCATTCAAAGTCAACTTTACCAACCTTGCAGCTAACAAAGACTTCAACTTCCCTCGCAAACGTTGTAATGCTTCCTCAACAGTTTCCCCTGCTTTAGCAAAGGAACCAGGAATTAATTCTAAACCCGGAGTATATCAACCAAAACTTCCTACTTCCGGCACTTCTGACAAATTATTTTGTTGTGCTTCTTTTGCCAAAGTATCTGTCATTTTACCCAAAATATAATGCACTTCTCCCTGTTGTAAAGATACAGGTTGAATACGAGAAATTGGCTCTAAACCTCCCCGCGCTTTAGTAGTTGTATTACCCAGAGAATCATCTAATCCTATTTTCAAAGTAAAATCTGCTGGAATAGAACGCGCCCTTTCCTGCAACAATGAACCAGGAGGAGGAGTTTTACCTTCAATAACTTTGCCATATCCCAACAAACCATCGCGAGATATTGATTGTACTTTTCCTTTTTCCGCACCTGTATTATCTACCCAAGCAAATACAGCATCTTTATCGAAAGTTACTAATGACTCAGGGTTAGCTCCACCCAACCAAAACTTTACTCCATCTTCTTTAACAACTGCTTCAGCAGGAGGTGTTAATTTTTTTAATAAATAAGTAGGTTTATTTTCGTTATTTGTATTTTTCTGAGCTTCAAATTCTGGTATTTGACCAGTAAAAGAATAGTTAGTGGTAGTACGGGAGACATTAGCCAACATACTACTAATTTTTTGATTACCTGTTTCTTGCCATAAATATTGAGTCATTAAATAAGTAAACGCCCCTGCATAAAATCCTTCAAAAGGTGCATCTGCTGCTAATTGATTTCTTTTTGCCGAAGCAATAACAATTCCTTTAGCAATACTTTCTTGTCGTTTTTGTTGAAATTCTGCTTCTGACATATTGAGGCGGGAAAGCAATTTTTGTTGATATTCTAATTCTTGATTATTAGGATAATATTTATATGGGTCCCCTGCTCTGGTGAGAGAACGCATTGTTAAATTACCTCGTTTACCCCCTCCAGAATGACAACTATCTAATACTACTGTGACATTTTCTGTATTAATAGCGGACATTAATAAAAATAGAGTACGCCCCATAATATCTGATACTAATTTCTGGTTTTCTTGTTCTATTATTGTTTGGTCTATAGGAATAAATGTGCTATTTAAACCATCAGTTTCATCTTTGTCTTTATCTACTACTCGCGAACCATGACCAGAATAATGAATAACCACTACATCTCCTGGTTTAGCTTGTTTAATTATATAGCAATCCTAAATAGGTCGTAATAGATATAATAGTAATAATAACATCTCCACTCAAAGTACAAAAAATGAATATTATAGATGAATTAGATGATTTTATCAATCAAATAAAAGAAGCTAAAGAAATTATGCATAGCCTTGGCGGTAAAAATGATTTTGTCGGGAAAATCTTACCATGAAGTCAAAGAATTATATGCATGTTTCTCAAAGTTTTATTAGTGAATGGAAAAACCAAGCACTTTTTCATTGCGTAGAAAGTTTAAGGCTGCAATATAAAGGAACACAAGGTTACTTAAAGGCTCAAGAAAAAGAGAAAATAATTGAGTGGTTGAGAAAACAAGATTATCTGAGATTATCAGATTTACAAAACTATTTACAGAAAGAATATAATGTACTTTTTGAGTCTAATCAAAGTTATTATAACTTATTTAAAGAAGCCGGAATAAGTTGGAAGAAAACTCAAAAAAAAAATCCTGCCAAAAATGATGAATTAGTGGCAGCAAAAAAAAAAGAAATAGAGGAATTGTTGGCAAAATGGCAACCGGAAATCGAAGCTGGAAACCTCACAGTGTTTATGATTGACGAATGTCATCTTCTATGGGGTGACCTCTTAGGTTATGCTTGGGGAACAACAGGGGAAAGAATAGAAATCAATATCAAAAACCAAAAAGAAAGACAGACTTATTATGGAGCCTTAGACTATCAAACAAAGGAATTTATTGTGCAAGAATTTGAAAGTGGAAATACTGAAAATACCATTGAATTTATCAAATATTTGCAACAGCGAAGGCCGGGTAAAAGATTGGCAATATTTTGGGATGGAGCAACTTACCATAATTCTCAAGCCGATCGAGAATATTTGATGATAGTTAATCAAGATTTATCAGAACAGGAATGGTTGATAAATTGTACAAAATTTGCCCCAAACGCGCCTGAACAAAACCCCGTTGAAGATATTTGGTTGCAAGCCAAAAATTTCATTCGACAATTTTATCATCTTTGCAGTTCTTTTAGAGTAGTTAAGTGGCTATTTAAGTTTTTTGCAGATGGTCAAATATTCAATTTCCCAAAACTTTTTCAGTATGGAATTTTGCCACAACCAATTTAGGATTGCTATAACATCTACCTCCCACAAACCCGCTTTCTTATAACACTCTGAAGCCAGAGTATTTAATATTACTTCGTTAATCCTGTGGCTTTTCCTCTATAGATAAAAGAGCTTTTTTAGGAGGTTTATTCATCTGATTGAATATGGAAGTTAGCTTTTCTCTTATGCAACTTATAATTAGGGTTGGCTGAAAAAGTCTTATGGGTGACGGTAGGAGTAGGGGCGATTTCTTACAGAATGCTTTGCTACGGACATGAAACACAAACGGCAGTCTCTACAGGAAAAATGGGAATTGCACGAGGATGTAGTCCGAACAATTGTCCTTTAATTTTTTCGTCCTTGTTTCCTCAAAATCCTCACTTTTTTAGCTAATAGGAGCAAAAAGCTTGTACCTTTTTAGCACAAAATTAGGCTAGAGTCTTTACAGATAAAGGCTTTTATATTTAATCAACAGAGCAATAATTATTTTGTACAAGACTTAGGCATGGGTACTACATATAGCGTTAAAAACTATAAAGTTATAGTTTTTAAACTCTACATATATGGTCTATGCTTCAGCAATTAACAATGAACAATTAATAATTAATAATTACCCCTTCTTGAAACGGACTTGAAACCCTATTCCCTATTCCCTATTCCCTATTCCCTAGCGCGTAGCCCTATATCAAATATTTATGGTTTGTCCCGATTGAGCTGACTTCTTCAGAAATAAATTGTATAAGTCCTATAATATTTAGGCGATCGCTAACTTTGAATAGAAGTATAGCGTTACGCATTTAAGGTGTTTGACATTTATAAATTCTGTTTGCGCAGCATTCCGTAGGAAAACTCTTTGACAGTTTACTATTCCTTATTTCCTATTCCCTAAGGATATAGTATTTAATCAAGTCTAAGGAGGGTGATGTCGATCACAGAAATTGCTTATGTGCTTCACTTTGTTATCCCTGAATAACTCACTCTCCTGAAAGGGAAAAATCACCCTCGACTTCAACTACAAGTCACCACCATAAGGAAAAAAACAGAAGATGATTAAAGTATAGAGTTCAAGGTAAGTCCCATGCTTCAAGTTCAATTACTCCCCGGTGCAATTAACGAAATTATGGCCTCTGTTGCCGACAATTCTTCTCTCACTCAATCAGATCGTTATGGCCTTATGGCTGCTGTGTTGGATGATTCTATAAGTGAAGAGGAGCGTTGCAGTGTTGATAGATTATTACGTTCTGTTATCAGAGGACGAGTCCAGTTACAATAAAGGTTTGTATTTCACTCTTTCTCAAATTTTTGAATATAAATTCAGAAAAAGTTTAAAAACAATCATAAATTAGTATTGGCAAAATTACAGATTTCTATCCATTCTCGATCTGATAAAGGTTCAGTAATTAACTGAATTTGGAAACATTCACTAGCTGCTCTAATTAACGCTTCAATAATCTGATTAATCAAACTTTCTCCGCGATCATTTGCAGATAAAAAAGATAAAGATGTAGAAATATTAGAAACTCCAGAGGATGGTTGAGAGTTAAAAACATGACTAAAAAACTCAACATCAGGTGCTAAAATCATAGAACCATGTTGTAATAATGCTCCTTTTTTTCTCAGTTGCGCACTACCGATTAATTTTGTCCCATTGGGTAAGATTAAATCTGCACCTGTAGAAGTGCCAAAACAGTTTGGGTTATGGATATAACCTCTTCCTGCACTTCCATAACGTAGCTCAACACCAAGCGATCGCCACCCCACTATTAAAAATTCACAAATAGCTCGATAAGACTCAATGCGACTACCAGGAAAACCAGAAGTTATTAGACTATAAGTTAAATCTCCCTGATGTAAAACTGCCCTCCCACCAGTAGGACGGCGTACAATATCTACAGATGTGCCTTCCCAAGTTAAGTTTTGCCAGTATTCGGGATAGCGTTTTTGATGATAACCGAGAGAAATGGTGACTGGTTGCCAAGTATAAAAGCGGAGAGTTGGTGGAATGTTTCCTTGGAGATGTTGGTTTATTAACCATTCATCTATTGCCATTTGTAATTTTCCGGTTGTTTTTAGTAGGGGTATGAGTCGCCAAAACATTTGAAGTCCGATCTTTATTCTTGTTCCAAATTTAAGATTTATCGCTAGAAAAGACTTAAGATGTTATTTATATAGGGATAGCTTTCATGCGGGGGGATAGGGAGGATCTCACAACGTTAGGTTTTTTTACCTAAATTTTAAAGCTGAAGTCGCTAGTAGGGTAGGCAAATGCTTGGCTACCCTACAGATATTTTACAACGCCAAATTAGACTCTAACAGCGTATATTGCCCCAATATTACTACTGCGAGGCAAACGAGAAAATATTGCAAAACCAGCTTGACGTAAATAATCAGCTAATTTTTCAGGTCCTTTGTAATGCCATTCCATCATAATTACTTTTATTTGATTTAGTTGTCCTTTTGCCACTAAAGAATCAAAGATTTCATATTCAGAACCTTCACAGTCAATCTTAGCAATAAGATCCATATCTGGGTGCTGAGAAATTATTGAACTTAGCTCTTCACCGATTGGTTTTAAACTAATTTCTTCTGTCGGTAAAGATTGATTTTCCAGATTTTTTCTGCGGCTTTCTGTAACTCCTTCAACTCCAATACTTCCCCTTAATTCATCATCAAATTCGACCGTTAATGTTTTTTCTTCAGCAGCAATTCCATAACTAAATGGTTTTATTTTATGGGAAATTTCTGGGTTTAAATCAAAGTTATGCAATGCTTGTTCATAAGTAACCTTAAAAGGTTCGTAACTCCATACTGATTTGACATTTTCCTGCCTAGCAAAATATAGACTAGCAAATCCTGTATTCATACCAATATCTAGCATAACTGCAGGTTTATCATAGATAAAATTATAAATTCCTAACCAAAAAATTTCCCAAATAATAGAAAGCTCTTCCTGTGTTTGAATATTGACTTTGATGCCCTCAATATCTAGAATTAATTCATTATTTGCCCCTATAGAAAACTTGCCATTTAATTTTTTCTTGAGAAATTTTGCTTGATTTAATGCTTTTCTGTTCAGCAGAAAATCATATTTTTCCTTTTCAACATATATTTCCAGGGGTTTGAGAAATAATTTATCCGAACCACGCTCAACTTCTACATCATTAAAACTCATATTTAACTCAGGAATTTTATCTACCCAATACCAATTAGGTATCCTCTGGAAATTTTTCACATTTCTGAGAAAATTCTTAGTCTTTAACAATGGTTGTTTTAACACTATTCAGTACCTAACCTATATGATGAACTATGATATTTAGTCATTATACCATAGTAGTTGTGTCCATTTATCAAAACTACTGATATAGCGCTACGCATTAAGGTGTTTGACATTTCTAAATCCTAAAACCCTTTATTAGTCTACTATTCCCTATTCCCTCTCTTGGTGCGCGTTCCGCAAGCGAGCTGTCGTCGTCGCGGGGTCGCACCGCTATTCCCTATTCCCGTTTCGCGTAGCGCTATACATTGAATTGGTAAAAATCCTCAACTTCCTTTGATAGTAGGGATACCAGAAAGGTAATATATTTAGCTATACTAGATGACTGAGTAGGGAAATTTCTTCCCTTACAATATATCTGAGAAATTGGTTGATTCTTTATTTTTATGAAAAACCTACTAAAAATTATCCCTTGGTTCGTTATTGCTGGTTTTGCTTGGTCTCTTGGTTTTTTTTACAACGTTTATTATGACGGTCTAATTGGTCGGTTACGCGGAATGTACTATAATAAGGTTGCACTAGCTGGTGAGTTGGAAGCTTCAAAAAGACTGATAATTGTTGGTGGATCGGGAGCGCACTACACTGTCAATTCTGAGCTAATGGGGGAAGAACTTGGTATCCCTGTATTTAACTTTGGCTTGGATGGTAATTTGGGTCTAAATGTAATCTTTCCGACTATTTTGGAGCAAGTTCGTCCAGGAGATATTGTGTTGATAATTCCTGAATACTTAATGCTCTTGGATGAGGATGGAATAGGCGATCGCTCTACTTACTTTGGGTTCGCTATTGGAAAACCAGGATTAGGAGGAATTCCACCTAAAAAGTTTGGCCAAGATACTTTCGGTTTAGGTGTGCCTAGTCTCAGAAACTTGACAAAATCCACTATAGATATAGTAAAGAAGGCACAAGATCCAGACTATATTTCAGCCTATTATGCCGATCCGATTACAGACTGGGGTGATCCAACGAAAACATGGGAGCGCAAAAGTAAGTGGTGGCAGATGACAGTTAGGAAACCCGCTACTCCTCATTCAATTGCACGAATCAAACAATTTCGAGAGGAGTTGGAGGCTAAAGAAGCAACTTTGATCGTCTCATTACCTTTGATTTATGGTAAGAGAGATGAAAAAACTATGAAGAATGTTGAGAAAACTGCTGAAGAGTTAAGCAAAATTGCTCCTACAATTTATGACAAAGAATCATTAAATTTGTGGACTGACTCTAACCTATTTGCCGATACTCACTACCATCTTAAAGAAGAAGCACGGGTTATCCGCTCGAAAGAATTAATTGAACAACTGCAACCTATAATAAATCAATAATTTCATCTCTCAATTAAAATCTTTGGAAAATTTGTATAGAAGCCCTAACCGTATCTCCAGAAAATAGGTCCTGCTGGAGAAGTAATTGATAAAAAATCGGTAATAATTGATTTGATGATGGGATGAGTTGGAGATATCTAATACACCCCATCTCCCCATCTCTCCATACTCGCCTACTCCCCTACTCTCAATCTATAATTTTCAATCCCACCTTCCGCACGTCAAGTTGTAACATTAAAAGTAGTATAAAAATCCGTATCTTGCTAAGTATTTATACTATGTCAATCATCCTCATTGACCTTTCTCAGGAGTCAAATTTTTAGTAGAATATTAAGCATAAATACTTACTTGATTGTTTAGTCATTAAGTTACCACTATGATTTTCTCCTAAATTCTGACTCCTGACTCCTGACTCCTGACTCCTTTTTGAATACTACATTTTGTCGTGCGGAATGTAGG
>JBCDJM010000253.1:0-11655 GCA_038747755.1 Cyanobacteria bacterium P01_H01_bin.35
ATTTTGAGTTGACAAGAGCCGAAAAATCACGAATTAAATTCTTCCTTCTGCCTCCTCTAAATTCCTTACTCCTCCAGTATCGAGTCTCCTGTCTCCTGACTCCTACCCTCACCCATAAGACTTTTTCAGCAAACCCTAATTGTTAATTTTTAATTGTTAATTATTAATTCTTGAACTCTTCCCTCTTCCTTAAAATTCTATATAATTCCGATTGAAATCTAAATTTTAATATCTATGTCCAAAAAATTTGTACTGATGGATCATGACGGTGCTGTAGATGATTTTCTCTCCACTGTTTTACTAATGACCATGGAAAATGTTCAACCTTTAGGAGTAATTGTCACACCTGCTGATTGTTATATTGAGCCTGCAATTAATGCGACTAGAAAAATTTTAGATTTAATGGGATGTTCTGATGTTCCGGTAGCAGAAAGTACGGTACGTGGTGTTAATCCTTTTCCGGTTTTATTTAGAAGAGATTCTTTTGCTGTTGACCATTTTCCAATTTTAAATGAGAAGGAAAATATTGATACTATTTTAGTTTCTGAACCTGGTCAAAATTTCATGGTACGAGTTTTAAAATCAGCACCGGAACCTGTAACATTAATAGTAACTGGTCCTTTAACAACTGTCGCTACAGCTTTAGATATTTCTCCAGAAATTGAGTCAAAAATTGAAGAAATTGTCTGGATGGGTGGTGCATTGAATGTACCTGGAAATGTGAGTAAAGATATGGAGCCTGGTCAAGATATGTCTGCTGAATGGAATGCTTATTGGGACCCGTTTGCCATTGAGAGAGTCTGGCAAACTCAAATTCCAATTATACTTTGCTCGTTGGATATTACTAATAATGTACCTCTAACTTCTGAATTTTCTCGTAAATTAAGTAGGCAAAGAAAGTATCCTATTTCTGATTTTGCCGGACAATGTTATGCGCTGGCAATTTCTCAAGATTATTATTTTTGGGATGTTTTAGCAACTTCTTATTTAGGGCATCCAGAATTTTATCAACTGAAAGAATGGGAAACTGTTGTGATTACAAAAGGTGTCAGTCAAGGTCGGATCAAAGTAGAAGCTGGAGGGCGAAAAATCATGGCAATGGAACAAGTAGATAGGCAGAGTTTTTATAATTATATTCTCCAACAATGGGCACGATAGAAATATAATTAATTATTAATTATTAAGGCTCTCCCAGACTCGTTATAGCTTCTTATAGCAAATTCAAATAAGATATAGCAATCAGGAATGAGATGTGATAATTTTTATGATAGTTAGTATAGCGCTACGCGCTAGGGAATAGGGAATAGCGGTGCGACCCCGCGACGACGACAGTCGCAAGGGAACGCGCACCAAGAGAGGGAATAGGGAATAGTAGACTAATAAAGGGTTTTAGGATTTAGAAATGTCAAGAGCCTTAATGCGTAGCGCTATAGAAGCTCAAAACCTTAAAAATTATGACTCCTGACCCTGACTCCTTCCCTGGGGAATTACAGCGCTTTTCAAGTTGATGAATCACATCTTCACAAACAAAACCTAGTAAGGGCAATTTCCTAAGGTCATGCTCCTAATTACCCGTTTGCGACAGCATTCGGTTTGCGCAGCATTCCGTAGGAAACGAAATCGCCACTACTGTGGTCTACTGAAATGAAAACTGCTGATAATGATGTTAACTATACTATATCCGCAAACGTCAGGATTTAGGCAAAAATTACTCTTTGGTTCTTGTAGCAGAAGCAGTGCGGACTGAAACAGAAGAGTATTGACTTAATCAAAGAATAACGATATAATACGTTAAAAAGCATACTTTTATACAGGCAGCGCTCACCCGTACATGAAATCCATTAGAACGAAACTTAAATTAAATAATAAGCAGAAAACCCTGATGGCTCAACACGCAGGCTATAGCAGATGGTGTTATAATTGGGGTTTAAGCTTGTGGAATGCAGCCTATAAAAATGGTTATAAACCCAATGTCCGTAAACTCAGAGAGGTTTTTACTAATCATACAAAACCACTAATACCCTGGATGAAAAAGTTATCGTCTAGAGTTTATCAATACGCTTTCATCGACTTAGGTGAAGCATTTAAGAGGTTTTTTAAAGGATTGGCTAAATATCCAAAATTTAAGAAAAAAGGTAGGTCTGATTCTTTCACAATAGATAATTGTGGAAAACCCATAGAACTAAACGGATGGAGTCACAAATTACCTTTTATTGGTATTGTCAAAACTTATGAACCCATTGAGGCAACAACCAAAAAAATCACCATTAGTAGACAAGCAGGTGACTGGTATCTGAGCTGTAGCTATGAATTTCATTTCCACAACCCACTCTCATCCCCTCCTGTCCGGGGAGCAAGAGGGGTGGGTGATGTAGTTGGTGTAGATTTAGGAGTGAAAACTTTAGCTACATTAAGTGATGGAAAAGTATTTGACAGTGTGAAATCGTATCAGAAATTTGAAGCCAAGTTGTCTCAATTGCAATACCTAAATCGTCATAAAGAGGTAGGCTCTGCTAACTGGAAAAAAGCACAACAGAAGATAGGGAGATTACATAGAAAAGTTGCAAACATCCGTCAAGACGCACTTCATAAACTGACAACATACTTAGCCAAAAATCACGGCATAGTTGTCATAGAAGATTTGAATGTAAGCGGAATGTTACGCAATCATAAGCTGGCGAAATCTATAGCCGACCAAGGATTTTATGAGTTTAGAAGACAGCTTGGATATAAGTGCGAATGGTACGGTTCTGAGCTAGTGGTAGTTGATAGATTTTTTCCATCATCAAAAACTTGCAGTAGGTGTGGTCATGTCCAAGATATGCCCTTGCATCTGAGAACTTATGATTGCCCAGAATGTGGGTTGTCAATAGATAGAGATTTAAACGCCAGTATAAATTTAAGAAATGCGGTCGGCTTGACCGTGAATGCCTGTGGATGAGTAACCGCCGACGGCCTCAGTTGAAACAGGAAGTAAACAGTAAAATGTCACATTCTGACGTTTTATATCGGTTTTATGAAGCAGTTAGTGACACAAGATGATTTATTCGGTAAATCTCGATATGGTGGTATTGGGCAATATCTAGCAGATAAAATCTCTGTTTGTAGTGGTGCTGAAACTCGTGTTACGGTGTTAGGTCATGTTCAACGGGGTGGTATTCCTTCTCCTACCGATCGCTTAATTGCTTCAGCTTTTGGGGTGGCAGCAGTTGACTTGATTGCTGAAGGAAAATATGACCGAATGGTAACTTGGCAAAATCGACAAGTTGATAGTGTGTCGATTGAAGAAGCGATCGCTAAGTACAGAGCAGTAGATCCTAATGATACTTTAGTGAAAACTGCTCGGAGTATGGGTATTTGTTTGGGAGATTAAATCAAATTATCTTGACTTAAACGGTGTTGCACAACGCCAAACATTGGGGATTTTGATTTTACCACCGTAGGGGTTTGGTCTCCAAACCCAGACCAAAACCTGCGTCTCAATCTTTTTCCAAATCAGATTAACCAATATGGAAAAATTGTTGAGGAAATTTGGAATTATCTACCAATACATTTTCCTAGGATAGAAATTGATGGAGCTGTGATCATGCCAAATCATTTTCATGGAATTATTGTTATTAATGAGTATCAAAAATTTGGGGAAGGTTTGAAAGGGGATTGGGAAAAGGGTTTGGAGAGGTCGCGACAATTTTACGATAAAAATACTTTTTTAGGTTCGATTATTGCTTATTTTAAGTATCAGACTACTAAGTTAATTAATCTACAAATAAATTCTCCTGGGGTTAAGTTTTTGCAACGTAATTATTATGAGCATATTGTTAGAAATGAGGAGTCTTTAAATGTTTTGCGTAATTATATTATTGAAAATCCTTTGCGATGGGAAATTGATGTATTACACCCGAATAATTTGACGGGGGTTTGGTAATTTTTTTTGGTTTTTCGGGAGGTTTGGTGGAAGGGTTTGGAGGGGAGGGTTTGGAGACCAAACCCCTACGGATTTTTCCAAAAATTTATCAAATTTATCCAATAGTTTATTTGGAGTTTTACATCAATATTTATCGGGGTTTAGAGACTAAACCCCTACTGTTTTTTCCATATAATACCTAATACATAATCTCCCTGATTGACAGAATGATTGGTTGAATTATCTAAAATTAAACCATCTGTTTCTGCCAAAACGTCTATTACTTTTGGTAACTCTTGATTTTTGTTGAAATTCAATATTTGATAAATACACTGATTTTGTTTAACAATTGTAGCTGGTCTAACTCTATTTTGTATCATGCCACCTACCGGAGCATAATAACGTTTCATATCTTTTCTAGGAATTAAATTTATTGGGTTATTTAATGTTTCAGTTAAGGGAAATCCTGCTACTTTTAATATCCCTTTATTAGCTAAATAATTTTTCACTCCCTGAATACCTTTTTCTACTGATTCAGGATTCATTATCATTCCAGAACCTAATTCTAATGTCCATGATTCTATGTCAAATTGAATTGCTTTTCCTAAATTTTTCAAATTCCTTTCTAAAGCTAACCAAGGTTTCAAAAATGCTTCATCAAAAGCATCTCCATCATATTCTCCATCTCCCATTAAAATTCCATAATCTAGGAGAAATGATTTAGCACTTTCTTCCCTACCATGAAAGCAATAAAGATAATCTAAACTTTGATTTGTTGAACTGTGTAAGTCAATTACATAGTCTGCATCTAAAGATAATGATTGAAGTTGATATCTATATTGTTTATAGAAAGGTGTACCACTAGGAGAATTAATTTTTTCTAACTGCTGATTAAAACTAGCTAAAATTTCCTGACGATAGTTAGTTTTTATTTCAGTTTCTGTTAAATTAATTTGACTTTTAGCAAAAGCTTCGATATCTACATCTTCCTTTTCATAATCCCAAAATATCCGGTTCCAATCTTTGCCATTATAGCTGTCATATCTACCTGAAGAAAATTGATGCGATCGCGCATTAACTCCTTCGGGATTACACACAGGTACTAACAATATTTCTCCGATTAATTGACTATTATCCAAAGTCATTAAAAATTCTATCAAATGATGAATGACAGCATTACCACTTATTTCTGCTCCATGTAAATTTGCTTGTATATAAGCTTTTTTTCCAGTTTTATTTCCATTGAATTTATAAACTTGTAAATACAAAAAATCCCCAGAAGCAAGTTGTCTTAAAGGTATAGTATAAATATTTGGTTTCATAAATTTTTTTAAGTAATAGGGAACGGGTTCATTAATGGATAATGGATAATTGATAATTACCTCTGGTTAAAACCGTACGGGAATTGAATATAAGTAAATGTTATTTCTTTTTATCCCCTGTCAAGGGGATAAATCAAAAATTTTCCTTTGAGTCAATCCCCTTCTTTTAACCTATGCTTTACCCATATATTTCTTAACATCAAACTTGACAAAATCAACAAATTATAAGCTAGCCTTTAACAGTCTTTTTCCAGAGAAAAAATGTATTGAAAAGTACATTTATTTTGAGAAGTTAAGTAGTTTTGCCTAGGTACTATGACTATTTCTCCCTTCTCCCCTTCTCCCCACAAGGGTTTCAAGAGTTATGGGTAATGGATAGTTCTTTTAACAAGGGGTAATTATTAATTATTAATTGTTCATTGTTAATTGCTAAACATACTAAGTTAGAAGTTATAAAAAATACCCTCTATTAATCCAGTTACAGCAACTTTTACAAGTATTAAACTACAGTAACTAAAACATAGTAGGGTAAAAAAATTATAAATTTTTCCTAACTTTTACCTTTTACCTTTGACTTTTTACATAACTTTTGACTTTAATTAGTGTTTGCTGATTAAATCTCAAAACACTAACAAATAAAGGTAAGTGCCTTTTTCGAGAAAAAAAGTGTAAGTCTTTAAGCTTGAGTCACTAAAAAGTTAGAATGAAAGGCAGACAAACACAGAAAAATCACTCTGACAATTACTCCTCCTACTTTACCCATACTTCCCACGCTCTGCTTTTTTCAGCAAACCCTAATTATTAATTATTAATTATTAATTAGGCCATCACCATTCCCCCATCCACATTAAACACTTGACCTGTAATATAATTTGCTGCAGCATCAGCAGCTAAAAACCTAATCATACCTGCTACTTCTTCTGGTTTACCATAACGACCTAAAGGAATAAACTTGACAATTTCCTCAGAATTTTTCAGGTCTTTAGTCATATCCGTAGCGATAAACCCTGGAGCAACCGCGTTAGCTGTAATACCACGATTAGCTAACTCTTTTGCTACAGTTTTAGTAAAGCCAATTACTCCTGCTTTAGCTGCACTATAATTAGCTTGACCAGGTTGACCCATTTGCCCAGTTACCGAAGTAATATTAATAATACGCCCACTCTTTTGTTTGAGCATAATTTTACTCACGGCACGAGTACAAAGAAATACCCCAGTCAAATTTAGGTCTATTACTGACTGCCAGTCATCAGGTTTCATCCGCAATAGTAGAGTATCGCGGGTAATACCAGCATTGTTCACTAAAATATCAATGCGACTCCATTTTTCTATTACTTCCTTGACAAGGGTATCCACTTCCTCAGCTTGAGAAACATCTGCTTGTAACGCCATCCCACTACCACCCGCAGCAACTATTTCTGCCACTACTTCCACAGCAGCGCCACTTGATTTAGCATAGTTAACAACTACATTTGCCCCTTCCATTGCCAATGCTAAAGCTGCCGCCCGGCCAATTCCTCTAGATGCTCCTGTAATTATTGCTACTTGTCCTTTCAAACGTTGTAGTGTTTCGGGTAATGCTTCCATAATCAAATCCTTTTTTGTCAAATTAAACTAACTTATCTTATGGGATTATGGTTTGTTGCGTTAAGCTAAAATAGCTTAAGTCAGAAGTTGCAATTCAGAAGTCAAAAGGCGTGATAGTTGCGCCGTATGATTGGCAACCTATAGAAGTTAAATTGTTGCTGTCAGTATTCTTTAATTATGCTTGAGAATTTCAGTGCCAGTGATGGCAATTGCTATAATACGTATCAACTGCTATATGTAGGGGCAATTCATGTTTGCGGAGCATTCCGTAGGAAATTGCCCCTACAAAAAACACAATTTACAGATATTTCGTGTAAATCCTGAAATTTTTATTTATAAAAGTTATAAAAGTATGACAGTAAAAAAAAAGTTCAATAGCTTTGATGAACTACTTGCTGGTTCAGATTTACCTGTTTTAGTCGATTTTTATGCTACTTGGTGTGGCCCTTGTAAAATGATGACCCCTATTCTGGAACAGGTGAATGAACAGATGAAAGATAAACTGCGAATAGTTAAAATTGATACAGATAAATATCCTCAGTTAGCATCAAGGTATGGTATTGAAGCTTTACCAACTTTGGTTTTGTTTAAAAATGGTCAGCCAGCAGACAAGATAGAAGGAGTGATCCAACCACCACAGTTAGTTCAACGCTTAGGGAGTTTGATTAATTAAATTTTATTGAAGAAGTATAGCAATCCTAAATAGGTTGCAGGTAATCAAAAAGTAAATAAAAAAACTTGAACTCCCACCTGTTAACTATTCCCTGTTCCCTAAAAGCCGTAATATTTTTATACACAAATAAAATAGGATTGGTATAGAAATAATTTTAATGCTAGATGATTAGTATATTTATTGACGATATTAGAATTAAAAATCTGCTAAGATTTCCGGTAAGTTAGTCAAAGTCTATAAAGATATTATTTTTTTGTGGGCATTGCTTTTGATTTAAAGCTATACAAATGTTCTTTATATATCAGATTGTAATTATATTTATATAGTAAGCATTTAGCTTTTAATTAGTCATGCTACTCAAACAGCTTTTGAATTTAATAACTTATTAAGGTTAGCTAACAACCTTTTTTTTTCCTGCTTAATGCTGCACAAACATAACTTTTATTCTCTTATAGACTAATTATTCCTTCGGTTTGATAATCAGTTAATAGCTGATAGCTGAATGCTTAAATTATTATGGCAATCTAATTAAATTTATCAGAATATAAAAAAGATGGCTATTTATCCTTGGAAGCAATTTAAACTGTCTATGCTGAATGCTAACCAGTGGTTCCGAAAAACTCCTGAAAGAGCTTTGGATATGGCTTATGATGCTGCTCTCAAGATTAAAGCTATTGAAGAGGAACATTTTGCAGGCCAAAAGATTGCTACTGAATCAGTTAATTATAGTAATAGTGCTAAATATTATTTGAATTCGCAACTGAAGCGATATTTAAAAATTATTCAAACTAGATTAGCTGAATTTAATACAAGTGTTTCAGTGGTAAGTCTTCTTGAACAAAAAAAGCTTGGCGAGCAAGGAGATAAATTTAATCAAAATTATCAGCAAGAATTTCAGGATAAACCATCAATAATTTTGGAAAAATTAGAGTTTATTGATGGAGTAACCACTCGGTATCTGCAATCTTCAAAGCCTCAACTTCAAAAATCAAATGCTATTGTAGAAGTTCCTAATGGTTCATCCTCTGTAGCTATAATACCTAGTCAAGATAATATCAATAATTATCCGAATAATATATTGTCTAATTTTTCTCAAAATCAAAATAATTTAGAAGAACTGAAAAAGGGTAATCCTGAAACTAGCTTCTTACCGCGTTCGCTGTTAAATACTTTAAAAAAAATCAAAAAAGAGTTAGATCCGGAAGCAGAAGAAGAGGTAATTAAAAAGTTCAGAAAATCTAAAGTCAAGACTATTACTTCGATTAGATTTGTCTTGCTTTTGATTTTAGTTCCTTTACTTATGCACCAGTTATCGAAACTAACTTTTGTCGGTTATTTAGTTGATAATTTTATTCCACTACCTCATAAACAAGAAGAAATTTTTCTCAACCCTAATATGGAAGAGGAAGCTTTGATGGAGTTGCAGCAATATGAGGAAAAACTTCATTTTCAAATGTATTTAGGCAAAGCTCCAGAATTATTTCCAGAATTATCTGAATCTGGAAAAGATTTTTTTGAAATACCTAAGTCTGAACGAGAAGAATTGATTGATCATAAGGTAGAAGAAAGAGCTAAGGAAATAGCTTGGGAATATGAAGTTAGAGGCAATAATGCGATTAAAAATATTTTTTGTGACCTAATATCTTTTATTACTTTTGTTGGGATTATTTCTACTAATAAAAGAGATGTTGAGATTTTAAAATCTTTTATGGATGATGTTGTATATGGTCTTAGTGATAGTGCTAAGGCGTTTATCATTATTTTGTTAACTGATATGTTTGTGGGATTCCACTCGCCTCATGGTTGGGAAGTAATTTTAGAAAGTATTACTAGACATTTTGGATTACCAGAAAGCAGAGATTTTAACTTCTTATTTATTGCGACTTTTCCGGTGATTTTAGATGCCGTTTTTAAATATTGGATATTCCGTTACTTAAACCGTAGTTCACCTTCTGCAGTGGCGACTTATAAAAATATGAATGAGTAGGGACTAGAGAAAAGAAAATATAACTTAACAATAGATTGTCTAATCTCTGAGACAGAGGGCGAGCAAAAAACTTTTCCTCCTGATAACGTTCTTTATCCCCCGATCTTTGCTCCTGATACCTAACTTTTACCTTATTCATAACTATCTAAATGGAGATGATAACCATAGTTCTTAAGTTGGGACTTGGGAATAGAGACATTTCTTCAAGGGAATAAAATGTAAAAATTATTTTAAGAATTCCAAAATTGTCACTATCTTAAATTATAGTGAGTAAAACTTTCTACGGAATACTTAGTAATTCTAGGTTTTCGGAGTAGTTAAAAAAAATCAATTTGTGCAGTTTTACAATATTTTTATGCTTAGGAAATAATCAAGAGTTTCTCCTAAAAAATAGAAATATTTTTACTTTTCATAGCTGTAAAAAAATGAGTATAAATGCTTTTATATATCAGCAAAAATAGGAGATAAAAACTAATGCCAAATCCAGTAAATATAAACGCTGAATTAGATACAGATGACCTTATTTTTAACGCTCCTGGGGGGGGGTGACAAGAGCTGACGAATACGATCTAGACCTGAGCGGAGCAATTATAAGTGACCCAATAACTATTTCTCTTACTGCAAACAATCCTAATGAATACGATACATTTTTGCAGGTTATTGATGCTAATACTGGCAATGTTGTAGCTGATTCAGATGATGATGGTGGTAATTTTAACTCATTGATTCGGGCTAATCAACAACCAGATGGAAGTGGTAACGACGACCCCAGTATTCCTAATGAATTTAGACCTCTAGGTGGTCGTGATTATAAAATTCGTGTCACTAGCTATAGCGGTTTAAATCAACCAGGAAACTATCCCTATTTTTTACAAGTTTCACAACTTTTTACAGACCAAGCTGATATTAATTTAATTCCCAGAAATAGTGATTTTGATGGAGAAGTTCAGACAGGAAGCTTTGTTAGTATCAATGGTGAATTAAACGAAAACGATTTTACTTTTCCAGCACCAACCGGAGGTAATACTTTAGTTGATGAATATAAATTAGAAGTTCAACAGCCAGGCGAAGATGTAAATGTTACTGCCAGTACCAGTGATTCTGGTTTAGATCCTTACTTGGAAGTTATTAATGCCCAAACTGGTAATGTCATTGATTTTGACAATAATAATGGTGGTGGAGTTAACTCACAACTGAATTTTACCTCTCAACCAGGCATTGATTACCGAGTCCGCGTCACTAACTTTTCTGGTACTAATACTACTAATATTGGTACTTACCGATTAGATGTTAGTGTCTCCCAAGGTAATCTTACTTTAACTGCTCGTGAGGGGCCTAGTGACCCAACTCCAGGAAATGGAGAAGACGTTGTTCGTTTTTGGGACGAGCAAGCATTAGCGCATATCTTTACTGCTGATACTACAGAAGCAGATGAATTAACAAATAATCCCAGATACCGAAGAGAAAGAATTGAGTTTCGCGCTCCATTAGAATCTACTCCTGGAGTTTTACCTATCTATCGATACGAAAATCAAACTACTGAGACTAAATTCTATTCCCCACAACCCCCCGAAATAATCTCTCGCGATTTTCCTATCCTTCAGTTTGAAACTATTGCCTTTTACGGATTTTCACCTAATGAACCTCAACCAGAAGGTACCGTTGTCGTCCATCGCTTTTTTAACGAAGGAGCTTCCCTACCAGGTAGTCCAGTTCACTTTTATACTGCAACTGAAGAGAACAGGCAGGTAGTTATAAGAGATTTCCCCACTTTTAGAGAAGAAGTCGGAGCAGGTTGGTTTGCTTTTCCTGGAGAAGGAGGTTTTAACTAAGAAATAGAGTCGAGAGAGTAAAGTCATGGAAAGCTTCAAATATTAATCTATGATTTTCTCTCTATTCCAGATTCGTAACTCCCCAAACACATAAAGCTAGTTATCTTAATGTCAACCATTTCACAAAATTCAAAAGTCAAAATTAACTAATGCTAATTAATCTATTACATAGAATTAGAATTTGATATTTAGGGTTTGCTGAATAAATATGAAAGTGTTTACAGATAAAGCTTTTGGCATTTTTAAGTCTGGAAAAAGTGCGCTTATTTGAGTTGAAAAGCCTCAAAAAGTTAGTATTAACAGCAAGATTTGGACAGAGAAATTGAGGGATAATTCTTCCTCCTGCCTTC
>JBCDJM010000254.1:0-11641 GCA_038747755.1 Cyanobacteria bacterium P01_H01_bin.35
AAGTCAAGAATATGGGGAAGTAGTAGGACGTTACGGTTCGTCTCAGGGTTATCAACCTTTGATTGATGCAGTTGTTAAGGACTTTAATTCTCGCTATGGGTTGAATTTGAGCGATCGCAACGTTTTGATTACTCCAGGTTCTCAGTCTATATATTTCTATGCTGCTAATGCTTTTGGAGGATATACTGACAGCCAAACTCTGAAAAAAATTGTCCTACCTCTCAGTCCAGATTATACAGGTTATGGTGGAGTTAGTTTAGTCCCAGAGGCAGTAGTTGCCTACAAACCGACTTTGGATATTGATTTTGAGGGCCATCGCTTCAAATATTGTCCCGATTTTAGTCAACTGGTTATTGACGAAAATACTGGTTGTGTCATTTTCTCACGCCCCTGTAATCCCACTGGAAATGTTATTAGTGCTGATGAGGTGAAAAAAATTGCCCATCAAGCTGCTGTTTATGATGTGCCAGTATTTGTGGATGCTGCTTATGCTCCTCCCTATCCAGGATTAAATTTTGTGGAGATGGAACCTGTGTTTGGGGACAATATTGTTCATTGTCTGAGTTTATCAAAAGCTGGACTTCCGGGAGAAAGAATTGGCATTGCGATTGGGGATGAACAAATAATTGAGGTTTTGCAGGCGTTTCAGACTAATATGTGTATCCATTCTCCTCGTTATGGACAGGCGATCGCTGCTGATGCAATTAATTCTGGCGCTCTAGCAGAAATTTCTACTCAAGTAATTCGACCTTTTTATCAAAATAAGTTTTCGATTTTAGAATCAACTTTAGAAAAAGCTTTACCCAAAAATTTGCCCTGGTTTCTCCATCGTTTTGAGGGAGCAATTTTTGCTTGGTTGTGGTTAAAAGATTTACCGATGAGTGACTGGGAATTTTATCAAAAGTTGAAGGAAGTGGGGGTTATTGTTGTACCGGGTAGTTCATTTTTCCCTGGTTTACGAGAAGAATGGGTTCATAAACAAGAATGTCTTCGGATTAGTTTGACAGCTTCTGATGAGGATATTCAAGAGGGAATGAAACGTTTAGCTAAGATGATAATTTCTATTTTTTAATCCATACTTATGCACATCGAACCTAGAAACCCATTTTTTCTTAAATTTCTGTTATTAACATATAAAATCTCTTGTAAAAATCAGGTTTTTTTGGCTAAGTATTGTTTGAAAAGAATAGACTTGAAAAAATATAAATAAAAGGAGTATAAAAGATATGAGTGCCTCAATTTATAGTATTCCTATTGAATCCACTGCTGGAATTGCTAGACATTATTTTATTTCCTCTGACGGTACATTTGAAAATTCGATTGGATGGGGTCCTCAAGGAATTGAATATCAGGGAAAAGGGGCAGAATTAACAGTAGAAGAAGAACAAAGAGCTTCTGAATATTTACACAAATTTGGCAAGTACAATATTCATACTAATAATTGTGAAATGTTTGCTTGGTATGTGATTTTTGGAAAACTTTATTCTGGGCAAATTCAAGAAAAACTGCACACTGCAATTGGAGCTAAAATGCTTTCTCTTGTACAACCTGTTTTTACAGCTAGAGAAATAGTTAATTATCAGTATGAACAAGCAATAGTTCGTAAATTTAATGAAGACCTAGAAAAAGCAAAACTTACTAAGTTAAAATCAGATCAAGTAAAGCGGGATGATTTTTGGAAAAAAAGAGATGCTAAGGAAAATTAGACTTGAAAGTGAGAGTAAATCAAGTTCCTAAAGCTGATAGCTGACGGCTGAATGCTTATCTGCTAACATACATGAGTGTCCTACAAATAGAATAAACACTATTTAAAAATGATAACTGTTCAAGAAGCAAGAGAAAAAGCACTATCTTTTCTTAGTGAACAAGGACTTGAACGAGAATTTATTGAAAATGTCTCAGTCAAACTTGATGATGCAGAAAAATTGATTCATATAAGTCGTCAAAAACAGCCTCAAAAAATATTAGAAATTGGTACTTTTGTTGGAGTATCTACTTCTGTATTAGGATTGTGTTTACCAGAAACAGAAATTGTTTGTATAGATGCCGATCTTCCTGTAACACTTCAAAATATTCTCTGCGTTAAAAAATTTGAAATTAGTAATGAAAAGACTAATTTATATTTTGTTGAAAAAGTTTTGGAGCATTTAGAAATTTTGACAAGATTTACCCTGAAGCGAGGTTTTTTTTCTTGTTGTTTCCCCAATCAAGAAGATTTAGATAAAGTTGTGAATTATGGGATTAAACCTGAAGATAGGGAAATTATCGGTCCAGAAGTATGTGAAAAATATGGACCATTCGATATGGCATTTCTAGATGCAGACCATAGACAAGAAGCTGTTAAACAAGACTTAATATTATTGTCTCGTTATATTAGACCCGGAGGAACGATTATTCTTCATGATATGGGTTTAGATTATTGGGGACAAGAGGTGCGACAAGGTGTGGAGCAATTTTTCAAAGAATTTCCTCAAAAAGAATTTCGCATCGAAGGTGAAATTGGCTTTATATCTGTTTAGTTGAAAAAAAAATTAAAGTTGAATTTGCTCAAAAGCTGCAGATACCGAGTTTCTCATACTGTTTTAGTGAGAGACTTGGTTATTTTTTTGTGTCTTGTTGTTGTCAATATCAATTTTAAATTGCTACAAATTTAAATTCTTCACATTGAATAACAAGCCTTTATTTATTAAAATATATTTTTTCAATTCCATTTTTTTTGTAACTTTTATAAAGTCAAAATCAATAATTATCAAAAATTGTTAATTAAAACGAAAATTCTCCTGGTCAAACTGCATATCAAAAGAATAAGCTATAAATAAATAATAGATGAGGGGTGATACCCCTCAATCAGTGAATTAATTAAGGAGGTCCAATGCTACAGAGTCTTGAGATTGATACAACCCACAACATCAATCCTCTAACCGATAACTTCAGGGTCAAAAATGGATATAAATTTGTAGCTACTCCTGAGTATGACCAAACTGAACCAGAATTATTAAAACTTTCAACTATGCCTAGTTGTATTCGCCTTGGCCTAGAAGATTTAAAATCCTTTGAAGTAGTAGACCATCAATTTAAAAATTGGGGCGTAACTTTTTCTAATGCGATCGCTATCGAACCCTCAAACCCAGCTTTTGCAGTTCCTTCAGGTATTAAAGTATTAATGGGAGCACCAAAAAGTGGCCTAATAGAAATGAACTTTACATCTCCAGTTAAGTTCGTCAGTGGACTGGTAACGAGTTCCCGCCGAACTGTTTTGTCAGCCTATAATCAAAATGAAGAACTCTTAGCTCAAGAGGAAATGCCCGCCTCAAACTTGCTTAACTCAGATTCAATTATTCCTCCTAATGCTAAACTAACTGTCAATGCTGAGAATATTTACAAAGTTAATTTCTATGCTTTTGACGGCCAGCTCATAGTTATAGATTTGAACTTTGGATTTTAGGTATAGGGAGTAGGAGAGTAGGAAGAAAGAATTGATTGGATTTTCTGTGATATAAGGATGAAATAAATTATTGGTCTTGTACCAGGGAGTTGCTGAAGTGTTAAATAATCCTCAAGTCTTATTTGTCCCCTGGTTACATTTTCACCAACCTCCAATTTGGAATAATGCTCAATTACAGGGCAACTTAGAAAAAATGCTTAATGGTGAACCCAACTCAGAAGAGCATTGGAATGCTCAATGGTTTGCTCAAGCATACAAAAATCCTGCTCGTTATGCTAAACAATTGACGACAGAAGGTCATCAACCCCGGATGATGGTAGATTATTCTGGGGTATTGCTCGAAGAGATGGCAAAACTCTCTACAAATGGCATTTTCTCTAATCTTCATGTTGATGGCGAAGCAGTAGGAGATGTGATTAATCTGTGGCGAGAAGTTCTCACGGAATATTCAGACACAATAGAATTTACTGGTAGTGCATATAGTCACTGTTATTTTCCTGCTACTCCCGAAAGAGACCATGAAGCTCAAATTATGGAATGGCGAAAGGTATTTGCAGATTTGTTTGGGAAAGAGGCACTATCACGAGTTAGAGGATTTTGGCCTCCGGAGATGGGAATGACTGGCAACCCTGCCGAAGCGTTGAGATTTATTCGTTTGTTGAAAAAGTGCGGTTATGAATGGATAATTTTACCGAATGCAGCATTGGAACATCCTGAAGGTTGGAGTACCCCAGAGTTAGAAAACCGGGTGCATTGGTTGGTAGTAGAATCAGAGGGTGAGTCGGAACGTATTCTATGTGTGGTGAGAGATACGGACATGGGGATTCGACAACAAAGCGGTCAAAATGCTGAAGGTTGTATTAATGATGTGCGATATCGTGGTGGAGAAGTGGGAATGAAACCACCTGCTTTGGTGGTGCCTACTTCTGATGGGGAGAATGGTAATGTGATGATGTTTGAATATTTTAAGAATTCTTTTGCTCCTCTGTTTCGGGAGAGCGATCGCTGGTCGGATGTGGGTTTTCTGAGGGTGAGTCAATATATTGATACTTATTTATCAGATGGAGCAACAACAGAAGTTAGACTGAAATCAACAGGAGGTTCTTGGATAGGAGGTCATCAGCAATGGCAAGAGGGAGATTTGCGACAACAGGTATTGGCAGCAGTTGAACAGTTGAGTCAAGATTATGCCAAGGTTGTAGAGTCTGGCAAGGGTTCTGCTGAAAAAAGTAGGGCGTTATTGTTGTGTGAAACCAGTTGTTTTGTTTATTGGGGTTCTGATTTTTGGGCGCAACAGGCAAGGTTATTTATTGACTGGGCAAGAGAAATATTAGGTTCATAGCTGATGAACTACTCTGAGTTAGGAAAAAAATCCTTTCTACCTCCTGAGTCCTAACTTCTGACTCCTGTTATATCATACAGCAGATTTCATATTGGTGAGGTATATCTTTCGCGGGCAAGATGCCCACACTACAAACATCCGTTAGCGTTTGCGGAGCATGACCTAGGAAAGTTTTGCTTTAGTAATCGTTAATATTTGTACCTCATATACTTGGAATATGCTTTATATTTAGGGCTTGCACTCAAAAGTCTGATGGTGAAGGGAGGGAGTAGGGAGTAGGGAGTAGGGAGTAGGTATGGACGTTCCATGCAATGTCCATACAGAGTCAAGAGTTAGAGGGAGTTCGTAAGAAGGTCGTTGGAAAAATCATCCCTTAATTTTTTGGCTTCCCGGAGTGCCTAAAATCCTAAATTTTTGAACTTAATAGACCTAAAAGCTGGAACTTTTAAGGGGACAAAAAAAGGCTAAAAGCTTTATATTGAAAAGCTTTCATATTTAATCAGCAAACCCTAAATAAGCTTACAGCAGTTTCGGAGTTAGTGAGGTACAAAGTTTGATCACTTTAGTCAATAGGTGAAGAGAAATTATTCTTCAAGTGTACCTCACCATCCTAAAAAGTGCTGTAGTTATAACTGTTCTAACGAACATGATATAACCATTTCCAGTAAACATTTATTACACCTGGAAAATACTACATTTTGTCGTGTATAATCTGGAACATAAAGTTTCAACAAATATACAGAAGATATACAGAATATGAAGTTTCACAAAGAGAATTAAGTTCCGTATTTTTTCTGTTGATCATCTCACAAATTCTATATTAATCTAGAATAACAAACTCCATATCCGGTTTCGTATTTGAGAAAATTTTTTTAAGCCTTTGTATAAAAATTTAGTTTTACTATTTTACATCATCTTAGATAAAATCTATGAAACTGCAGAAACAGCGAATCAAATCTTCAGGAATTCTACATTCCTGTAGTTTGAAAAAATTAGAAAATCCCTATGCTTTTGTTGTAGAAGACTCTGAGAGAATTTCTCTAAAAGAATGGTGGTCTCAGCGATATAAAGACTCTAAAAATAAATATTCCCAAGAATTTGATTGTTTGACTGATTTTTTGCCTATTGCTGTCCAAATTGCTCAAATATTACATAAACTACATTATTATCAGATTATTTATCAACATATTAAACCCTCTAATATTTTAATCGATCCTGTGAGTAAACAGGTAAACCTCAGTAATTTTACTTTCGCCTCTATTGTCAATCAAAAAAAACAAGTTATTAACATCTCAAATGTTTTAGAAGGAACTCTAGGTTATATTTCTCCAGAACAAACAGGTAGAATGAATCGATGCCTTGATTATCGAACTGATTTTTATTCTCTGGGGATAACTTTCTATGAGCTTTTAACAATGCAACTTCCATTCTCTGCTGAAGATCCAATGGAATGGATTTATTGTCATCTTGCCAAAAATCCTCTGGCAGTGTATGAACAAAACCCAAAAATTCCTCAAGTTTTGTCCAATATTGTTGGCAAACTAATGGCCAAAAATCCTGAAGGCCGTTATCAAAGTGCTTTAGGGTTAAAGCAAGATTTAGAAAAGTGTTTATCTCAATGGGAAAAAATAGGTCAAATAGACTTTTTTGAGTTGGGAAAAAATGATATTTGCGATCGCTTTATAATCCCTGATAAGCTTTATGGGCGTGACTTAGAGGTTAAGATTCTTCTGAATGCTTTTGATCGCATTCTTCAAAGTAATCGAGAATTTTTCTTAATTGCAGGGGAGTCCGGAGTTGGGAAAACAGCAGTTATTCAAGAAATTCACAAACCTGTTATTCACCAGAAAGGATACTTTATTCAAGGCAAATTTGATCAGTTTCAGCGTAATATTCCCTACTCAGCAATTCTGCAAGTCTTTCGGAGTTTGATGAAGCAGTTGTTAACTGAAAATTCGACTCGGCTAAACCAATGGAAATCAAAGATTATACAAGCGTTGGGTGATAATAGCCAAGTAATCATTGATGTGATTCCAGAGCTAGAAGAAATTATCGGTAGTCAACCTGCTGTACCAGAACTCAATGGAACTGCCAATCAAAATCGCTTCAATCTTGTGTTTCAGAAATTCACTCAGGTTTTTGCATCAGAAGAGCATCCACTGGTAATTTTTCTAGATGACTTGCAGTGGATAGATTCATCATCTTTGCAGTTGATTAAACTATTGATGGGTGAAACTGAAATTCATCATTTACTGCTGATAGGAGCTTATCGAGATAACGAAGTTAGTTCAGTGCATTCCTTGATTATTACCCTGAAAGAAATTCAGAATCTAGGAATCACAATTAATACCATTCAACTGAAGCCTCTTCAACTCTCAGACTTAAATGATTGTATTCAAGAAACATTACATTGCTCTCAAGAGTTAGCCGAACCTATTACCCAACTAATTTATCAAAAAACCCAGGGAAATCCTTTTTTCACTCATCAGTTTATGCTGTCACTGTATGAAGATAAATTAATCAGATTTAATACTGATGTAGGGTGTTGGGAATATGACTTAAATCAAATTCAAACACTTTCTCTCACAGAGGATGTGGTGGAGTTTATGGTACTACAGTTAAAAAAGCTACCATTAGAAACACAAAACTTCTTGAAGTTAGCTGCTTGCATCGGGAATGAATTTGATTTATCTGATTTAGCTATTGTATCTCAGCAATCTCAAATCCAAACGGCAAATGCTCTTAAGGCTGCTTTTCAACAGGGTTTGATCTTAAAGCAAAATCAGGGCAATAATTTTTACCAAGCTGTTAACTTTGAACCGAGTGAAAAATATGCAGCAAACAAACAAGTGAATTTGAGCTGGAATTCCTATAAATTCCTCCACGATCGAGTTCAGCAAGCTGCTTATTGTCTAATTCCTCAATCTCAAAAACCTATCCTGCATCAGCGTATTGGCAAGCTATTACTCAGTCAACTTTCAGAAGTGGAGCAGGAATCCAAAATCTTTGATATTGTTAACCATTTAAACATTAGTATATCCACTATTAATGTTTTGTCGGAATCTGAGCAACTAATGAAACTTAATCTGAAAGCAGCTCGAAAAGCAAGGGCAACAACAGCCTATGATATTGCTCTGGAATATGCAACAACAGCTATTCAACTTTTACCCTCTCAAGCGTGGCAGGATCGATATCTATCAACCCTAGAATTATATGAAATTGCTATGGAAATTACCTCTCTATTAGGTAATTTTGAACAGATGGAAGCCTTGATGGATATTATTCTAGAACAGGTAAAAGCTCCGTTAGATCAGGTAAAAGCTTATGAGGTAAAAATTCAAGCCTGCGCTTCTCAAAACAAAATGTTAGAAGCTATTGTTACAGCCAGACAAGTCCTCAAATTATTCAATGTTGAATTTCCTGAGAGTATCAAACCAGCAGATATTGACGAAGCAATGATGGCAACAGCAGCAAAGCTCTCAGATAAAAGCTTGGAGGAAATTGTCAATTTACCTGTGATGACAGATAAAAATCAATTGGCAATTGGACGAATTATCCTGAGTATGATTCCTGCTACTTTTATTGCTGAACCTGCACTGTTGCCTCTGATTGTTTCATCTCAAGTTAAGGCTTCTCTTGATTTTGGTAATTCTTCAGCATCTTCTTTCTTCTATGCGACTTATGGTATTATTTTAGCTGGCAATTTACAAGATTTTGAAACTGCGAATTGGCTAGGAAAATTGTGCCTAGATTTGACAAGTAAATTAGAAAATAAGGATCTTAATAGTCGGACTTATCTTGTCCTGGGAACTTTCATTTTTCATACCCAATCTCATCTCAAGGAAACCTTACCCTTACTTCAGGAAGGTTATCAGATTGCTCTAGAGGTTGGCAATTTAGAATTTGTCGGTTATTTTGCTAAAAATATCTCTCGTAACTCCTACTGGATAGGTAATAATTTAATAGATTTAGCCACGGAAATTAACACTTATCAGAATCTATTATCAGGTTACAAGCAAGTCACAACTCTAGGTTATTGTCAGATTTTAGGACAAACAATATCGCAACTTTTGGGTGAAAATGAATCTGAGAACCTGGATAAAGTTTTAGAGAATGGATTTGATGGTGAGACGGAAACCCTTTATCAGCAGTTAACAAACGCCCAGGATATGCTGGGGTTATTTTACCTTTATCTCGATCGCCTTATTCTTTGTTATCTGTTTGGAAAGATTTCCCAAGCACGAGAATATGCTATTCAAATCCGCAAGTATTTAGATGGAGCTACTGGATTAGTCAGTTTGCCTATTTTCTATTTTTACGACTCCTTGATTACTCTAGCGTTTTGCACTCAAACAGCTTCTCAATTTGAGCAACATCAACAACAAATTCAGCAAAACCAAGATAAATTGAGGAAATGGGCAGAATCAGCACCGATGAACCATCAACACAAGTTCGATCTTGTTGAAGCAGAAAAGTACCGAATTTTGGGAGATAAAATTCAGGCAGCAGAGATGTACGATCGCGCAATTACCCTAGCACAAGAAAATCAGTTTATTAGAGTTGTTGCATTGGCGAATGAACTAGCTGCAAAATTTTATCTAAATTGGGGAAAAGAAAGAATTGCTGAGGAATATTTAATAGATGCTTATTCTGCCTATACCTTTTGGGGTGCAACTGCCAAAGTTAAAGCCTTAGAAGAAACCCATCCTTTTTTAAGCAAACTGACTGCCAATGTTGTTGCTTACAATACTGCGAGTCACCAAAATTCCTCCACATTTTCAAGTTCGGTCAGCAGTTGTATCGCTGACAATTTAGACCTTACAACTGTTTTGAAAGCCTCACAAGCTCTAGCGCAAGAAATTCATTTGGAACAACTCCTGGAAAAACTAATAAATATTATTGTTGAAAATGCTGGTGCTGAGAAATGTGTATTGGCATTTTACCGAGAGGATAATTTGGTTATTGAGGGGGTTAGGAATAGTAATGGTTCCCAATCTATTTTGCAATGCTCCTTATTAAAGGATAGCCAAGATGTACCTCAATCAATCGTTAATTATGTTTCTCGTACAAAAGAAATATTAATGATTGAAGATGCTTGTAAAGATACAACATTTGCCATTGATGCTTATCTGGTTAAGCATCAACCTAAAAGCGTTCTTTGTCTGCCAATTAATCACCGCAATAAATTGATTGGTATTATTTATCTAGAAAATAACTTGATGCCAGGAGCATTCACTAATAATCACCTAGATGTACTCAACTTGCTCTCGACTCAAATTGCTATCTCTCTTGAAAATGCTCTGCTTTATGGAAATTTAGAGGATAAAGTTGAACAAAGAACACAGCAGTTAAATCAAAAGAATCAAGAAATCACTCAACAAAACTATGTTTTGCAAGAGACATTAGTTCAACTCAAGCAGACTCAAGCCCAATTAATTCAAGCTGAAAAAATGTCAAGTTTAGGACAAATGGTAGCTGGAATTGCCCATGAAATTAATAATCCAGTTGGTTTTATTCATGGGAATATTCATTATGCCAGTGACTATGTTCAAGACTTGTTCAACTTAATTGAGACATTTCAGGAATATTGTCCTGTTCTGCCTGAAGAAGTTCAAATAATAATTGAAGAAATAGATTTGGATTTTGTTCAAGAGGATTTAGTTAAGATATTTGGTTCCATGGAAGTTGGCACCAGGCGAATTCGAGAAATTGTAGAATCCTTACGCAACTTCTCGCGTCTTGACGAATCTGACTGGAAAGAAGTAGATATTCATCAAGGAATTGACAATACCTTGTCAATTCTCAAAAGTAGATTAAAACCCAATGAAAATCATCCGGAAATTACTGTGATTAAAGAGTATGGAAAACTTCCTCTAGTCAATTGTTATGCTGGGCAACTGAATCAAGTCTTTATGAATATTCTCAACAATGCAATAGATGCTTTATTACGAACTGAGGACGACAGGAAATTACCAACAACCCAGCCGGAGATTCGGATTCATACAGCCTTGCATGAAAACTCAATTTCCATTCAGATTAGCGATAATGGCTTTGGCATCAAAGAAGAAGTCCTTTCCAAAGTGTTCGATCCCTTTTTCACTACTAAACCTATTGGTCAAGGTAAAGGATTGGGTTTGTCAGTAAGCTATCAAATTGTTGTAGAAAAGCATGGTGGTCGTCTAACATGTCAATCTGCACCTGATCAGGGAGCAACATTTGTGGTTAATATTCCCATATATTGAAGAATTTAGAATTTAGAATTTAGAATTACCTCTCCTTGAAAAGGAGAGGATTGACGAACAGGACAATTTTTATTTATTATCCCGCGAAAAAGGCGCTTACCTTTATTTGTAAATGCTTTGAGATTTAATCAGTAAGGTCTAATTACAGAATTATAAACATATACTGTACAACCAAATTGTACATGATTGTATACAATTGTATATCCCACATTTCGACTCCAAATTAAAGTATAAAAATTTATACAAAGTATTTAACTTTTTCAGTATGATTATTGATCATACTTCAAAATGTAGTTTTTATGGATGGCGAGTCAAAATTCATAATTGAATTAGTTTTGCTAATTGGAAATATTTGGACATATATAGTTATTTAATTTAAGAATGAAACACTTTTTTAGCTGAAATCCTTTCATAGTAAGAAATACTTGTCTCATTCTTAAGTTGAACAACTATAAGTATAATGCCAATTCAAAGATCAGTTTTTAAGTATAAACACTTATTCAACTACAGGTATTGATACTACTTTTAGTATTGCAAAATTAAAGTTTCAAAAAAAATTACATAATTAAAAATAAATCTGTATTTATTTATACTTTTAAGTTATTCTTTAAT
>JBCDJM010000255.1:0-11552 GCA_038747755.1 Cyanobacteria bacterium P01_H01_bin.35
ATCATCAACCGCGCTAACTTAGGAATGGAAGTAATGCACGAGCGTAACGCTCACAACTTCCCTCTAGATTTAGCTTCTGTTGAAGCTCCTGCTATCAAGGGTTAATTTTTAACTGATTGATTAATTAAAAAAAGCTCTCCATTTGGGGAGCTTTTTTTGTTTTCAAGAAAGAGTAAATAAATCACAAAGACTATGATACCTCGGCTTATTAGTTTATTTTTAGTTGTTATATTTTGGCTTTCCACCCCTGGTGTGAGTTTTGCCAAAAATAATATTAATAATCTTGATAACCTCCCACTAGAAAAAGTTCAAGAATTAATTTCTATTCGATACAGTATTACTACTATCGACGAACTAGAAAAAAGGGGTGTACTTTCAGAAACTCAGGCAACAACAGAAACAAGATATTACTTGGAAAAATCTCAACTTATTGTTGGGGAAAAGTTAAGCTTAGAAAACATTATACAATTAACTAATAATTACGAAATAGTTACACCGGGAAGCCAAATAAACATAATTCAAAAAGTCGCTGGTTTTGTGACTTTTACAAATATTATCTTAACTGCTGCAGCAATTTTACTTGTATTGGCAGTAGCTTCGTTAGCTTCTCTATATTTAATTCCTATTCTGACGCTAATTCCAGGGTGGGGTTATGAAATTATTATTTACTTAGTTTGTTTTGCTGCCATTGTTGGGGGAAATTTTGTTACAGGAATAGGTGAATTTATTGCTTTTCCTGGTTGCTTGGGGTTAATTGGTGCTATTAGTTTTAGCCATTATTTGCATAGAAATTTTTTCCAAAAGCTTGTTGATGATAAAAACAGTTATCCTTATTATCTTGATAGTTTAATCTTGTTCATAATTTGGGTGATCGCTGCGATTTTTTATCAAAGTTCGCTTCTGGGTTTTATTGCTATTATTGCGTTGGAAACTAGCCTGGGTTTCTCTGTGATAGTTACCCCTCTTTGCTACAGCATTGGTTTCACGGAAAAAGATGTAATTCCGAGGGCGATGTCTGCTTCTTTAATTTTATTAACTATATATGTTAGTGCCGAAATAGCAAATTTTAAACTTCCCTATATTGGAATTTTTTCGACAGGAGTTTTATTTGTTGGTACTTTTGTTTATTTTGTTGGAACTTTAATTGTTTCTAGCAAATGGTATCAGCATGGGAAGTTTAATAGAAATCGTTATCTCTGGTTACAGTTTTTGACGATAGGATCGGGTATTGCTGCACTTTATATTGGTTCGGTTTGGCAAGTTTTATTATTACAAAGAATTGGCGGTACATTCTTTTTCTTGTATCTGATTGAAAAATATTTTGAATTGCCTTGGCAACAAAAATCATGGGCTTGGGCAACATTAGGTTTAGCGGTTATTTTGTATTTATTTGCTTTAGTAGCTAAACAATATCCAGAATATTTCTTCTTAGTAAACTAAAATTTAGGAAGGAAGAAGTAATAAGGAAGAAGTAATAAGGAAGAAGTAATAAGGTAAGTACCTGGTCATAAATAAAGTTAACTTTGGAGAGGAGATAAGGTGTTGCGAGGAGTAAAGTTTTTGTTTGTAGAATTGCTCTAGCACACTATATCTTAGGGATATAGCAATTCTACGAGAACTTATAATTATAACTATTCTTCGCGATCTTTAATTATTTTTAATATCCACTAGCAGTAATATCAAATTCATAAATATAGTCAGCTCTTTCAATTTTTGTAGTGTAATTTCCATCAGGATATAGAGTCAGTAATCTTAATCCGGGTGACTTTTTGTCTAGAACAAGTTCAGAATTTTCTGGTACAAATTGAATACAAGTAGAAGGAGTTGTTAAATAACGAACACCATCTATTTCTATGTCAAATTCTTGATGAACATGACCGGATAAAACAATTTTTACTTGTGGATAACGATTAATTATATTTAATAATTGTTCCGGTTCATGTAAAATAATTTTATCCATCCATTCTGAGTTAATTTTTACAGGAGGATGATGCAAAGCAATTAAAACTGGTTTATTTCCTATCATTTTTAGTTCATATTCTAACCATTCAAGCCTGTCTGAGGAAATTTTACCATAGACACATCCAGGGACATTGGTATTTATTAATAAACAGTACCATCCACCAATTTTAAAAGATTTTTTTGCAGAAATAGGGGGATAATTTAACTCCTGTTCCATAATAGGTAAACAGTCATGGTTTCCTGCTATCCAGTAAATAGGAATATTTAAGGTACTAAGTAAGGATGCTAGACGTTGGTATGATTCGGGGGTTTCATCTTGGGAAATATCTCCAGTTACTAGCAGTGCATCTGGCTGAGGTTGTAATTGTCCCAGTTTCTCTATAACTTTCAGGAAAGAGGTTTCGGTGGAAACTCCATACATTTTTCCCTGAGTGGGTTCTGCAAATAGATGGGTGTCGGTAATTTGGGCGACAAGGACAGGAAATTTAGAAATCATGGTTAATCAGACAGTTTTGATATATAAGGATGAGAATCTTAAAAGATAGCTTTAAATATTTGTCCATAGTGCGATGGAGAAGAAGGCTATAAGTGATTTAGCTCCCATTCACTCTTTGAGGCTTGCTATATTTCCTTGGATGGTGTATATTAATGTCTGTAAGTATAAATGGCGGCATGGCCAAGTGGTAAGGCAAGGGTCTGCAAAATCCTCATTCCCCAGTTCGAATCTGGGTGCCGCCTTTAAATTTAGTTATAATTTATTAATTTTAGTTGACTAAAAAATAAGGTCTCAATATTCCCCTTTTAAGAAGATAAAAAAGATAAACTTTAGTATTTCATAATAACTATAACAATCCTAAATAATTTGTGGAAAGTTTTATAATAGTCTATTTTTAAGATTTTCCTTAGAAGCTGTTTGAGAAGTGCTGCATGGAACCGATGAATGAGAAAAACCTAACCCCCCTGCCCCCCTTCCCTACAAGGGAATGGGGGTTAATAAGCCTCTCTCCTACAAGGAGAGAAGTTTTGAGGTGGAGGCAAGCATAAGACTAGCGTCAAGTTAGCAGCAGCCTCTGAGACGTAAATCCGCCGAGGAGCTACGGCTCGGTAGGAATCTCCGTGGCTTTAGGCCGGAGAGGATGTCAACGTAAGCATTCAGGTCTTTTTTTTGTTATTAATTTTTTTGGGTTATTTTAATGCTGCTTTGAGAGTGTGCCAGCTTAATAAAACGCATTTAATTCTGATGGGAAATTAAGAGACTCCTTGAAAGATATTTAGCTTTGGTAAATCATCTGAAAGACTAATTTCTCCTTTGAGCATTTGGCGGAATTTTTCTATTATTTCTAAGGTTTCTTCTACAGTTTTTCCTGACAATATTTCTGTCATTAAATCTGCTGAAGCAATTGTTAATGCACAAGCTTTTCCTTGAAATTTTATATCTTCTATAATTTGATTTGTTTGGTTAAATTTTATTGTTAATTCGAGACTATAGTTATTTAACTTAAGAATGAGACATTAAGCTATACAATAATCACGGATAATTTCATCTAAAGATTTATGTGCAGAAGCATACATTCTGGCTCTTTTTAATGCACTGAAATCATGTTCAATATCATTTAAATCAGGAGAATATTTGGGGAGGAATATTACTTTATGCCCTGCCTCATATATTCACAGTCATAATTTAACTTCTGACTTCTGACTTCATTTTAGGTAGCTAACTTTAGCCCATGCAGCAATAATACTTCCTAACCATTCAATTTTGTCATAAGATTGATAGGAAAGAAGATGATAATCTTGATGAGTAGTTTTGATTAATAAGCCCCATGATGATAATCTATTTCCTTTAAAACCGCTAGTTTTAATTTGTTGAATATATTGAATTTTTGAGCGTCTAATTTCTTGTTTTTTTTCTTTAAAAGTACCTAATTTTTCATTGAAAACTAGGCAGTCAAATCTAAAGTCAAAACTTGCTTTTACAAGAAAAAAATATAGGATTATATAGACTTGATCAAAAATTTTAGCAGCAAAAAAATACATTATTAAAGGAATAAAGAAAAATATAAAAGTTAAAATACTGATTAAATAATCTTGAATCAACATAAATGAAGTTATCAGCAATGTAGCAATAAAAATACAGAATAGTATCCAAGCAAAAGTGCAAATAATTGCGAATATAAGTAAGTATCTCATGCCATTTGGACGGTAAACTAATAGAAGATCACTGTTAGGAGAGTAGAAGATTCTAAACCCTTTTGGAGGTGGAATAGTTGGTAACATAATAGAAGCAAAGATAATCAAGGATTTTCAACATTTGTTGCTCTAGAAAAAATTTTATAGCAGTTTTAACTCTTGTAGACCACAGTAGGGAAATTCTATGGAAACTCCCTACTTTTCTACCTGTTCTCCCCTCTCTATTTTAATAATTTATCTGGAGTAATAGGCAAATCTCTGATACGTTTACCTGTAGCATGATAAACAGCATTAGCGATCGCTGCTGCTACACCTACTACAGAAAGTTCCCCAATACCCTTAGTTCCCAAAGCATTAACATAAGGGTCTTCCTCCTCGACAAACTGTACCTGAATATCTGGCACGTCCAACTGTACAAGTATCAAATAATCAGAAAGATTATGATTGAGAATGCGACCATAGTTAGGAGACATTACCGTATGTTCCATCAAGGCCATACCAATACCCCAAGTAATACCACCTATCATTTGACTGCGGGCAGTCTTCGCATTCAGAATACGGCCTGCACCATACACACCGACACATCGTGCCACCCGCACTTCTCCCAACAGTCTATCTACTTGCACTTCCACAAAAACTGCTCCAAAAGAATGTTTGGCATATTCTTGTTGCTTCTGTTTCGATGCGTTGTTACCAACCGCTTCAATATTTTCCACCTTGTGACGAGTGAGAATTTCCTGATAACTTTCTCCCAAGGTAGGATTATTTTGCAATGATAATTTCCCGGAATCAAAAATTATCTCCTCTGGTTTTGCTTGATAAAGTGGAGACTCAGAGTCAGAAATTGCTATGTCTAATATTTGATTCCGAGCGTTCATTGCTGCTGCTTGTAGGGCAGATAAGGACCACAACGAGAGAGGTTGCCACTCATACCTTACCGAATTTCTGTATCTGACTTTGGTTGCGTTTCTGATAGCAAACCAACAGCAGAAACTATTTGACCAGAAGTACAAAAACCACATTGAAAAGCATCATGCTCAATGAAAGCTGCTTGCATTGGGTGAAGTTGTTCATTTTCTGCCAAACCTTCAATAGTAACAATTGATTTTCCCATTTGCATCACTGCCAAAGTCATGCAAGAATTTATCCGTTTCCCATCTACTAATACAGTGCAAGCTCCACATTCACCCCGATCGCATCCTTTTTTTGTCCCTGTTAAACCTAAATATTCTCGCAGTGCATCTAATAATGTCACGCGAGGTTCTATATTTAGCTGATGTTGCACTCCATTAATTTTTAATATTAGTGCTATTTTTTTTTTCTAACATTGAAATAATCTATAAAATTAGATAACTATTTTATCATAACTGCTGATTTATAGTATCATAAATTTAAAGTCTTGGTCAAAATTAGTTTTATTTAACCACAAGACTTTAACTGAGTCAATAGCAAAACAATTTCATCAATAGCAGTTCTCAAATCTTTAGTTTCTAAATCTGATTGATTAACAAGAATACTAAAAACTAAAGGTTCAAAATCAACAGGTTGCACATATCCTGCTAAACCAGAAACTCCACTAATTGTTCCTGTTTTTGCTTGTACATTTCCCTCTGCTAAACTATTTCTAAAACGCCGACTTAATGTGCCACTTATACCAGCAATAGGTAAAGAATTTATGTAAATATTTGCCCAAGGAGAATTAGCCATTATTCTGAGAGTTTGTACTAAAGCCTGCGGAGTAACTAAATTATGACGAGATAAACCAGAACCATCATTTAATCTAAAACTATTGGGAGTAACTCCTAACCTAGTTAAAATTACTTTTACCTCTTCTAAACTTTTTCCCAAAGTCTGATTATCAGATTTTTTCTTAGGAATTAATCTGCTCCTAACTCCTAATTGACGTAACAAAGCTTCTGCATAAACATTATTACTTTTTTTATTCACTTCCTCTATTAATTCTCCAACTGTGGGAGACTCGACAAAAGCTAATTCAGTTAAGTTGAGATTAGAGGTTATTTGTGAATTTTTGACTATTCGAGAAACCCTAATTCCTTCTGACTCTAAAACCTGACGAAAATTATTTAAAAAATTATCTACAGGTTCCACAACTGCCACATAAACTGGCTCTGATGCAGACCCAATTCGGAGTTGCCCAGATATACGAATTATTGGTTGAATAAAATCTCGTCCTACTTCTACAAATTCTTTTTCATTTGTTGCTACAGTCACAGAATTATTTTCAATTTGCCATTTTTGACTTTCCGCCAGATTAACAAAAGTAACTTTTAAAGGTTGACCTAAACCTTGAGGTGATAAAACTAAATCTATAGCATTTTGATTAAATATTAAACTATTAATTGGTGCGCCATAACCAGCTTGAACATCTTCCCATTCCCAATTAGGATTAACTGCCATTCCCTGAAAATAACTATCATCAGCAATTAATTGATTAATATTTTCTATGCCCTGTTCTTTTAGTTGTTCAGCTAAACTTTTCATTTGAGTTTCTGTTAAACTAGGGTCGCCTCTTCCCACAATATATATATTGCTTTTTCCATCACTATAAACTGAAGTTCTAATTCTAAATTGAGGTCTAAGTTGTTGTAATGCTGCTGCAGTTGTTAATAATTTAGCTGTAGAAGCAGGAATAAAATAATATTCGGCATCCCGACTGTAAATTTTTGTTTTCCTAGATAAAGTTTCGACTAAAATGCCCCAGCGAGAACGACGAAAAACTGGGCGATTTATTACAGCATCAATAGCATTATTTAGTTCCGCCGGACAAATTTCTTTAGTAGTTTCTTGACTAAGTGCGATTAATGGATTGAGAAATAATACAAGGAAAGTAATTGTAATTTGTTTGAGGTAAAGTTTAAACATTTGCTATTGACTGAAAATAGATGACGTCCATTAATGTATAATTGATAATGGATAATTGATAATTACCTTTCCCAATAATATAATGTACTATTAATGTAGAAAAGCTTTTGAGAAATGGTATAATAGATATTTGCCCACCCGACATAAGTAAGTTAGGACTTACCCAGAAACCGGGTTGATCAACAAAATTTCGTGATTTGAATAATTAGGGTAATAAACCCGGTTTCTTGTTTGGGTGTGTAAGTAAGTAATATAGCAAACAACATAAATTTTTTAGAGTCATTATGTTATAATTTCAAAAAAATTATAGATAATTATGGCGAAAAAAACGACTCGACGTAACTTTATAATGACTAGTGTTGCTGTTACAGGTGGCATCATCGGTGGTGCTGCCATGAATAAACAGACTCAGACAAAAGTGGCATCCGTAGAGATACCTACTACATCCACAATGCCAGAGCGAATATTAGGAAAAACAGGTGTCAAAGTACCACTTTTAGGTTTAGGAGGAGCAGGAAAAACACCTGTGGATAAAAGTGGAAGAGAAAAAGAGGCAGTGGCAATAATTGAAGCTGCTCTGTCTTTAGGAATTAAATATTTTGATACTGCTGCTAGTTACGGTGCAAATGAGGAAAATTTAGGGAAAGTTTTGCCTCCCTATAGAAAAGATATATTTTTAGTCAGTAAGACCTCAAAACGCGATCGCGATGGAGCATGGCGAGAATTGGAGCGATCGCTAAAACGGTTAAATACAGACTATCTTGACTCGTGGCAGTTACACCGTGTTTCGTTTATGAAAACTTTAGACCAAATTTTCGCTTCCCAAGGTGCTATTAAAGCGATGGAGGAGGCCAAGGAGCAAGGGATAGTCAAGTTTGCCGGAATTACTGGTCATCACGAACCAGATGTTATTGCCGAAGGGTTGCGCCGTTATCCGTTTGATACGACTCTGGTTACTATTAATGCTGCCGATAAGCATCATCCTCGACCTTTTGCTCCCACAGTATTACCAGTAGCGCAACAAAAAAATGTGGGTGTTATTGGGATGAAAATACCTGCTTACGGTAGGTTACTGAAACCGGGAGTTTTGAATATGCAAGAGGCGATGGGATATGTGTTGTCGTTAGCGGGAGTGCATTGTTGTATTGTAGCTACGGAGTCGGTGGAGATGTTGCAGTCGAATGTTAGGGTTGCTCAACAGTTTCAGCAACTAACTCAGCAAGATATGGGAGCGATCGAGCAGAAAACAGCTAGTGTTTGGCAGGAGAATACTTTCTTCCGTGCTTGGACTTGAAACAGTCCCCTCGCTTGGCGATAGAGATTTCCTGCTTCTCGCTTTTTGCACTGATAGTTGGACTAATTTAATAGAGTTGTTGGGAATTAAGCTAAAAAAATGCCTAAAACCCTTATTATTCATAGCTTACAGATTTTTCATCCTTCCAATCCTGAAAACCTTATAGAATAAGCTTTTGAGCATTGTTCAACTTTTATTTCCCAACAACTCTAATGTAATATACAAAATTAATTACCTAAATTTGTAGAATGAGCGATCCTATTATATTAACTCCTGAAGATATTGCTCAATACCGAGAGCAATTTTCTCAAAATAACCAAAAAGAAGCCCTCTATGCCCTTGATGTGATTGAGGCAATGGGTGGAAATGTAACTAAGGCTGCTAGTATGTTAGCACCAAAGTACAATGTTGTAGTCTCTAAGTCAGTTCATAACATTCTTGAGGAATTAGCCAAAAAATCACGCAATCTTATCTGTAATGAAAAGTTTATAGATCATTTAGAAAATGGGCTGTCAAGTGCGGCTATAGGACTTTTGCTCACAGGTCAAATTCCGGAAGCTTTGGCAGCCCTATTAGTGATGTACCTGAATCAAAAAGGTATCAAAAAATGGTGTGATTCTCACAGCGAAGAATAGTTAAAATCCTACTGCCGTGAAGGCTGCCCAATAAAAGGGAGAGTTAAAGGGATGGGGCTGAGAATTTATGCGTGTTTTAGCCCCATCTACAAATACTTCCTTGAGAATTTCTGGTTGCCCTTGCCAGATAGCGTCAATGTAGGGTTGAATTTTCTCTAGAAATTCTTCCCCTTCCTTGCTAGTTAAATTTCTTAACCACATTTGAGCATCTTTTAAAGCTATTGCTACAGTACCTTCTCCCAATTCTGGGTAGCTTTTGAGGTTTTGATAAAATTTGATCAGTAAAAAAGCTGTGGAAACTTGATCTACTGTCCACAAACTACAGACTACACTGGGGCTGCCTGCAAATATAAACCCACTAGGAAGACCAATATATTCGTCGCTGAGGCTGTTGAACTTAGTTAACCCAGTTTCACAAGCAGAGAGGGTGACAAGGCGACATTGACTTAGGTTGAGTCCAAATATTTCTGCCAAGCTAAGCTCTCCATTTACTTGACTACCATCTTTGGCGAGAGATAGTGCAGAAGCATTAGCTATACCTGTGTCGAAGTTGCCATGACAGGAGAAATGACTACAGTGGGATGATTTGAAGTGAGGGTTAGTTTTGACTTTTGTTTCACTAGCATCATTTCTAATTAAGACTTCGGCTGAGTCAAAATCATCACGAATTGTCTCTACTTCTAAGTCAGCATAGATTAAATCCTCAGTGGGGTTTTGCACGGCAAACAGTTGACTGAAGTGGGGACGTTTTTGTGTTTTAGTGAGTTGCAATATTTGGCTACTGGGGGCATAACTAATACCTCTGTCAAAGCGATCTATGAGCAATTTGCCATTTTTTAGGGGCATAGCATGGAGAGGAAACAGGTGCAGTCCACGATGAGGAATGAGAATAAGACGGTTACATTTAATCCCTTGTTTTTCAAAGATATTATCTATTTGAGTAAGGAGGCGATCGATATTTAGTATCTCAGCCAGATGCTTAAGATTAGAAGGTAATTTTTTTATCCACTGGTCTTTTTCCTGATAATATTCTGCAAAATAATTGTTACCCGAATTTACTAAAGTGTCTAAATTTTCAGCGGATGATTGTTCCACTATAGGGTGCTGACTGTTAGCAGTAATAATAAAGGTGATAATTTTACTATCAGTGATGTACCACTCAATCATGGCAGTATCTTGTTCGAGAAGGTTTTGAATATCTCTGAACGGAATAGGCTCTACCCTCTCAGTTAAAGTGAAACTGGGATCTATATCTTTAATTTGATTTAGTACCTCATCTAACTCCTGCCGTGATTTTTCTAATTCTTGCTGTAGGTGTTTCTGTGAGCTTTTTAGCGATCGTTGCTCCTGAACCTCTGATTTGCCAAAATTTGCTGAACGCTGCTCTATAACTATCTGTAGTTGTCTTTCCAGCGATGGAATGTTTCGTCCCAGTCGATCTAGCTCGGCGATAATTTCTTGAGGAACGTTACCTTTAGGATAGAGTTCGCGTTTGACAAGGAGTTCTACTAGGGTACGAGCTTTGCTGCGTTCGGCTGTTTCTATGGCTTTATCCCATTGCTCTAGATTGATGTATGCTTGCACCTGATTTAGATAAACTCGTATTGCTTCTGCTATAACTTCCTGACGACGTTCGTCGGTGGTTGCCCAACTACGACTAACTTCTACTGCTTTTATGGCTTTTTCATAACTGTCGGTGGCGAGCTGCCAGTCTCCGTTGTCAAAATATAGGTTGCCTAAGTTGCGGTTAGTTCGGAGATGCTCAACAGGATTTGCTTCTAGGGTAAAAACCAGCAAAGCTTGTTGGTATGCAGCAATGGCAGATTCAATATTCTCGGCTTTGTCTCCCTTTATTCTGTCTCTGTAGGGATTGCCGAGATTATTTTGAGTCACTGCCCAGTCGGTGGGGAAGTCAGTTTGGGTGTAAACCAGCAAAGCTTGTTGGAATGCAGTAATGGCAGATTCAATATTCTCGGCTTTGTTTCCCCTTATTCTGTTACTGTAGGCATTGCCGAGATTATTTTGAGTCATTGCCCAGTCGATAGGGAAGTCAGTTTGGCTGCGCACCTGCAAAGCTTGTTGGAATGCAGCAATGGCAAATTCAATATTCTCAGCTTTGTCTTCCCTTATTCTCTCCGAGTAGGCACTGCCGAGATTATTTTGAGTTGCTGCCCAGTCAATAGGGAAGTCAGTTTGGATGCGCACCTGCAAAGCATTTTGGTATGCAGTAATGGCAGATTCAATATTCTCTGCTTTGTCCCCTATTATTCTCTTACTATAGGCAAGGCCGAGATTATTTTGAGTTGCTGCCCAGTGGATAGGGAAGTCAGTTTGGCTGCGTACCTGCAAAGCATTTTGGTATGCAGCAATGGCAAATTCAATATTCTCAGCTTTGTCTTCCCTTATTCTCTCCCAGTAGGCAAGGCCGAGATTATTTTGAGTACCTGCCCAGTCGATAGGGAAGTCAGTTTGGGTGTAAACCTGCAAAGCATTTTGGTATGCAGCAATGGCAAATTCAATATTCTCAGCTTTGTCTTCCCTTATTCTCTCCCAGTAGGCAAGGCCGAGATTATTTTGAGTTGCTGCCC
>JBCDJM010000256.1:0-11499 GCA_038747755.1 Cyanobacteria bacterium P01_H01_bin.35
TAAGACAATTTTATCATCTTTGCACTTCTTTTAAAATAATTAAGTGGCTATTTAAGTTTTTTGCTGATGGTCAAATATTTGACTTTCCTAAACTTTTTCAGTATGGAATTTTGCCACAACCTATTTAGGATTGCTATATAGCAATCGAAGTATAGTTTAAGAAATTTATAAATCTTGAAACCTTTTGATCGTCTGCTGTTCTCTGTTCCCTATTCCATAAGGCTATACTAATTATCTGGATGGTATAATTACAGAATCGATAACATGAATTACACCATTACTTGCAGGTACATCTGGAATAATCACATTAGCGTCATCCACCTTTACACCTGCATTGGAAACTTTAACGTAGATATCATCACCTTCAACAGTTTTTACCTTTCCGGATTCTAAGTCCCCAGAGGTTACCTTACCAGGAACTACATGATAGGTCAGAATTTTGACTAATGTATCTTTGTTTTCTGGAAGTAATAAATCTTCTACTAATCCTGGTGGTAAAGCTGCAAATGCTTCATCAGTAGGTGCAAATACTGTAAATGGACCTTCTCCTTGTAGCACTTCTACTAAACCAGCAGCTTTTAATGCTGCAGCCAAAGTATTGAATTGACCAGCTTCTACTGCAGTTGAGACAATATCTTGAGCATAAGCAATTAGTACAGGTTGATTAACTACTTGCTGATTAGCTACTGCGGGTAGACTATAAAAGGCGCTAGCAAAAATTAGCCCTAGAGTAGCACAGATTAATCCTAGGATATTCATGGACTTTTTGAAGAGAGTCAGAAGATTTTGGGTATTCATGTTTTCCCAATTTCATTAACTACATTATTAACAGTAGTACAAAATTGGAACTTATCTGAAAAATATTTCAAATATATGAAGTCCGCAAATAAGCTATATAGTCATTTCACTTTAGATTAAGACAAATCTTCTTTGTTATAAGGGAGTTTCAGACGAAAAAAATTCTCATTTTTAAGTTAAACTACTATAACATTTATAGGGATGACTTCTAACTTCATTAAAAAAACCCATTCATAAGCATAGTTAAGAATGGGGTAGATTTATATATTTCCAATACACGATATAAAGCTAATTAATTAATTGGAAGGTAGAATTACTGTATCAATTACATGAATTACACCATTACTTGCAGGTACGTCTGCTTTAACTACATTAGCATTTCCAACCTTAACCCCTGCATTAGAAACTTTAACGTTTACTTTACTACCTTCGACAGTTTTTACCTTTCCAGATTCTAAGTCGCCAGACATTACCTTACCAGGAACTACATGATAAGTCAGAATTTGTACCAGTTTATCCTTGTTTTCTGGCAATAATAACTTTTCCACTGTTCCTTCTGGTAAAGCGTCGAATGCTTCATCTGTAGGTGCGAATACTGTAAATGGACCTTCTCCTTGTAGCACTTCTACTAAACCAGCAGCTTTTAGCGCCGCAGCTAAAGTATTGAATTGACCAGCTTCTACTGCAGTTGCGACAATATCCTTAGAGTTAGAATCAGCAATTTGTAAAGGTTGGTTAACTACTGCCTGAGTGGAAGATTTTTGAGATAAGTTTGCTACTGCGGGTAGACCGAAGCTGGCACTAACACCTACTAATCCTAAGATAGCGATCGCTTTCTGTACCACAGTTAAGCTATTTTTGCTCTTCATAGTTAATTTCTCTGTACTTTTACTAAAAAATGTAAACCCAATTTACATATCTTAGCAAATTTTTCAGAAATGGCAAGATAATCTAGATATAAATACTTAACATTTAATTTTCTATTTTTAATTACTTCCCAGAGAATTCGGAAATAACTGATCGAATTTATAACTTAAAACTTCTATTAATAAGCCTTCCTGGGGTAAATCAGATTTAGCAATGGAAATACTGTCCTGATTTACAATTCTGACTGGACTTCCTTCCATGACACTGAGAAAATCTTCCAAAGGAGAAATCTCACAGCTAGTTTCATCAGCAGCTTCAGTTTTGTAGTGAGTGGGAATTACAATTCTGGGTTTTAGCACTTCCAAAACCTGTTTTGCTTCCAAAGGAGTGTAAGCTTTTGGCCCACCACCTACAGGAATTAGTAGCAAATCTGGACGACCAATTAAAATCCGCTCTTCTATACCAATGGGACTAGCTAATCCCCCTAAGTGCAGAATCTTAATTCCTGCCTGTTGCCATAACCAAGCCACATTAGTGCCAAATCTACGTCCACCTTCTCTATCTTTAGCGGTACGAATTCCTTGAATTTGTCTACCATTAACTTGATAAACTCCTGATTCAGATAACAACAGTGGTGGGGGATTAGTTGTAAAACCTTCTACGACTCCTTCATCTAATAATCTACTGCTAATCAAAATTAAATCTGTATCTACTTTGGGGTCTCGATATCCGGCAGTACAACCTATTTGGCGAAAAGGATTTACTAATACTTTAGTACCTCCACCTTCAAATAAAAAGCAAGTATGTCCTAACCATGTAATAGTTAAAGATTCTCCTGTTTGTGCCTGAGAAGGGTGAAGTTTAGATGTTAAACCTGTTCCTATTAAAGCTAATAAACTTGTCTGTGCATAACCTATAAATTTTCGCCGTTTCATCTTAGTTTGTTTGACTATAAGTTTGACGCTATTTTCTCTTTTTAATACTATACATCTCTTTCTTGAGGAGGGGATTCAATAATTGATAATGGATAATTGATAATTACCTCTCCCTAAAAAGAAGAGGGTTGAATAAAAGGAAAATAAATTCATTCAATGAATTTGCTGTTAAGCGTGGTTAAAACTCCATCCATTAAATCATAAGTGGAATCCTTAGCAAACCCTAGTAAATTCTAGGTATCAGTCCGAAATTTTTGCAGTCTATTTATGTTAAGTATTCATCAGGGAGAGTTATATTTCTATTTAATTGCTTTTCAATTTTCTCCCTTTTTTTGAAATTTTATTTATTAATATTTATTAACCATTAACTTTGCTGGTATTCGGTAGCGATAGCATGTCTTATCATACTAGACTGTACGGTATGATTTTGGATGCAGCACTGCTCGTTCAGGTATTTACAACTTCCAGCTCAAAATGCAGTCAGGGAAAAGGTTTATAAAAATAATGTGTAAATATGTCAGAATGCACTGCTATAGTTAGTCTAAACTCTAGTTAGGACACCGAGTTAAGAAATTCCTACCATCTCCGTACCTGCTTATTATGGCGGAAGAGCAGCCTCTTGCAGAAGATAGTTAACGCTAAGAGGCTGGGGAAAACCTCAAATTAACTTTAGTATTGTGTGATATAAATGTTCAGGGTATATATCAGGAAACCGTTCTGCTGAACTTACCCAAACTTAACCAATGAGAACTTTAGCTACTGGTTTTACAATAACATGAGCTTGACTATCTACCACCAAAACCCCGTCTTTCCAGGACGAGGTTTAAAATTTGAAAAAAAGTATATTTGATTATATTTAGGTAAGATTTCAGCTTCTGTTTTTAAATCTAGCCAAATTTTTCTAATATTAAAGATTTTTAAAGATATGAATGAAAATAGTGAGCCTATTAAAAAGGAAAGAATAGCAACAATAGGAGTTGAGAAAATTAAGACCATGATCGAGGGTTTTGACGACATCAGTCATGGAGGAATGCCAGTTGGCAGAACAACATTAGTAAGTGGTACATCTGGAACTGGTAAAACATTGTTTGCTATTCAATTTCTTTATAATGGAATTACCTATTTTGATGAACCAGGGGTATTTGTAACTTTTGAAGAATCTCCCCAGGATATTATTAAAAATGCCTATAGTTTTGGTTGGAATTTACAGAAATTCGTTGATGATGGGAAATTATTTATATTAGACGCTTCTCCTGATCCAGAGGGACAAGACATAGTTGGCAATTTTGACTTATCTGCTTTAATAGAAAGAATTCAATATGCTATTCGTAAGTATAAAGCTAGAAGAGTTTCTATTGATTCTGTAACTGCTGTATTTCAACAATATGACGCTGCTTCGGTAGTCAGAAGAGAAATATTTCGTTTAGTTGCACGACTCAAACAAGTTGGGGCAACGACTATTATGACTACAGAAAGAGTAGAAGAATATGGCCCTGTGGCCAGATTTGGAGTAGAAGAATTTGTCTCTGATAATGTTGTGATTGTGCGTAATGCTCTTGAAGGTGAACGTAGACGTCGGACAATGGAAATACTAAAACTTAGGGGCACAACCCACATGAAAGGAGAATATCCATTTACTATTACTAATGATGGTGTAAATATATTCCCACTCGGAGCGATGCGATTAACTCAACGTTCTTCTAATGTGAGGGTTTCTTCTGGAGATAAAATTCTTGATCAAATGTGTGGTGGTGGTTTCTTTAAAGATTCAATTATATTAGCAACTGGCGCTACAGGTACAGGAAAAACTCTCTTAGTAAGTAAATTTATAGAAAATGGTTGTATAAATAATGAACCTGCAATGCTTTTTGCATACGAGGAATCCCGGGCTCAATTATTCCGTAATGCCTCTTCTTGGGGTATAGATTTTGAAGAACTAGAAAAAAAAGGATTATTAAGAATTCTGTGTACTTACCCAGAATCATCAGGTTTAGAAGACCACCTACAAATTATTAAATCAGAAATTGCTGATTTCAAACCATCTAGAATAGCTATTGACTCTTTATCTGCTTTAGCAAGAGGAGTAAGTAATAATGCTTTTAGACAATTTGTAATTGGGGTAACTGGTTTTGCCAAGCAAGAAGAAATAACAGGCTTTTTTACTAACACTACGGATCAGTTTATGGGGTCTAATTCTATTACAGATTCCCATATTTCTACTATTACTGATACTATCCTGATGCTACAGTATGTGGAGATTCGTGGTGAAATGTCTCGCGCTATTAATGTATTTAAAATGCGTGGTTCATGGCATGATAAAGGAATTAGAGAATATACAATTACAGCTCAAGGTCCTGATATAAAAGATTCTTTCCGTAGTTATGAAGGAATTATTAGTGGTTCTCCAACTAGAATTACAGTTAATGAAAAAAGTGAGTTGTCTAGAATTATTCAAGGAGTTCAAGAAAAGACAACAGATGAGTAATATCATGTTCGGTTGAATAGTTATAAATAACGAGGGAGTAGTCACTACCCAAGAGAGGAAAAAGAAAGTATAAGAAGGAGAAAGTTTTTCGATCACGCAAGCCGAACGGAGTTCGATTCCTAATTATCCGGATATGATATAAGATAGAGCTTGCTGAATAAGTCTTTTACTAGGAGGGAGGAGTCAGAACTCAGAACTCAGGAGAAATGGGAATTATAAAAAAGTACGTAGTCAGAAAAATAGTCCCTTAATTTTTCTGCCTCGCGTTACCCCAAGATGCTCACTTTTTCAGATATATCAACTGAAAAGCTGGTAGTTTTTCCAGACATAAAATGGCTAAAACCGTTATATGTCAATGCTTTTATATTTAATCAGCAAACCCTAAGATAATGACGAAGGTATTAGGACTCAGGAGTCAGGAGTCAGTGAAAAATCACAAACATTATCATTTTACTAAGCTCAAGCTAAAAATGAAAAAAATAGGGTGTTGGTAAAGCGCGTGTATGATATTAATCTTAATTATTTAGGAGTCAGGAGTCAGGAGGAAATAAAGAAGAAGAATGAAGAGTAGTAGAAGGAGAAAGTTTTTTGTTCCCACTCTTATCCAAATAGGATATCATACCTTTATTCACCAACCCCAAAAATAGTAAGTATAGTTTCTCAGCTCAGAGTGAATGTTGTAGAAAGAAAAATAAATATATAAATCACCACAATCTATAGTACCAAACCCAGTCTTGAATATTTCCGTTCTCAAATTCCTCTCCAAAAATCTTCTTAGCTTCCGGTTATTGCCAATAACACAAAAGAATAATTACTCTAATCTATAAACAAACTAAGAAACGGTATTGTGTGTAATATGGGCGGTACTGGATTTGAACCAGTGACATCCTGCTTGTAAGGCAGGCGCTCTACCGCTGAGCTAACCGCCCAACTTTTATTAATATAACACATATTCTTAAATATGCAAGTAAAAAAATTTTCCTTTATCTGCTAAGTTTTATAAATATAAGTTATATATTTTTTGGCCTACATTAAATCTCCTATGCCTAGTGGTAGTACCCATGACCGGATAACCTTGTGGAGTTTGCCCATCGTAACAGGGTTAAGCTTTGGGTTGATTCGTAGTACCCACTTAACCTTATTTGTGTCTGGGGGGTTTTTATTTAGTGGCTTAATGTTTGGCCCCGACCTGGATATCAATTCTCGACAATTTCAACGTTGGGGTTGGTTTAAGTGGCTTTGGCGGCCCTATCAAACCAGTCTTAACCATCGCTCTTTTTTATCTCATGGACCGATAATTGGTACTGCACTACGTCTACTATACTTGTTAACCTTCTTGTCAGTTTTGGTAGTATTGGGTTTAATTATAGATCAATTACTAAGCTCAGAAGGAAGGACTTTAGGATTTGTTGCAAGTTTGTGGCGATCGCTTTTTGAACATTATCAAGAAGTAGTTGCTTTGTTGATAGGTATAGAACTTGGTGCAATGAGTCATTCCGTAAGTGACTGGAGTAGTTCTACTTACAAACGTTTTAAAACTAAAGGTTTATCTAGTTTACTCCCTCAAATCAAACTTCAAAAACGACAACGTAAATCTACTCGTAAATCTAGTGCCTCAAAAGTTGCTGCTTCAGGTAGTCGTCATCGAATTAAAAAGTAAGAGATTGTTTGTAGAGGAAATAGGGAACACTTAACTGGGAACAGTGAAAATCGCTATAAATAAAGAGCAAGTTGATTTTCTAGAGATATCTATAAAGTATTTCTCAAGCTAATGAGGTAGAGTTGTTTTTCTACTCCCCTACTCCCCTACTCCCCTGCTCCCTACTCCCCTACTCCCTTCAATATTAATAATCATAAGGATTTTTTGGCTTAGGAATTGATTCTATTTCTGTTGGCAAAATTGTTAATTTACGTTGACCTCTCAACTCCTCAGTAATCATTTCTCCTTTTATTATCAACCAACTATCTTGAGGATATTTACTCCGACTTCTCCCTTCTGGTAATTTAACTGGTAATCCCACTGGATAAGCATCAGCAGCACAGCAAGTTAGAATAAATCTAGATATCCAGAAATATTGCTCAGATAATCCCTGGGGATAAATTACAAAACCAGTTACTTCAACTTTTTGACCATTATAAGCATCTGGTTCTGGATAAACATTTAAAGTCCTAATCCATTCAATTAGCGATCGCTCTTCTGGTTTAGTTGCAGTCCGAAATTCTTGAGGTTGAGTTCTAGTTACTGGTAAAGATTCTGTTAATCCTCTTTGTAATGCAGTTTGACTAGCAAAAACTTGAGGAGTAATTGTTAAAGCTAGTAGAGCAGATATTAATAGTAAACCACTACTCCAACCAGGAGGAAATAAGTTAATATGTTGATTTTCAATGATACTAAATTCTTGTTTGGATTGACGGGAGATTCTCTGTTTTTTGCTAATATTCCATAACTCCCATATTTTGCATCCACCTAATATTAATAAAGTGATTCCAGCGCCAAGAGTTAAACCAAAATAACGGGGATGAATCAATATATATAACTTTCCTGTCAGCCAATAGTTTATCAACAAAAAACCCCAAGCTAAAATTGCTGTCGCATCCAACCAAGGTTCATATCGTTTAAGTAGAGAGAATAATGATTTTTCAGCCTTCATATAAAAAATTATTTCTGTAAATGATGAGCTAATACCAATTGGATAAATGTTTTTTACAAATAGCTATAGGGATTTTTTATGAGTTAGGATTCAGGAGTTATAATGAATTTTTAAATGCCATTTTTAGGTTGTAAATCATCTTTTTTGTTAATAAGGTATCTGTAAAATAAATCTAAAGAAACACTGAAAATATTTAGTATTCGGTGGGTTACGGTGCCTAGGAAAATATTATTTAATTTTGTGATATTATTTCCGCCTAAACCATCCTACATCAAGACTTAATATTTTATTTATAGATACCCTCTAAGAAACTGTTTTTCAAACAAGTATTAAGAGAGCTTAGAGTGACTGAAATCTCAAATAGGTAAGATTTAAAAAGATTAAAATCTGGTAAATACCAGAGGTGGAAAGGTAGATATATTCCTAGATTTTTAAGTGACAAAGAGTTGTCTTGATTTCTTCCTTCCTCCATACCTGTTCCCAGTTAATTGTTCCCTATTTCCTGTTTATATTTCCTGATATATTCAAGTCTAAATAGATATTTCCTATAAAATATTTTTATCTACCTTACTATTCATAACATTATATTTTCAAGATGGCATAGCAATCAGGAATTATTTATGAGATATTTAAGAACAATCAAGATTGATAAAAATAATTTTATATTCTGAATTATGACTCCTAATTACCACTAAAATCTTACAACTAAAATATGATTGCTATTTAATTCAACTTAAATATAAGTTCACAACTAAAGCCATAATAAATGTTAACTGTGCTGCCAATATCATTAAATAAATCACAGCTCGTGACCGAAAAAATGATAATAATAAACCTACAGCTTTAATATCAATCATCGGTCCAAAAACTAAAAAAGCTAATAGAGAACCACTGGTAAAAGTTGCAGCAAATGACAAAGCAAAAAAAGCATCTACAGTCGAACAAATAGAAACCACTGCTGCTAAAGCTAGCATAGCAATAATTGAAGTAACTGGACCTTGACCAAGATTCAGAATAAGTTCACGGGGGGCAGCAACTTGAATCATCGCAGCGATCGCACTCCCAATTACTAATACTCCTCCCAACTCCCGTAGCTCCTGTACCATGCTATTCAATAAAGACAAAAGTCGCTGTTTATCGGGAACAACGAAGAGAGATGTCCAACCTATGTTAGTAGTTGTTTGACTGCTAATTCCCAGAGACTGACCTTGAGCAACAGGTGTCGTCATTGCTCCTGGGAAAAGTCCCATAGACTCCAGGGGGACAGATGTAGTAGATTGACCCAAAAAAAATGTTCCTGACTTTAGGAGGGGAGAAGTTTCCAACTCCTGAGAAACTGACTTTTGAGGTCTAGGTAATAAACGAGCAGTTGTGGGTTGCAGAATTTGTCTTATATCCTTCTGAACACTAAATATCCAACCAATCATTGTTGCTATAACTAGAGAAAATACTACTCGCAACACCACAATTTCTGGTTGGTCTCTAAATGCGGTCCAAGTTGCCCAGATAACTATCGGATTAATTGTTGGAGCTGCCAATAAAAATCCAATTGCTACTGATGCTGGCACACCTTGTATCAATAAACGTCGGGCAACTGGAACGTTACCACATTCACAGACTGGGAACAAAAAACCGACTAAGCTACCTACAAATGCTCCTAAAAGGGGATTTTGAGGCAGATATGTGATTAATTTTCGTTCATCAATGAACCATTGTAATATTCCGGAAAAAATAACCCCTAACAGCAAAAATGGCATTGCTTCTACCAATAAACTGAGAAAGAGGGTGAAAGAATTATTCAACTGATTTGTCAGTGTTGATGCCATCTTTAAATTTACTTTTTAATGTTATTTACATTTATAATTGTTAGACGATTAAAATCATCTAGTTAACTATCTATTTAAGTTATACTGTTAGTATATAATAAGATTATTAAATTACTTAGAATCAGATAATTTTCTTATTTAGCTAGATACTATTTTTCTAGGCACACAAAATATTTAAAATTTATGTTGAATATATCTTCCTCTGAGTTATTAATTTCGACAATTCCTGACAATTGTCTCTCAACAACATTTCAGGAGTCAACTGTACGGGATTTGTCTCTATATGATTTTCAGGTTGACAATAATCAAGTAGGAGAAATAGCTGCTTTGAGATTAGAAGCTGAACCAAGATTACCTGGGGTCATTTTAATGGAGGAAGAGCAGCTTTCAGGAATGATTTCCCGACGGCGATTTTTGGAATATTTGAGTCGCCCTTTTGGCAGAGAACTATTTTTGAAAAGGTCTCTCAAAACTTTGTATAAATTTGCTTATACCGATTTTTTAGTTCTCCCTGCAAATACTACAATTGTGGAGGCAAGTAGTAGAGCTTTGCAGAGAAAAACTGATATTGCATACGAACCAATTGTTGTTGAAATTGAACCGAATGTTTATAGACTTTTAGATGTTCATCATCTGCTTGTCGCTCAATCTCAGATTCATCAATTAGCAAATAATTTACTTCAGGAGCTTTATCTAAAGTTAGAAACAGCTCATAAAGAGTTAGAACTTCAAGCTTCTTTAGATGCTTTAACTCAAGTTGCTAATCGTAGAAAATTTGACCAATATCTAGCTCAAAAATGGTTCCAAATGTCTAAAGAAGAACAATCTATATCGATAATCATGGCAGATATTGATTGTTTTAAAGGTTATAATGATACTTATGGTCATCAAGCTGGAGACGAATGTTTGAAACAAGTTGCCTTTGGAATAAATCAAACTGTTCAAATGATAAGTAAGGCAAATAATGAAAATTTAGTTGCTCGTTATGGAGGTGAAGAATTTGCTATAGTTTTACCTAAAATAACTGCTAGTGAGGCTGTTTCTATTGCTGAAGAAATTCGCCTTCATATTAAATCATTAAATATTATTCATCAAGCTTCTTGTAACTCAAAAGTTGTCACTTTAAGTTTAGGAGTTGCTACTACGGTACCTGAATTGGGTAACTCTATAGAACAGTTAATTGCTCAAGCAGATCAAGCTCTTTATCAAGCTAAAGCAACAGGTCGCGATCGTGTTATACCAATTACCAAAAGTAATGCTATACTTCAGCTTGACTTCAGAAGTTAAATAGTTACCAAGATTCAAAGTCTTTTTTTGACAATTATTGTTTTTTTAGTATAGGTTTTTCCTGCTTTTAACGACTCCCCCAATCTCCCACACTTATCACACTTCGCCACCCAATCATATATAGCATTCTTTTTGAGAAATGGTATTATATGTAGTCAATTATAACTAGCAAAATAATGATTTTAGATGTACTAATTAATTAATAATTGAAGTATTGCACAAGTATAGAATTAATTCATGGGAATTGATATAAAATACTATAACATTTATCAGTAAGCGTGAGATACACTTTTATATTTCTTCCCTGTTGCCTGTTGCCTGTTGCCTGTTGCCTGTTGCCTAAAGCCTAGAATTTTGTACCTCACGCTTTTTGGGAATTGCTATACCACCGATTAGGGGATTCCTATATCTATTAGTTTTTTCTTTCTTATCTCTTCCCTATTTCCTATTTCCTAAAAGTCTATAATATCTCACAACTCAAGTAATATTGCTATAGCAATCCTAAATAAGTCGTAATAAATTTTATAGTAGTTAATTTGAGCTGAAAACTTTTAAAATTATGACTCCTAACTCCTAACTCTCAAGAAAATATTACAAATTCAATAGGATTGCTATACATTACCGAATAATTAATAATTAATAGTTAATAA
>JBCDJM010000257.1:0-11358 GCA_038747755.1 Cyanobacteria bacterium P01_H01_bin.35
AATAATTCTGGTTTAAAGCCTCCCCTTTTAAGGGGAAAAAAAGTGCTAGGATATTTCCTTATCTTCAATCTGATGGTTTTAACCAGAGGTAATTATACATTATCAATTATCAATTATCAATTAATGAACAAATCTTTCTTAAAGCTTCTATAGATATTACTATTGCTTACTCTCCATTGCCTTCCATATCACTAACTAAAGGGTGTCTTATATCCAACTTATTCAAAGTCTAAATAATAGAATAATTAACAGGCTAGATACCAGGGTAGCAAAAGTTGTCCTGATTGAATTCGATATGAGCCAACGTGGTTCAAAGTCCATACGAGCCGCTTTTTGTACAGTTTCATCCATATCATCAACATTCAGCGTTTGCAGTTTGTTATTCAAAGGTACGTTAATAGTGAAAGTTGGCAATTGAACAACTAGAAGGTAAACAAGTACCGCTAAGATTATCAGCAGACGCTCCACTCCCTCCAATTGCCCGATGCCAAGCAAAGCTGAGGCCACCAGAGCCACAATTGAACCAACCCAGACTAACACAAAAATCGGCTGATTATTCTGAATAATGCCATCCATTACCTGAAAAGCTCGGATAAACTCGCGATCGCTTAAAATCTTGATTCCAGGCATGACTACTACAGCAAAAGCAAACACGAAACCTGCTACTAGAGAACACAGCAATGTAGCTAAGAGCAATGTAATCTGAAAGACTCCTTCTATTGATTCTATTGACATGGGAAAAACTCCTTCTATTGATTCTATTAACATGGGAAAAGGTCATCTTAACACTTTACTTATGAAAAAGAAAAAACCACTTTGAATAATTAGATTTAGTATTAATTTTATTCCTCCTCTAAGAATAAAGACTCTAAATTACGATACTCACTAACTATTCTCAAAATCTCTATTTCAACAACGGTTACTTAGATAAAAAATCATATAACTATCTAAAGACACACCTCTTAAATTAGGGAGGATTTGAGCATAACTCCGCCCCATATTAAGAAAATTAATTAAGTCTCTAAAGTTATCATCAAAGCATTTAACAAAACGTTCACCTGCTTCTAGACTAAAGTTACTAAAATAATCAGAAATCTCATCTAAGTCACGAATAGCTGGTTGAGATAAACTATGTTTATTTACCCTAATTTTCCTCTAGCAACCGCTGAAATTTTTGCTGATAATATATACCTAAATTGCTATTACTTAAAACTCTAAGTAGTAATTTGAATCAGATAATTTATATATCCGAATGTAGTCTCTACCATATTCTTCTAATGTTTGACTTGTAACTGGTTCAAATAATTCTAAAACCCCTTTTTCTTGTAGTTTTCCTTTAATCCAATGACCTAAAATTTTTAAGTCATCTCTTGACCTCATATTTTTATAATAATCACCTTGAGTCCGACAGGGAAATACTAAACCATCATCAGTATAAGCAACAAAATCTCCTTGAGGATAAATAGGATTTTTAGTTGTAGCTATATCGACAATAATTTCTACTTCAAACCAGTCTCTAGGAATCACAATACCTGTTTTTCTGTTCCATCTTCCTTTGCCAAAAAAAGCATTTAAGTTTGACCTTTGTTGCTTATCAACTCTCGCTAAAGATATATCTACATAAGGAAGTTTAGAATCAATAAGTGGTTTTGTTTCAGCTTTCTGAAAAGAAACTTTTTTACGATTTTCCTTGACTGATTCAATAATTGGAAATGATTCACATTTAGCAAAATTAACAGATATATTATCAGTTAGCAGCCAATTAAGATAAGCTTCTGTCTGATTGATTGTAAAAGCATCACTAATTTTACAAGTAAATTCTAAATTATTAAACAAGCCTCTTTGAGAAAAATTTGAAGAACCTGCAAAATAAAGCAATTGATTTTGAGATTTTATCCTATAAATTTTGCCATGAAATGGTGGTGGATTCCAGACAAATCTTACACCTCCACATTTAGCATTGGTAGATAAAACAAAACTATTTAATTCGCCTAATGTATTATAGGTATGTCTGTTTAATCCTTGAAAAATTCCCATCCCAACTAATAATGTAAAATCTCCACCATTATTTACAATTCTAGCGATATCTTCTTGATACTGTTTGATTGTAATTCCCGAAGTATAACCAGATGCAATAGTAAGGGAATTAGCTTCCTTTAAAAGTGTACTAAGTTGTTCTCCAAAAGCACCTCCAAAATCTGGATTATTAGTATAAATAGCCATAATATTAATCTCAAAACTTAATCTCAAAAATTAGAGTAAACTTAACTGTATTGCTTGTTGATCTAATTCTGATTCTGCTAATTTTAATCTTTCTTTGATTGACATAGCTTGTAAATGTTTACTGAGATTATATAAATCTATTTTCTGATAATCATTTTTGAATAGTGGAATCAAAGATTCAACAATAGAAACAATTCCATCTGGAGGTACTGCATTACCAATTTGTCGTCTAATTTCAGTAAAAGAACCTTCAAAAATAAAATTATCAGGAAATGTTTGTAACCTTGCCCTTTCTCTATTTGTTAAAGACCTTGGTTCAGGATAATGATAACCCCATGTTCCTCCACCTCCACCAGCAATAATTGTCGCAGCAGGTTTGTCTGGATGAATGCGTCGATAAACATGACTAATCATTCCTTTTACATAATAGGGACTATCTTTAGGAATGTCTGTAAAATTTCCTCCTGCTTTTATTCTTTTCAATATTTCAATTGTTCGAGGTTGAATTTTTTGATGTTCATTATTGTCGGGAATTTTTTCTACATTTTTAAGTGCTTCACCAGCAGTTATATAGGGATATTTCCGACCAATACCATATTCTGGTGCAGGATGAATAAAATTAAAACCTGTATCCATTCTAATCCCAACTAAAATTACTCTTTCCCGAAACTGGGGTACTCCATAATCGGCAAAATTATATAATTTAGGTTTAACTAAATAACCAGGAGATATACTTTCAAAATCAGATATTATTTGTTGAATTGCTTGATGTTTATTCGCACTTAATAAACCTTTGACATTTTCTGCTATAAATACCTTTGGTTGTTTCCGTTTAACAAATTCTAAAAAATAGGTATATAAATTGCCTCTAGTACCTTCTAAACCAGGACGTTTCCAAATCATTGAAAAGTCTTGACAAGGGAAACCTCCTGTAATTAAATCTGCCTCTGGCACTTCACTAATATCTATATTTTCAATTTGATTATGCTCAATAATATCAGCAATATTTTTCTTAAAAGTTTGACAGGCATATAAATTAGAATCAATTGCCCAAACCACCTTAAATCCTGCTTTATGAAATGGTAAATCCATCCCTCCACAACCAGAAAATAAAGAGATGATTTTTGGTGCTTGATTCCAATGTATATTTTCTAAACGTTCAATCAACATTTTATTCAAAAATAATATGACTACTATATTTTGCAATCTAAATTATATAGTCTTTTCAAATGAGATGTAAATCTACATAGCATTTTTTTATGACAAAAAAAATCTTTCTTGAGTAGCCACTAATCCTTGTGGAAGGCTACTATTTAATTAATGCTGTTTTCCATTCTTTACTATTCCCTATTCCCTATTCCCTATTCCTTTTTTAATAGAATTTGATGGATTATAGACAAAAATTCTAATTTAAGATATATTAATAAAGTTAAGAAAAAAAACGATAAAATACTAAAATTACCAAAATACCCACCAAATCATATTTTGGCAAGGAGATTAATCAATGAAAACTACTGAAGAAATAGGGCAAAAACACAGCCGTCACCGAGGACTCACACAGACTGAGGTTGAGGCAAGTCGGCAAAAATATGGTTCTAATTTATTAACGCCACCCAAGCGATCGCCTTGGTGGAAATTATGGTTAGAAAAGTTTGAAGATCCAGTAATTCGGATTCTAATTATAGCTGCAGTTATTGCCATTACGGTAGGAATTTTTCAAGGGAATTATGTAGAAGGTTTAGGTATTATTGCTGCTATTTTGTTAGCTACTACCGTTGCTTTTTTTAATGAATATAAAGCTAACAAAGAATTCGATATTCTTAATCAAGTAAATGATGAAATTCCCATCACAGTAATTCGGGATAATAACGTTACAACTATTCCGAAAAAAGACTTAGTAATAGGGGATTTTGTATTAATAGAAACAGGAGAAGAAATACCAGCAGATGGTCAAGTAATAGAAGCAGTTTCTCTACAAGTAAACGAAGCAAGTTTAACTGGGGAAGCAATACCTGTTATCAAAACAGCAGATGCAAATTTATCCTCTAATAACCATACTAACTACGCTTATCCTCCTAACCAAGTTTTGCGTGATACCATAGTCAACGATGGACATGGAATCATCAAAATCACTGCAGTTGGTGATGCTACAGAAATTGGTAAAACTGCTAGATGCGTTCTCGATATTACAGATGTAGAAACGCCTCTAAATCTCCAACTAGAACGTCTTAGTAATTTAATTGGTATCCTCGGTTTAGGGATAGCAGTCTTAATCGATATCGCCTTAGTCGCCAGAGGTATCCTCACAGGAGAACTTAATCTCACCTTGGGACAATGGTATATTATTAGTATCCTTGTCATTGGTTTAGCGATCGCCCTAACTAGAGTTTGGTTGCCAATAATCATAGACGGATTAGAATCTGTAGGCAAAGAAATAGAAGTACCAGAGTGGTTGGAAGATGATAGCGCCATCGCCTGGTTAAAAAATGTTTTGATCGCCCTGGGAATATCTGGCATCGGTATCGGAGTTGGTTACTATTTAGAATGGCTTCCCAGCGCTCCCTCTGACTGGATAAGTGCAGATATCGCCCTCAAATTCCTGACATACTTTATGATTGCAGTTGCAGTAATAGTCGTTGCAGTACCAGAAGGATTAGCTCTAAGTGTCACCCTGAGTCTCGCCTACAGTATGCAGAAAATGACTAAACAGAATAATCTAGTTCGTCGGATGCACGCTTGCGAAACTGTCGGTGCTACAACGGTGATTTGTTCTGATAAAACAGGTACTTTAACTGAAAACAAAATGCAGGTGAGTGATGTACATTTTCCCAGTTTTAATTCTGGCACTCTCAATGATGACAATATTATAGTAGAAGCTATCTGTGCCAATAGTACAGCTAACTTAGAACACAGAAAAGGGGAAGAATCTATTCCTCTGGGAGATCATACAGAAGCAGCTTTGCTATTGTGGTTAGAAGAAAACAAAATTGACTATATTGACAAACGGGAAGATTTTGATATTATCAATCAGTTAACTTTTTCCTCAGACAGAAAGTATATGGCAACTCTCGGAGTTTCCCCCACTACAGGGGAAAAAATACTCCATATTAAAGGTGCGCCAGAACTAATGCTCGCAAGTTGCAACCAAATCCTCACTTCGGAAGGAGTTAAACCGTTTGCAGATTCTACAAGAGTATCCATCGCAGCAGAGTTAAATAAGTATGAAACTATTGGTAGACGAACTCTAGGATTTGCTTATATTAGAGATCCTCAAGACTATCAACAAGGAAATGAACTGGAACAATATCACGATTTGATTTTGCTGGGTTTTGTGGCGATCGCCGATCCAGTGCGAGAGGAAGTACCGCCAGCAGTAGAAATCTGTCAAAAAGCTGGTGTGAAAGTGAAAATGATTACTGGAGATAGTCGTTTGACAGCAATGGAAGTTGCCCGTGAAATTGGGATTATGACTGAGGATGATACTAATGATTTGTGTATCCTTGGTACGAAACTCCGTGAGTTGGATGATGAAGCAGCTTTAGCAATGCTGCAAAAAGTGAAAGTGATTGCTAGAGCGCGTCCCCAGGATAAGCAACGTATTGTACAACTACTACAAACAAGTGGGGAAGTTGTGGCAGTTACTGGTGATGGCACCAACGATGCACCCGCTTTAAACCAAGCGCAGGTAGGTTTGTCAATGGGAAGCGGTACTTCCGTCGCCAAGGAAGCAAGCGATATTATCATTTTGAATGACTCTTTTGGCAGTATTGAAAATGCAGTTATGTGGGGGCGATCGCTTTACCAAAACATTCAAAAGTTTATCCTGTTTCAGTTAACAATAAATGTTGCTGCTTGTGGGATAGCTTTATTAGGTCCGTTTATTGGAATTAATTTGCCATTTACTGTTATTCAATTATTGTGGGTAAATTTAATTATGGATACTTTTGCTGCTCTAGCTTTAGCAACGGAACCACCTAATCAAAAAGTCATGGAGAAAGCACCGAGAAATCCCGAAGAGTTTATTATTTCACAACCAATGACTGTGAGTATTTTCTCAGTAGCGTCAATATTCTTGGTGTTTTTCGTCGGTTTCTTGCTATATATTCAGCAAGACAATGTAGTAACACCTTACGAACTATCTCTATTTTTCTCCACATTTGTGATGTTGCAATTTTGGAATATGTTTAATGCCAAATGTTTTGGTTTAAAAGAATCTGCATTTTCTAGTATTACTAAAAATGGCAGTTTTGTAGCTATCGCTGCATTGATTTTTGTCGGACAAATTGTGATGGTGCAATATGGAGGAGCTGTGTTTAGAACAGTTCCTTTATCTTTAAGAGATTGGTTAATAATTATTGGTGGAACTTCTGTTGTGTTGTGGATCGGTGAGATTTGGCGGATGATTCAAATGCGATTTAAGGTTTCTTAAAAAGTCTAAACTAAAATTGTGGCTAAAAAACCTAACCCCCCAACCCCACAACTAACCCCCCTAACCCCCCGTTGAAAGCTATCCCTTATAAGGAACTCTTGAAACCCTGATGGGTGGGTGGGGTGGAGGGGGAGGAATAATTCTGTCTACATTCATAAAAAAGTGTATTTTTCAATACACTTTTCTCATGAAAAATGCTGTAATATGATTGTACTTGATACTAATGTAGTGTCTAAAATAATGAAACCTCAAGGTTCATCCATTGCGAGGCAATACACCAAATAATGTAATTTTTATCATTAATAAATTGCGAAATTTGATTATAGATAGACCAGTAGTTTAGGAAAAAATTGCTTCAACCGTACAAAAAATGTAAATATCAATTACTTAGTTCAAATAACTGAACAAAACCCTTTCTTTGTAGTCCCTCTTTAAGTTTTTTGTCTCCCGTCCAAAGTAAGCCATCTAATTCTATAGTTAGAGCTACATGAGGAGTATCAGTTTCATCAATATCCTGGCACAACTGATATGCTGTTAGTAAATTTTCAGCTAAAATCAAATCTTCTTTATAGAGATTAATACATTTGAGCAGTATCTGATAAATCTTAATAATTTCCTCTTCAGTTAATTGACTAGCTTTTAGTATTTTTTCCTTACGCTTAAATAATTCTACTAGCACTTGCTCGCAGATAAAAAAGTCATAATTTGAACTTAGTAGTAACTCACTAAAACTGGACTTTTCTTTGAGTAATGTTGAAAATAAAATATTTGTATCAACTATAATAGGTGCTTTTTTTTGAGTCATAGTTTACGACTGGAAAAGTTTAGATTTAACTTTCGACCAAACAGCAGAGTCAATTTCATTTGCTAATTCGGAAGCTACTTCTTCAGTGAACTGACTGCGCTGACTTATTGCCTCAAATTCAAGATAATTTAGTAGTTGTATTAGTTGTTGATAATCAGTTGTTTTTTTGTCAAGCTTGATGATTATATTTTGTTCATCAACAGTAAGATTGTAATAAGGATTATTAGACATGGTTTTTAAGTTTATAGATTATCAATTTAATACTGTTTGGTTTCTCATTATTTAGATTATAGCACTGATAACCAATAAATAAAAATAGATTTAGAGGCAAAGTTTTGGAAAAAATTATTTGTGTTGGGTTTCGTTACCTCAACCCAACCTACAAGAGCTGAATATTAAGACTTATTTTATGTTAATTAATGATATTTATAGACAAATCTGAAAAACGCTGTATGGCTGATAAATAAAAACAAATTTAGAGGCAAAGTTTTGGAAAAAATTATTTGTGTTGGGTTTCGTTGCCTCAACCCAACCTACAACCTTTAAAACTTTAGCGACTATAGCGCATATTTCTCAAGAAATGATAACGCTCAGGTCTTGAGACTCCACAAACATTACTACCTTTTTGCTCACTCCAGTAAAAGTCTAAATATTTTCTATTGTCTCTGCTATCTTTAGCCATTTCTAAAAATTCTGGTCGGTCAAGACCATGAGAAGGATGACTAGAGTAGATGACAAGAGTGCTTGGTTCTCTACCACTTCTGTCATCGTATACTTTAGCAACGGCTAGTTTATGACCTTTCAAAACACCATAATTTTCTGTACATTCATAGAGAGAAATTATTCTTCCTTGCAAAGGACCGCCTTGAGCATTCGTAGAAGTTGCTGATAATAAACTTACAGCAGATGTAGCAGCAACAGTTAAAGCTAAAGAACTAACCAAGCTTTTTTTTGTTGAGTTAATAAATTCTGTAATGATTTTTGACATCTTACTACCTTAATTTGTTTACTCTTTTTACCCTGTAATTATCGAGCTAATACAATTCTAATTCCCTCATTTTCAGATCTACAAGTCGGAAAAAGACGGATAAAAACGGAGATTTTGTTAAGAAAATCTAAAAAAGACGGATAATGAAGGATAATAGCGGATAAATTATTCAAACAAATTAATTATTAAGACAATGGACTGGCAAACAGTTTTAAATTCAATTGATGAGTTGGTCTTTCAGCAAATTGGAAAACACCTAAATAATCTACAAATGGGAATTTTAAAAGGTGTACTGAATAACGAAAAATACAGAGAAATTGCAGAACAATATAAATGTTCCAACGGTCATGTCAAAGATGAAGGATACGAACTCTGGCAACTTTTATCAGAGATTTTTGGAGAGAGGTTAAATAAGTCTAATTTTGTCGCTACAGTCGAAGGTTTAGGATTTGCAAATTATCAGTCTCCACTAATAGGAAATCATGTTCGTGTCGATAGTATTAATCTATGCAATAACTACGAAAAAACAGAATTAAAAAATAGGGATTTTGTAAATACTAAATCAGATGACAACAAGACAACCTCTGAGCAACCAACTATTGAAAATGTCTTGCACACAACTAAATTAAAGACTGTCTCTAAATTAATCAAACTAGGTTTAACCGCAGAGCAAATTGCTGAAGCAGTAGATTTACCATTAAATGAAATACAACAACTAATGGAGTAAATTTGTACATTATAAATCCAGTACAAACAGGGTTTCTTGCGTTTCGATGTGCGTAAGTAGCGATCGCCGAACGTTTAAACCTCTTTACCTAAACTCGCTATTCATAAATATCTTCTCGAACTGCTAGATGATGAATACTTAACCAGATTTCAGATCGAATATCACAATTATTTATGTTATAATTATTGTCAAACAATCCTCAACAGATTTTATTAATTATGATATCTCCAAAATTATTAGAATTAGAAAAATCTATCCATAACTTATCATTAGATGAGAAACTATGGTTATTAGAAAAAATTGTCTGGCAAGTAAGACAAATAACTCAGGAAAAAAACTCTAATTTCACAACTAGCCAATCGGCAAATATCGGTAGTAATAAAACAGATATAAATCCTATTTGGAAAATAGCCGTAGAAATTGCTAAAATCCCCCAAGAGGAATGGGAAAAATTACCAGAAGACCTATCGAAAAACTTTTATATGTATCAAAAATTTATAACACTTCACCCTTGGGTTTGACTGGGAATCAAAATCAAAGACCAGTAAGGAACCTCTGTCGGTTCAACCTCAGTAATAGGAATAATTTTTTGCTCGGTTTGAGTTGCCCTTTCAATATAAAACGCCCGATGTAACAACCCTGACTCATCCAAAATCTTGCGAACTTTGGCAAAATGTCTCCCTAATTTTATAATTATTGCTGCATCCGCAACAGTAAGGCGATCGCGCAACTTAACTTCATCCAAAGTAGCAGGTATAATACTCAAAACATCATTGCGGTAAGTAAGTGGCACACCCAACATAGCTGCACTTGCCAATGTTGAAGAAATTCCCGGTACAACTTCCGTGGGAAACTGCCCCGAAAGTCGCTGAAAAATATACATAAATGACCCATATAACATTGGTTCCCCCTCGCATAAAACCGCCACATCTTGCCCAACTTTTAGGTATTCGCCAATCTGTTCCGCAGCTTTATCATAATAGGGTTGGGATGATTCCTTAAAACTAAAAGGCAAAGACATAGGAATTTCAATTTGGTCAGAATGAATAAACTCAGCAGCGATCGCCCGTGCTAAAGATTTGCCATTTTCTGAGGTAGGGTAAGCAATTATTGGAACAGTAGTTAAAATGCGGTGTGCTTTGAGAGTCAGTAACTCTGGATCTCCCGGTCCAATACCTAATCCATATAATTTTCCTAGTTCTGTCATTATTATAGCTATTTTACTAAAAATCATCAGGACTTCGCCCCTACAAATGGTGTATAATTTTATTTTTTGCGTAAGTCACGATCGTATTATACCTCGCTTTCCTTTGCTAAAGCATTTACCGCAGCAGCAGTTATGGCACTTCCTCCCCGTCGTCCATGCAATGTGATAAATGGAACGCCTCGACTATTGCTTGCCAGTTCTGCTTTTGATTCTGCTGCACCCACAAACCCTACAGGAAAACCTAAAATCAAAGCTGGTTTTGCCATCCCCTCATCTAACAATTCTAGTAAATGAAACAGTGCGGTTGGTGCATTGCCAATAGCTACAACAGAACCATGAATCAGAGGTTTCCATAATTCTACAGCAGTCCCCGAGCGAGTATTATTAATTCGTTGCGCCATTTCTGCTACTTCTGGATAGTTGAGAGTACAAATAACTTTATTATTGGCAGGCAAGCGATGGCGAATAATTCCATTGGCTACCATTTGAGTATCACAGAGAATAGGTGCGCCTTTGATTAATGCAGTGCGACCTATTTTGACTGCATCCGGTGAAGTTGCTAAGTCTTCTACAATATCTGTCATTCCACAGGCGTGAATTAGTCGTATTGCAACATGAGCTAAGTCGCTAGGTAAACTCTCTAGGTTTGCTTCAGAGCGAATCATCGCAAAAGATTTACGGTAAATTTGTTCGCCGTCGCGAATATAATCAATCATTTTTTTAGGGAGTAGGGAGTAGGGAGTAGGGAATAGGGAATAGGGATAAATAATCTAGGAAAGTCTAGCAACATAATAAGTTTAGCACTTGACCTCTTTTTAGGGAGTAGGGAGTAGAGAGTAGGGAATAGGGATAAATAATCTAGGAAAGTCTAGCAACATAATAAGTTTAGCACTTGACCTCTTTTTAGGGAGTAGGGAGTAGGGAATAGGGATAAATAATCTAGGAAAGTCTAGCAACATAATAAGTTTAGCACTTGACC
>JBCDJM010000258.1:0-11358 GCA_038747755.1 Cyanobacteria bacterium P01_H01_bin.35
AATATTTTCTATAGCAGGGAATAGGGAAGAGGGAATAGTTGGAAAAACACTTCCTAGTCTAAGATTCATCATCAGTCTATGTCCTAACCAATTCTTTCTTAGCTATACCAAAAATTGATGGGAAGATGGAGCAATTCATAAGTAGGACAATTTTTTGTACTTCATAAGTGCTTATGCAAAATTAATTGCACATTTTATTATTAATCTCGAATATTATCCATAAATTATCAATTCTTTTTCCCTATTCCCTATTCCCTATTCCCTATAAATTATGATTAAAGTCTTATTAGTTGATGATGAAAATTTAATCCGCCGTGGATTAAAAGCTTTATTAAAGCTAGAAAAAAATTTAGAAATAGTGGGAGAAGCCGACAATGGAGAAACTGCAATAAATCAAATAGAAAATCTACAACCAGATGTAATTTTAATGGATGTACGAATGCCAATTATGGATGGAGTAGCTGCTACTAAAGAAATTTGTCAGCGTTTTCCAGAAATCAAAGTGTTAATATTAACCACATTTGATGATGAAGAATATGTCACTCAAGCATTGAGATATGGAGCAGCAGGATACTTATTAAAAGATACACCTTCAGAAGAATTAGCTCAGGCAATTCAATCTGTATATAAAGGGTATACACAATTAGGACCAGGTATAGGTAAAAAAGTCATTTCTCAAATGTCAATTCCTGTTAATAACCTTCCTCAAAATTGGCAAAATTTAACACCAAGAGAACAAGAAATTTTAAAGTTAATTGCGGATGGTGCAAATAACCGAGAAATAGCTCAAACTCTCTACATTTCTGAGAAGACTGTCAAAAATCATATTACTAATATTCTCCGAACGTTAAATTTGCGCGATCGCACTCAAGCTGCTATTTTGGCCTATCCAATTTTTACTCGGCAAAGTTAGTAACTTGATGCACTACCTTCTATTTTTTTGCTTTTTCCAAATAATCAAGTTTTGTTTCTATTAAAGAAATCTATAAATTAACTTTTATACTGGAAAAGATAAATGTCTAATATTAATTTATCTATAAATATACTAGGTCAAATAATATAAGTAAATCTAATTAAAAATTATACTATGTCTTTAACTGCAGATACCACTGTCCTGGTAATTGATGAAAATCCTACAAATTTAGAAGTCTTGCATCATGCCTTAAGTGAGGCAGGTTATCAAATTCGATTTGAGATAAATGGTGACAATGCTCTTAAACAGATTGAGTTACAACCTCCTGATTTGATTCTCCTAGATGTAATATTACCAGATATCAATGGCTTTGAAATTTGTCAGCAACTCAAAGCTAATCCTTCCACTCAGGAAATTCCGATCATTTTTCTGACTGCTTTAACAGATACTAAAGACAAAGTTACTGGTTTAAATTTGGGAGCAGTAGATTATATTACTAAACCATTTCAGGAAGACGAAGTTTTAGCGAGAGTCAACCTTCACCTCAAAATGCGCGATTTTACTAAAACTCTCGATATCCAAAACTCTCAATTACAAGCAGAAATTAAAGAACGCCAAAAAACTGAAATGGCTTTGCAAAATATTTTCAGTGGCACAACTTCAGTCATGGGGAAAGACTTTTTTCCTGCCTTTGTTAAGCACTTGGCAGCAACCCTGGAAGTAAGCTACGCTCTCGTATCAGAAAAGAAAGGAGAAATATTAGAAACTCTTGGTTTTTGGTCAGTAGATCGTCTAATTCCCAATTGTACTTATAAGCCGGAATTGACTCCTTGTCAAATTGTCTTAGAGCAAGGAAGCTACTTTTGTTTCAGTAATATTCGAGAACAATTTCCTCAAGACATACCTTTGCAGGAATTGGAAGTAGATAGCTATATAGGTATAGCTTTACTAAACTCTAACCAAAAACCTATTGGTACTCTCTGCATTCTCAACAAAGGGGCGATCGCTAATCACTCTTGGTTTGAGAAAATCCTGAGAATTTTTGCTTCGCGAGCTGCTGCCGAATTGGAAAGAATGCAAGCTGCTCAAGCACTACAAAACATTAATCAGGAACTTGAAGTTAGGGTAAAAAAACGAACAGCAGACTTAGTTCAAATTCAGGAATATCTACGGCAACTTACAGAAAATATTGAGAGTGTTTTCTGGATGACAAATCTGGATCAAACTCAAATAATCTATCTTTCTCCTGCTTATGAGAAAATATGGGGATTTTCTATTCAGGAATTGTACTGCTCTCCTGAAAAATGGATAGAACCAATTCATCCAGATGACCGTGAGATGGTGATAGCTGCTTTACCACAACAAATACAGGGTGAGTATAATCAGAAATATCGTATCATCCGTCCAGATGGAGAAATTCGTTGGATTCAAGACCGCGCCTTTCCTATTCGTAATAAATCAGGCAAAGTCTATCGTATTGCAGGTTTTGCTGAAGATATTAGTAAACAAAAAGAGACTGAAGAGACCCTAAAACTTCAAGGACGAGCGATCGCTGCCAGTAGTAATGGCATTGTAATTGTAGATGCGCGCTTACCAGATTCCCCTACAATTTTCGTCAACCCAGGCTTTGAAAAAATTACTGGCTATACAGCAGCAGAAGTCATCGGACATAATTGCCGATTTTTGCAAGGAAAAGATACTCAGCAACGTGGACTTTTAAAACTAAGAAAAGCCCTAAAAGACGGAGCTAGTTGTACTATTAGTGTGCGTAACTATCGTAAAGATGGTACTCTTTTCTGGAATGAATTGAGTGTTTCTCCTATTTATGATGAACAAGGTAATCTGTCTCATTACATTGGTATTCAAACAGATATAACTAGTCGCGTCAAGGCACAACGAAACTTAAAACAACAGTCTGTAGCAATGGAAGCAGCTATTGAGGGAATTGGAATCCTTAATGCAAATGAGCAATACATTTATGTCAATCGCTCCCATCTCCAACTCTTTGGTTATCAAGATCGAAAAGAACTTCTTGGTAAGAGTTGGAGATATCTTTATGAGCGTGATGAATTAGAACGGTTTGAGTGGGAAGTTTGGCCTGTCCTCCTGCGTGATGGGCATTGGCAGGGAGAAGGAATTGGGCAACGACAAGACGGTTCTAGGTTTCCTCAGGAGATTTCCCTCACCTTAATTGAAGGTGGTGGATTAGTTTGTGTTTGCCGTGATATTACTCAACGTAAGCAAGCAGAAGAATTGCTCAAATCTTCTCTACAAGAAAAGGAACTCTTGCTCAAAGAGATTCACCATCGGGTCAAAAATAATCTGTTAGTGGTTTCGAGCCTCCTTGATTGGCAGAATGAATATATTACAGATCCAGTATTATCTAGAATTTTTCAAGAAAGCCAATACCGTATCAACTCAATGGCTTTAATCCATGAAAAGCTATATAACTCTAGCAACTTAGCCAATATTAATTTTAGTGAATATCTAGAAACTTTGGCCCAACAGTTATATTACTCATTTAATATCGGAACAGATAGAATTAAACTTAAATTAGAACTAGAGGAAGTCTATCTCAATATTGAAACAGCCACACCCTGTGGACTTATTGTGACTGAGCTGATTGCTAATGTTTTTGAACACGCCTTTCCAGATGAGAGAAAGGGAGAACTCTGCCTGAGTTTGAAAAAGAAGCAAGATCAAGTAATGCTAACTATCCAAGATAATGGTGTTGGTTTGTGTTCAGATTTTGATATTTCTCAGACAGAAAGTATGGGATTACAATTAGTCAATCTGCTAAGTAAACAGATCAAGGCAGACTTAAGAATTATTTCTAATAATGGGACTACTTTTAACCTAATTTTTGCAGAACTTAAATATCGTAAAAGAATTTAATGAATAATATTCAACCAATTGAAATCCTTATAGTAGAAGATGAGCTATTAATTGCCCGCCATTTAGCTAGCACACTTAAAAGACTAGGCTATAAAGTAATTGATATGGTTTCGTCCGGCGAAGATGCGCTCAAAGTTGCTAAGGATAAATCCCCCAGATTAATTATAATGGATATTGTCATTCAAGGTGATATGAATGGTATTGAGACAGCAGCTAAAATTTATAATAATTATAACATTCCGGTTATCTATTTGACTGCCTATGCAGATGACGAGACCTTAAACCAAGCTGAAGAAACAGGATCTTATGGTTATATCCTCAAACCATTTCAAGAGAGAGAATTACACGCCACAATTAGAATGGCTTTGAGAAAGCATGAAAAAGAAAGAGAATTGATGCGATCCCTAGAGACAGCCAAACAGATGAGAGATAAACTCAAAACTATCATCAATACAACCACTGACTTAATAGTTAATTCCGAGCAACAAGAACTAGAAAAAGATTTATATTATGCTTTAGAACGAGAAGAATTGCAAGTTTATTATCAACCTTTGGTAAATCTTCCAGAGCGACAATTTATTGGTGTAGAAGCTCTCCTACGCTGGCAACATCAAGAACGAGGCTTGGTTTCGCCGAATATCTTCATTCCTATAGCTGAGGAAACTGGACTTATTGAATCAATTGGTAATTGGGTTTTAACAGAAAGTTGTATGCAAATTAAAGATTGGCAAAATACTTTTTCTTTCCCCTTAAAACTCTCAGTAAATTTATCATCTCGTCAGTTCAAACGAAAAACTTTAGTTCAAGAAGTAAGTAAAGTCCTGATGGAAACTAAACTAGATCCTAAACTACTTACCTTAGAATTGACGGAAAGCCTGCTAATGGATAACACTATTGCAGCTATTGAAATGATTAATGAACTAAAATCTCTCGACCTTAAAATAGCTATTGATGATTTTGGCACTGGTTATTCTAGTTTAAGTTATTTAGATAAATTTCCTTTTGACATACTCAAAATTGATAGATGTTTTATGAGTAATATTATTGGCAATGCTGACAAGGTTGCCCTCACAAAAGCTATTATTCAGATTGGTCATAGTCTGAATTTAACTATTATTGCTGAGGGAGTCGAAACTGAGAAACAAATTGAATTTCTGGAGCAAAATCAATGCTATATTGCTCAAGGTTATTTATTTGGACGCCCTATTCCCGCAAATGATTTTCAGGAGTTTTGTAAAAATAGTAGTACGTTTTCTGCTTGAGAGGAGTTAGGAGTCAGGGGTTAGGAGCTATAAGTCAGGAGTCAGGAGTCAGGAGTCAGGAGAAGTGGGAATTATAGAGGAGACAGGAGGAAGAAGAGTCCTTAGATTTTTCCGCCATAATCTACCAAAAATGCTCACTTTTTCGGCTTTATCAACCAAAAAGCTGGTACTTTTTTCAGACCTAAAATTGCTCAAACCTTTATTCGTCAATCCTTTGATATTTAATCAGCAAGCCCTATCTATATATAGTACATCTGCCTAACTCCTGATAGATTTAGGAATTTCATACCCTGTTTCAGCAACGCCGAATATTGCAATAACAAGTATGCTTGTAGTTGCGCTTTAGCCCAGTCATAGGGCATGCGCTAAAGCGCAACTACGAACGAAAAATCTAATTCATCATTCTAAGTGTGTTATCTCAAAAGTCTCACATTTTATAGTGCTACGCATTAAGGTGTTTGACATTTCTAAATCCTAAAACCCTTTATTAGTCTACTATTCCCTATTCCCTATTCCCTATTCCCTAGCGCGTAGCGCTATACTACCGAGAATAAGACCGAGAATAAGCTTGAACATATCTCAGTATGCCACGAGCAACCGCCTGCGCCATACGACTACGTTGAACAGGATCGGCAAGTATCCTCGAATCATAATTACCAGTAACAAAACCCACCTCTACCAAAACAGCAGGCATCTTAGTATGTCTTAACACATGAAAACGCGCTCGCTTTACACCACGATTATTCATAGTCGGAAAAGCTTCCAACATACTATTCTGAATATACCCTGCTAAAGCACGCCCACTTTGGTAATAAAAAGTTTCTAAACCATTAACATCAGGACGACTCATACTAATAGCATTAGCGTGAATACTTACAAACAAATCTGCTCCTACCCTATTAGCAAGTTCTGACCTTGGTGGCAAATCTAAATCCCGGTCTGTCTTACGAGTCATAACAACTTGTATGTTATTCTGTTCCAGGATTTGAGCTACCTCTAATGACATTGGCAACACAATATCCTTTTCCCGCAGTCCTCCAATACCCACTCCACCTAAATCTGTGGGTCCCCCATGTCCGGGGTCTATAACTATCATTAGTCGTCCATCACGTTGAGGTAATCTATTGGGCATAGGAAAACGAGGATAACGATTATTAGTATTAGGCCGTCGATTATTGCGACGAGGCCAAGGAAAAGGCCAGCGTCTCGGACGTAAATTTTCAGCGGAATTCTGAGGTAATCTATTCTGAGGTAGTGGATTTTGCGGTAATGAATTTCGGGACGATGAATTTTCCCGTGAGAATATTGAAGGTCTTGAACTAGGAGATTGTTGTGTAGGATTTGTTGGCTTCCAACCTGGAGGTGCAGTACCAATATTACCCCAACCCATAGGTAAAGATAACTGTTCGGCTGTAATCTGAGTTACTTCGGCAATTTTGACATTATTAATAGGCTTAACCAGAATTGTAACTGTTTCTGGATCTTCTTGACGTATTTTTGCCCACACCAAAGGACTTCCAACCTGTCGTCCTGGCAACTTCAATTTATCATCTACCTTCGCATTATATATAGTAATTCCATAAGCATCTGTTTCAGAATCCCAACCACTGGTATAATTCAGAGCTTTATCTCCAGTAACTACTAACTCATTACCATTTTTTAATTCTACTGACTTAATCATGGCAAAACCAGTACCCTGATTAATCGTAGGTGGTGCTTCTCCTTGAGGCCATACTGCTATTCCACCTGCATAAGCACGAGCTTGCCATTCAGTTTTTGTATCTGGCATAGTTAGTGTCAAACGAACTACTGCTGGTGCAGTTGAAAGTTGAGTTAGTTGAGTAATTGTTAATCCAGATTCATTAAATCTTTGATTTGGTTTGAGACCCTTGGCAGTTAGAGTAGCATTAAGCACATCAATGGTCATCCAAGTACGGTCAACACTCTTCTTTAATTCAATTTCTGGCAATTTACCACTTGTTCTGAGAACCACTCCCTCTTCTTTTATTTGGACATCTTCTACAAGAGTTGGTGTGCCATTAGTGGCATTTGAATTAAAGGAAGAAGGATTATTAGGTGTTGGTCTATTTTGATTGTTTGGTCTTTCTGTTCTGCGAAGAATTAGGGGCGAACGTGGTGGTAGTGGGGGTGAAGACTGGGAGCTTTGGAGAGGGAGAGGCGAACGTGGTGGTGGTGGGGGTGAAGTTTGGGAGCTTTGGAGAGGGAGAGGGGAGCGTGGAGGTGATGTGGGTCGAGACTGGAGACTTTGGGAAGTTAGGGGTGGAGACTGAGGAGCAATATTTATATTTGTAGTAGAGGTAATTTCTTGAGGCGTTGGTATTTGTACAGTCCATTCGCTAGGAGAAATACCCCGGAATTCTACTTGCTTTGGATCAATAGTATAACCATTGTTTAGTTCTACTACTATCCGAGCTGTTTCAGAATTAAATTGCCCTACTCTAATTGCTTTAATTGCCCCACCCACAACTTGAGAAGTTCTGATACTTCCTAAAGTTGTTCCTGGCAAATCTATAATTAACCGAGTAGGGTTAGTCATTAATTGGGCCTTTGGCTGAACGCCACCTTCTGTGGTGAAGGATAGTTGGTTCTGGTTAACTCTAAATTGCCAAGATTCTAGGGTTGCAGCTTCAGAGGGACTTCCTAAGACAAAAACGCTGACTATACTGGGAAGTAACCAGCGCAACATAAAGTTTTTTCCTAGTTGGGTACTCTTAAGAAAGCTCAAACGATTTCCTGGGTATATATTTTTCATATCAAGTTTAATACTTTAATTCAATCCTCTCAATCAATATAAGTATATTCATTTCACTTGTATAGTTATTTATGAATAGAATATCATTAGCTTATAACCATTTACTTCTACACCCAAATAACCATTTCAATAATGATTGTGAGGATTACTAGAGGGACATAGTATCATATATTTTTCTCAATGGTTGTTCGTCATTCCAGATATATCTAAATATTTTTTTGGATTAATATTTTTGATTTTTTGTTAATACCCCTAGATATTATATCAAATCGGGCAGCATTGGTTTCATTAATTGATAATTGATAATGACTTTGTGGCATAAAAGTAGCGATAGAGCATCCATTCCCCAGATATATCGCTCTCTTTCGCTATTGATGTTCTATTCATCTATTGTCTAATAGTTAGGGCTGGCAAATTATAGCAGTTTTCATTACAGCGGTTTAATGATGGATGAATAAACCACAATCATACTGACTCGTAGGACCTACGGACGTTGCTTGAGCATTAATGCGTTTTCCGTTCCGGAATGCTGCGCTTTCCATGTCGCATAGCGTTTTGCTGGCGCACAACTTTCCGTTCCGGAATGCTGCCTCTTACAGAGGAGCTGCGCTAACGCAAACGTATTTCGGCTGTCGCCGACATATAAAGCGAAAGCTCTGCGTTAGCAAAACGTCCCTACCTGCTTGCTCATTTGTCCAATAGTTAGGGCAGTTTCCGCACATTATTATTGTATCCATTAGACATCTCCAGAAAAGAGGAAATATGGAATAGAGAATAGGGAATAAGGGAGAAATAATTGATGATTTATCTAAGATAATTGATTTTATTTTTTATTCTTGGAGATGTCTATTATCAATTATCCATTGTTAATTATCCATTGTTAATTATCAATTAACGACATCTTTTTCGATAGTTCTAAAGTGTATACAGCAATCTCGCCCCTGTTGTTTAGCTTTATATAATGCTTGATCTGCTTCAAGTACCAATTCCTGGAGTGTTCGATCGCCTGATGGTATCTGAGTAGCAATACCTAAACTTAAGGTAACTATTTGTTTTTCACTTCTATGATGAGGAATACCTAAATTCTTAATTGCTGATTGAATTTGCTTTGCCACTACAGAAGCTCCACTTTCATCAGTATTTGGCAAAATCACAGCAAATTCTTCTCCTCCATAGCGAGCTAACAAGTCTACAGGGCGTTTGACAATATCTTTAGCAGTCTGAGCTATTTTAACCAAGCATTGATCTCCTGCTTGATGACCATAAAAATCATTGTACAATTTGAAATAATCGACATCTAACATAATTAGAGATAAAAATTCTTTTTCTCTTACCAGTCTTCTCCATTCCAGTTCTAAAAATTCATCAAAGTAACGGCGGTTAGGAACTTGAGTTAAACCGTCAAGTCGAGCAAGATTTTCTAATTTATAATTTGCTTCCTTAAGTGCATCAAGAGCTTGAGATAATTCCTGTGCTTGAGAACGGGTTTGATATAATAAATAGGAATGCTGCAAAGCAATACTAAACTGAGCTCCTAGTTGTTTAACAAATCGAATTTCATGTTGAGTCCATTTACGGATATTTTCACACTGATGAATACATAATAATCCCCACAATGTTGAACCCATCATTAATGGTACGATTATTTGTGCCCTAATTTGAAGTTCCTCTAACACTTGAATATGACAATCTTGTAAACCAGCATTGTCAATATCATCTAGAACTTGCATACGTCCTTCTTGATAGTGAATGGCGTATTGTTCCCCAAAACAATTATCCTTGATTTTTCTCAAAAGCGTAGAATCATAAGCAGGTAAAACGCTTTCGGCAACAAACTCACCAAAGCAATAATTACTATCTCGGTTAAAGCGGAATAGCCCTACGCGATCGCACAGCAAAGCTTTTCTAACTTCTTTGACAGTTGTTTTACATAAGGTATGAAAGTCTAAAGACTTACGAATTTCTGAAATTAAGTTAAATAAAATTGTTTGTTGCTGGCTAGTTTCTCGCAAATATTTCGCTTTTTGTTCTACTTCTGCCAGTTGTTCTGCTTGCTGTAGAGCAATACCTAATTGGGCAGAAACTTGAGTCAAAAATTTAACTTCATAAATTTGCCAATTATTTGGCCTCGAATGTTGATAGGCACCGAGAATTCCCCATAGTTTCTGTTTGACAAAAATAGGAGCAGTTGCAAAGGCTCGGATATGAAATTGTTCCAACATTTCAAGATGGCATTTAGACAACCCTGCTTTATAAATATCTTCTACTACAAATGTTTCGTTATGGAGATACCTTCCACCTTTATGTTTTTGAAGATAGGAGTCATTCCAGATAGTGTTTTTAGCTAGTTTTGCATAATTATCCCAACCAGGTTCAGTAAATTCAAAGTCTCCAACAAACTGACCACCCCAGTCTTCAGAAAAACGATATACTGAGACTCGTTCGACACCTAAAAGTCTACAAGTTTCTTTTGTTGTTGTGCGAAATATTGTTTCTAGGTCTAGAGATGCTCTAATCTTGCTAATAACTTGATATATTGCACTTTGGTGTGCATATATTTGCTCTAATTGTTCTGTTCTTTGGTGCAGTTGAGATTCTAAATAGTCAATAGTTGGTAATCCTAATAACCTAGATATCTTATTAATTATTGGCTGGCATAAGATAGCTAATATAGATGGAGTTTTTCTGTTATTCATTTGTTGTTTTACTGAATATTCTAACATATAGCTTTTCTAGATTTTATATGGTTAAGGTTGTAGAGGTTTTAGGAAATAAGGTTAAAGTACCTCTATTCCATGATAAATTCTATATAACTAAAATAGCAAAAAAAAATCTATAAGCTATATATAGCCTTGAGTTATGACTTTTGATAAAAAATATGGGATATAAATGGCTCTTCTTTCTGTTAGCTACTGAGATTGATTTGGATGTTATTTGATGATCTTTTTAAACAAGAATATTATAGCAATTTCATGGAATATTGCTACAGTGGCTCTGTTCTTAGGAGTTAGGAGTTTATTAATGGATAATATCATGTCTGCTGGTATCGTTTGTATAAAAGTTGGGGAAATATTTACCTTATTTCAGCAATTAACAACACCCAATTAATAATTAATAATTACCCCTTTTTTCAAGAAGGGGATTGGCGCTCAAGGAATTTTTTTTATTTATCCCCTATAGGGGGAGGCTTTAAACCTTAATTGTTGAATGAATAATTAATTATTGACTATAGCGTTTCTCAAGCTAATGAGGTACAGTTGTTGTTCTTATTTTTTTAATCCTTATTCCCCCATCTTCCCTACTCCCTAAAACAAAGGAATTTTGTACCTTACCAGTGCGGAAATTGCTATATTATTAATTACGGCTAGCTGATTAAATATCAAAGGATTGACGGATAAAGGTTTGAGCAATTTTAGGTCTGGAAAAAGTACCAGCTTTTTGCTTGATCAAGCTGAAAAAGTGAGCATTTTGGGTAAATTATGGCAGAAAAATCACTCTTACTATTCTTCCTCCTG
>JBCDJM010000259.1:0-11355 GCA_038747755.1 Cyanobacteria bacterium P01_H01_bin.35
ATCTATGTCGTGCTTTCCTTTTTCAACATGAATCAAGCTGTAGCGATCGTCATCTGCCTAGCTTACATAATGGGGCTAATATCTACCATTGTACCTTGGGGTATATATGCTGTACTAACCATAGGATTAGTATTAGCAATTATCGTACAACAAAGATATCGACAAAACTTACGCAGCACAGTAATTACAACTTCTCAGCAAAAAATAAATTCTGAAGACTTACTCAGAAATGGTGAATTTCTAGATTCACCTTCTAAAAGAACTAGAAAATCACTGCTAAATTCAAATTGGTTGTGGATAATTGCTGGAGCGATCGCTTTTATTGCTAGTATTTATTTTCAATTTAGAGTACCCCAACCTACAGCAACCGATATTAGTAAAATCATCCCAGTTGATGGTGAATCTCAACAACAAGTAGTTACTGTTCGTGGAAGAGTGATTTCCTCTCCCCGCAAAACTCGTTCTGAAAAAGCACAACTTTGGCTAAAAGTAGCTCAAGTAAGTGAAATAGTTGGTACCGATGGTTCGGCAAATGTACACCAAGATGTTACAGGAAAACTTTACGTCACAGTACCCCTTCTGCAAGCAACAGGTATTTATCCTGGTGAATTAGTTGCTATAACTGGTTCTCTATATAAACCATCACCAGCAAGTAATCCTGGAGGTTTTGATTTTCGTGCTTATTTAGCTAGACAAGGTTCTTTTGCTGGGGTTGCAGGTTATAAACTTACTACTACTAACCAAGAAAGTAGTAATGCTTGGGGACTATATAAGATTCGACAGCAGATTATTCGCGCTCAGGTAAGTTCCTTGGGAGTGCCAGAGGGATCTCTGGTAAGTGCAATGGTTTTAGGACGTAGAGCTGTAGATTTGTCTTATCAACTTCGAGACAAATTTGTGCAGGTTGGTTTAGCTCATGTATTAGCAGCATCAGGTTTTCATGTTTCCCTAATTTTAGGTGTGGTGCTGACTTTGACTAAAAATTTGCCTTCAGGAGCAAGATTTGGTTTTGGTATCTTTACTTTAATTATCTATGTTGGTTTGACTGGTGGTTCGCCTTCGGTATTGCGAGCAGCTTTTATGGGATTGGCAGCTTTGTTGGCGATTGTTTCCCAACGCCAGGTTAAACCATTAGCATCTCTAGTTTTGGCTGCTACTTTGCTCTTATTAATTAATCCTCTGTGGATTTGGGATTTAGGATTTCAGTTGAGTTTCTTGGCAACTCTGGGATTATTGGTAACAGCGCCACCTTTAATGAAACGGTTAGATTGGTTGCCCTCTGGTATCGCTTCTTTAGTTGCGATTCCTATTGCTGCTTCTGTTTGGACGTTACCTCTTTTGCTATCTGTGTTTTATGTGGTTTCGCCCTACACTATTTTGGTGAATATTATTACTGCACCTTTGGTTGCTGTAATTACTTTGGGTGGATTTATCAGTGCAATGCTAGCTTTGATTTATCCCTATCTAGGTAGTCTAATCGCTGAAATATTATATTTTCCAGTTAAGAGTTTGATTGAAATAGTTGATTTTTTTAGTGCTTTGCCAGGAAATCAAGTTGCAGTAGGAGCAATATCCGTTTATCAGTTGGTTGTTCTCTATGGGTTGATTTGTGGTTCATGGTTTGTCACAACTAGACCCCCAGAAGTAAATAAGAGTAAGAAGAAAAAGTTGCCTCTAAAGTTTTGGCAGTGGAGTTTGGTTTTGGCGATCGCTATTATTATTATTCCTCTCTGGTATACTCGGACTTCTGTGTTTCAAGCTACGATTCTTCATTCATCCTCTGAACCTGTGTTTGTTATTCAAGACCGAGGTAAAGTAATCTTGATTAATGTTGGAGATGAAAATACAGCCAGATTTACAATCTTACCATTTTTACGGCAGCAAGGTGTTAATAAAATTGATTGGTCTATTGCTCTTTATTCCCAAAAAGGTCTAAGTCGTGGTTGGTCTAATATTTTTAATAGCTTAAGAGTTAAAACTTTTTATGATGTAGAAGCTGATGATGAACAGAATTATCAAACTAATAATCAACCTGTGTTTGATGATCTGCAAAAGAGTCAAGCTAATTACTACACTTTGGTAAATAATCAAAATATTGAGTTGGGTTCCACACAGATAAAATTGATTAATTCTGAGACCCCAATTGTAGAATTTATAATTCGTGGCCAAACTTGGTTATTATTAGGAAATGCTAAACTGTCCGAGCAGAGTAGCTTATTAGCAGCAAGAAGTTTTCAGCAGAGTCAGGTACTTTGGTGGCCTGGAAATAAGCTGAATCCAGAGTTATTGAATATTATTCGGCCAGAAGTAGCGATCGCTTCTTCAGATTCTGTCCATCCAGATATGATTGAATTTTTTCAGGAAAATAATATTCCTCTATTTTGGACAGGTCGTGATGGTGGGATTCAATGGACTCCTGTTACAGGCTTTCAAACCACTTTAGAATCAGATCAGGTTGATAGTTCTTTTCTGTGATATCAGGGAATAGGGGGAACAGGACTTATGTAAATTCTGAAAGAATAAGTTATCTATAGGGGCGAATGGCAATTCGCCCCTAGTAAATATGGGGATTCTGCGTAAGTCCTGAAAGATAGATGTATATTATTAGCATTAGCCTGAGAAACGCTATAATCAAGATATATTTTGCTCATCTTAATGGCCAAAGTCCCAAAAAGCCTTTTGACCAAGAAATCAGGTCTCAAACTTTTAGCCTTAGCTGAAGGTTACTGATAACTGATAACTGATAACTGATAACTGAATTAGGGAGAGGTGGCAGAGTGGTCGAATGCGGCAAACTCGAAATTTGTTGAAGGGAGACCTTCCGTGGGTTCGAATCCCACCCTCTCCGTTTTCCCTTTTTTTTAAATCTTTACTTCTTCTTCAGTAGTGACGTTGCTTAAGCATTAATGCGTTTTCGTATAGGGAATGCTGCGCTTTCCATGTCGCGAGCGTTAACTCGTTCTGCGGAATGCTAAACGTCCCTACCATTTGTCACCAAGATTTTTTGTTTTACCATTGCCTAATAATTTTGATGAACCGTTGGTAGATTTTAAGGAATACATGGAATGAGTAATTTTTTATTAAATACTCATACTTTTATCTGGTTATCTGAAAATGATTCGAATTTACCTAATAACTTGTTGAATCCAAAATCCATCTTTATTGTATTATTCATCTAGAATCAAACCTTTTTGTATACTAAAGGTAGCACTTTGCCTAAATAATTCACTATCATCTGATTGACCAATGTGACCAATGTACAATTTAAAATCCGAATGTCGTATGTAGTAACCAGAATAGTTAATTGACTCAAAAGAGAAACCCCCACTACCATATAAACCGGGTACAATTTTGAAAGTTGCATCTTTTCTGAAAAGATTGCTTCCATTAGGTTCATGTAATTTTATCCTGCCATTTTGATGTCTCAAAAAGAGATTGGGATAATTAACAGATCTAAAAGAAAAATCAACTTCCTGATAGAGACCAGGAACTAATACAAAGCTTGCGTCTTTTCGGTCTAACTCAGACTGAATAGGTTCAATGTACAATTTGGAATCCTTGTGGCGAATATACCGATCTGGGTAGTTGACAGACTGGAATGAGGAACTCATTGTTATTGGAACTTCAACCATACAAACTCCTTGTTTCTTTCTCCATTTACTGATCTTAAACTTTTGTAACAATTTCTAGTTTACAGAAAAATCAGAAAATTGTCGCACATAAGGCGAGCGAAAAGCAAAAACAACATCAGATTTTTGCACACCTAAATCTAATAATTGTTGAGCAATTCCTTTCTCAGTAAAATCTTGCTGAATCGATATTTTTCCATCTTTAATATCAACATGAATAGAACAACCACAACCATAATCCCGTTTTTCATTTTGCCAACGCAAATAAATTAAGAGGTAATAATTTATTTCTGAATCCTTACATTAGTTGTGTTTCATATTGTGAATCTTGAGTATGATATTGGTAGTGTTCTTTAACTATTTGCATGACAACTTCTGGATAATTTAATCGCTCGATGCTTTAAAATAAATCTAACTTGATCAAATAACAAAATTATCGGTAATTACAGCTTCGTATAACACTAATTCTACTATAAATTATTCCCCTATTTATCCTGGAATTTGACATTAAATAATTCTACAAGTTCCTATTAAGTTGCTATGAACAATAGCTCCCCGACTTCCAACCTTTCTTTTTTATCCTTTGTAAACCAAAAATCCAATCATCACATCCAGAAGCGCTTCTGGTTCATCAACCCGAATTAAATGACCGCTATTTTCAAATATTCTTAAATCTGCATTAGAAATACCTGCAGCAATTTGTTCTGATAATTCTGGGGGGCAAATCCAATCATGTTTTCCTGCTATTACTAAAGTAGGAGCAGTAATTTTGTGTAGTTGATCTAGTACATTGTAAGAACGTAAAAAGCCACCGAATGCAACATTAATAGCATCGGGAGATAAAATAGTTCGCTTCCAACTTTTTCCTCGTGTTTCTGGTTTATAAGTTATCGAATACATCGGCATCATTACTTGGAAATATTCTTTTAGTTGCGCCTCATTCTCAAATTTTCCATCCCATAAAAGTTGAGCGATCGCTTGTTGTTCTTTTGTTCCTTTTTCAGCCAGATTAACTTTAGCCAATTCCAAAAAACGATAACTTCCAGCAGTAGCAATGACAATTAAAGATTGAACATTTTCTGGATAACGCACTGCATAACTAAGGGCAACCATTCCACCATAAGAAGTACCAATAATTACTATTTTTTCTAATCCTAAATATTGGCGTAATGCCTCCATATCTTCGACATTATTTTCTAGGGTATAAGTTTCTTTTGCTCCCCTTGCTGATCGCCCTTGTCCCCGGTGGTCAAAATACACTAATTGTAATTTTTCACTGAGACGAGAAAAAGTTGGTTTATAGGAAGTATGGTCTGCACCAGGACCGCCATGAATTACAAAAGCAATCGGTTTTTCTCTCATGCGATCGCCATCTGGAACTAGGGCAGCACCTTCAATATCAAAATAGATTTCTGTATCTCGTATTTGAGCGCGCATTTTTTTTGAAAAATAACTGTATAATTAAAGTTTTTCTTATGAAATTATCTCAAGCAAAGAATAAGCTAGAGTGCATAATATTCAGTAGATTTGGTGGGTTAAAGTAGACAGTTAAGAGTTTGCGACTCATAACTATTGCCACTTAACCCAACCCTACCGCAGGGTTTAATATTTCTTTAACAAACAGTCTCTTAGACTAAAGCTAATAAATTTTTAGTGGGATTTGCTCAACAAAATTCCCCAGCCACACAACTTAAATTATCTCAAATATGAGGCTGGGAAAATACCCGTACTTTCAATATTTTTCTAGTCAAAAACTTTAATTAAATTGAATTGTGATATACACAATTAAAGGATATAAATACTCGAAAACTCTCTAAATTTTTTTATTTTCCCTAAAATTGTCAATCAATACTGCCTAATTTTCTTTTTCTTGATAGATAATTTGTTCTTCCTGAATAACTAGACCATTTATTGCCATACTAAAAGAATTATCACTCACCATAAAAGTTTTATTACCATGAGTTGCCAAATATCCTTGGTTAAATTCTACAGGTAACTTTAAAAGTTGATTTGGATTAGATTTTCTACCAGCAATTAACATTAATTTTCCGTTTGGTTGACGACAAATATTAGCAAAATAGTTCTTTGATTCAAAATAATTTACCTCAGACCAATTATCCCCACGTTGGGAACAAATACGCTTATTATCGCGGTCGGATTCAGCTAATAATATTGTGTTTGGCTTTGTCTCTAGATTGTTACTAGATGCTAAAACCTTAGATGAAAATGTAGATAAAAGAAATACAATCATCGCAAACAGTCCTAATTTTAAGAACTGTTGATTAGTCTTGACAAAATTCACAGTTTAGTCCTCTAGTAAATGAATAAATTAGTTCGTTCTATGATACATCATCGAAGCCAGAAATTTAATATTTTATTAAATCTATATAATTTTATATAAAGACTGAATCTGGCAAAGGCTTAATACTAATGTCTGCAAAAATAAGTCTGATGACAGCCTTATTTTTCTAGTAGTTACAGTTATAGTGAAATATACCTAAAAAGTATCTGTTTTTTAAACTTTATTTAAAGAAAAATTAATTGTTCTACTATCTCTTTTGACATTTTATTTCAGAAAATTGACTACATATATATATCACTTGTTCTTCACTGATAGTATTAGCATTTTTTACAATAGTAAAAGTAGCACCTGTTACAATATATGTAATATCTCCATCCTCGGCAACATATCCGGTTCCTTCTTCCACCATTGCAGTTATTTGAACAGCATCTCCAGGATTAGCCTTTTGACCACCAATATAAATTAATTTACCATTTGGTTTTTGGCAAATATTGGCAAAAAAATTAGCTGTTTCTATATAAAAAGATTCAACTAAAGGCAGATTTTGTTGTGAACATATCCGCCAATCAGCTCGATCTAATTGTGCTAATAATATAGAATTATTATCTGTTGTTCCAGGGGTAATAGAGGCTAAAATTTTGAGGGAAGAAATTAATAATAAAAATGGAGCAATGGCAGATATTATAAACTTATTGAAATGTTGATTGATTTGCATAAAATTTATAATTTTTAGATTGATATCTAATATGAAATGAATTAAAATTACCAATATATACAGTTTTATCAAGGTAGTAGGGTGTCTAGCTTTAAAATGTGGGTAAGTTTGAGCAACTGACCTCTCCTCTAACCCCTCTGCCTGTAGGAGGGGCGACTGTTCTCCTGAAGCAATTCATACTAAGTAGAAATATCCGCGCCTTCTACTTGAATCTTGGATCGTAGCACACCCGGTTTATGACCATAATTCAATGTTTAAATATTGCACATTTTCCTTGATAAACTTGGTTTGTGCCTAACTTAAGTCCCGATCATATCTCAAACTATTTCTAATTACCGAATAATTAATAATTATTAATTAAATTATTCAGGTTAAAAGGGTTCTCTTTTAAGGAAAAAAAATAATATTTCCTTATATCTAATTAGGGGTTGCTGAAAAAGTCTTTTAGTAGTGCTAGGAGTCAGGAGTCAGGAGTCAGGAGTCAGGATAAATGGGGAATGAGTGAGGAGGTAGTCGGAAGAATAGTAAGAGTTATTTTTCTCTAAATATTGAGCAAAAAATGCTAAAATTTTGAACCTTTTTGACATAAAAGTTTGTACTTTGTCCAGACATAAAAATGCTAAAAACTTTATCTGTAAAGGCTTTTATATTTAATCAGCAAACCCTAATTAAGAAAGGTTTTAACCACAGGTAATTATCAATTATCCATTAATTACTAACCTTAATTACTAATGAAAAATATAGTTGTTGCGATTGACTTTTCTCAAATAACTCCCACCATTATTTCTCAAGCTGAAACCTTAGCCCGGGCTTTTCAAAGTAAACTATGGTTAATCCATATTGCCGAACCCGAACCTGATTTTGTTGGTTTTAAAACTGGACCCCAGCCTAAGCGCGATCGCTGGGCAGAAGAGTTTCGTAAAGAACATAAGCAGATTCAAGATTTAGCAGAGGAATTACGGCAAAAAGGTCTGGATACAGTTGCTCTATTAACTCAGGGTTCGACAGTAGAGACCATATTAGCAGAGGCAAAAAAATTAACTGCTGATTTAATTATAGTTGGGTCTCATGGGCGCAGTGGTATTGAGAAGTTGTTTATGGGTAGTGTTAGTGAGGGTATTTTAAAAGATTCTCCTTGCCCAGTTTTAGTGATTCCTGCTGTAGCTGAAGTCAGGAGTTAAATTACTGCTGTGAGTAAATTTGACCTAATTATACTGAGTGTTTAATTTCACAAATTTAACTAGATTTAGCTTTTTGAGAAATAGCCACATCTGTAATTACTGGTAAATGATCGGAACCTACATCTTTACCAATCTGACTATTTAAAACTTGAATTTCAGGACTTACTAAACAATGGTCAATAGGAATATAAAATAGTGGCAAAAATGTTGGCCAAGACGGTTGAATACCAAACCCACCTCGCCCATTTATTAATCCTGTTTTATTAACAAACTGGTGATAATAAGGCGACCATATACTGGTATTAAAATCTCCAACTACTATTATGGGAGATTGAAGTTTTGATACATAATCTGCCAATAATTCTAATTCTTGATTTCGCAATTTAAAATTAGCTCTTTTAGTAGGAATTGTCAGATGAGTTACGATTAACGAAATAGGTTTTCCAGGAACTTTTAATTGGGTAACTAGAGATCTTCTTATCTTAGATTTCTGATACTTTGCTGTAATTATTTTATTTGAGTTCTCTAGAGGGATTTTACTGTAAATTGATTTGCCAAATCTAGGATTATCTTGGTTATGGAAAACATAGGGATAATTCTGCTGTAAAGCCTTTAATTTTTTATCCCATTTTTCACTAACTTCTTGGAAAACTGCCACATCAGGATTTTCTTTTTTAACCAAAGCGATCACCTGACTATATTGTTGATTATGAAATAACACATTTAACTGTAAAATTCTAATTTTATTTACTTGGTCTCCAGCTATTATTTGTGATGATGGTAAATACCAAGGAATTATCACAAATAAGTTGAGCAAAATGCAGCCTAAACTCACCAACGCCAAGATTTTTTGGCGAGTTATTATCCAGAAAAATAAGGTACAGCAACCAATGATAAAATACTGGAATTTGAAATGAGAAGTTAATTCAAATATTTGGTTAAATAATCCTAGATAACCTGTGAGAGAAAATAGAGCAGTGAAAATTGTGATCAGGAAAAAACCACGACGCGGTATTTTTCTCAAATTAATTCCCTTGTGAATAGGATGATGGAGAATTGACCATTTTAGCTGTATTTTCAAAGGGAGAGAAATTGGCAATTTTTCAATTTCATTTATTAACTTTTCTGCTGATTCTGACTGGAATCGTTTTTGATAATATCGTAGAAGTAAACCATCAATAAATACTTCACTAAAATAGTAAGCAGCTAATCCTAAAAATATTACGATTAAGACAGTTACATAGCTGCCAAAAAATATATTTAGCTTGAAAAAAGCTGTCCCAATACCACTTTTCATCATCCAGAGATATAACCCTGGTATTGCTAAAGTAATAATTTTCTTGATTATTTCATCCATGAGTTTTCTATCTTTTTTTTAATTTTGCCTGCTGTTAACTAATAACAGGAATGATATTTTTCAGTAATTTATGAGCATAAATTTACCTATAAATATTTAACTAGATCGAGCTTTTTGAGAAATAGCCACATCTGTAATTATTGGTAAATGATCGGAACCTACATTTTCACCAATACGACTATTTAAAACTTGAAATTCAGAACTTAGTAAACAATGATCAATAGGCATATAAAATAGTGGCAAAAATGTTGGCCAAGACGGTTGAATACCAAACCCGCGTCGCCCATTTCTTAATCCTGTTTTCTGCACAAACTGTTGATAATAAGGCGACCATAAACTGGTATTAAAATCTCCAACTACTATTACTGGAGATTCAAGTTTTGATACATAATCTGCTAATACTTTTAATTCTTGATTTCTTACTTGAAAACTGATTCTTGTAATAGGAACTGCTAGATGAGTTACGATTAAGGAAATAGGTTTTTCAGAAACTTTTAATTTGGTAACTAAAGATGTTCTTTTATAACGCTTGGATATAATTTTTATATCTTGGTTTTCTAGGGGAATTTTACTATAAATTGATTTGCCAAATATGCGGTTATCTTGAAAGTGGAAAACATAGGGATAATTCTGAGGTAAAACCTTTAATTCTTCTGCCCATTTTTCACTAACTTCTTGGAAAACTGCAATATCAGGATTTTCTTTTTTAACCAAAGCGATCGCTCGATTATATTGCTGATTATTGGTAAACACATTTAACTGTAAAATTCTAATTTTATTTACCTCGTCTGCAGCAATTATTTGTGATGATGGTAAATACCAAGGAACTATCACCAATAAGTTCAGCAAAATGCAGCCTAAACTTACGAAAATCCAGATTTTTTTGCGAATTATTATCCAGAAAAATAAGGTGCAGCAAGCAATTATCAAATATTGCAATTTGAAATGAGAAGTTAGTTCAAATATTTGGTGAAATTCTCCTAGATAACTTATGAGTGAGAATAGAGCCGTGAAAATTGTGATGAGGATAAAAACAAGACGCATGATTTTTCTAAAATTAATTCGCTTTAATTCCCTTGTGAATAGGATGGTTAAGAATTGACCATTTTAGCTGTATTTTTTAAGGTAGAGAAATTGGCAATTTATCAATTTCATCTATTAACTTTTCTGCTGAATCTAACTGGAGTCGTTTTTGATAATATTGTAGAAGTAAACCATCAATAAATACTTCACTCAAATAGTAAGCATCTAATCCCAAAAATATTACTATTAAGACAGTTATATAGTTGCCAAAAAATAAATTTAGCTTGATAAAAGCTGTCCAAATACCACTTTTTCCTGCTTTATCTGTAGCATTTTAATCATCCAGAGATATGACCCTGGTATTGCTAAAGTAATAATTTTGTTGATTACTTCATCCCTGAATTTTCATCTTGTTTCAAATTTTAACTGCTGTTAACCGATAACAGGAATGACATTTTTCGGTAATTTATGAGCATAAATTTACCTATAAATATTTAACTAGATTCAGCTTTTTGAGAAATAGCCACATCTGTAATTACTGGTAAATGATCAGAACCTACATTTTCACCAATACGACTATTTAAAACTTGAAATTCAGAACTTAGTAAACAATGGTCAATAGGCATATAAAATAGTGGCAAAAATGTTGGCCAAGACGGTTGAATACCAAACCCATGTCGCCCATTTCTTAATCCTGTTTTCTCAACAAACTGTTGATAATAAGGCGACCATAAACTGGTATTAAAATCTCCAACTACTATTACCGGAGATTGAAGTTTTGAGACATAATCTGCTAAGACTGCAAATTCTTGAGTTCGCACCTGAAAACTAACTTTTGTAATAGGAATTGCCAGATGAGTTACGATTAAGAAAATAGCTTTTCCAGAAACTTTTAACTGAGTAACTAGAGCTGTTCTTTTATAAGACTTAGATATAATTTTTATATTTTGGTTTTCTAGGGGAATTTTACTGTAAATTGATTTACCAAATGTGCGTTTGCCAAATATGCGGTTATCTTGGTTATGAAAAACATAAGGATAACTCTGGCGTAAAACCTTTAATTCTTCCGCCCATTTTTCACCAACTTCCAGGAAAACTGCCACATCAGGATTTTCTTTTTTAACTAAAGCGATCGCTCGATTATATTG
>JBCDJM010000260.1:0-11284 GCA_038747755.1 Cyanobacteria bacterium P01_H01_bin.35
CCTATTTCATTCGTGAAAAGCTATAAATGGTATACTCTAATCAAATATTTGTTTGAGCTGGTTACACATCGTCAAACCTTTGATTTTCCCAAAATTTTCATGTATGGCTACTTTTCATAAATCATTTAGGATTGCTATATTCCAAAACGTTCTAAAAAACCATCTTTAGAGATCAAAAAAATAGCTGCTGTCTGATAATTTAAATTCTCACAAACAATTCTTAGAGAATTTTGTACAATTTCTCTTTTAGAATTAAGTATTATTGAAGCGTTAAGTTTTCTTATATCTGAAGTATTAGTCTTATAACTAATTATAGAATTATTGATTTTCCTGTACTTACTAGCTAGCTCTGTAATTTTAAGTTTAAATTCCTTTTCTTTTTCTTCAGTTGTTTGAAAGTTTTCTGTGGAATCTTTGAATTCTAGATAATTATTGACTAGCTCTGTAATTTTAAGTTTAAATTCCTTTTCTTTTTCTTCAGCTGTTTGAAAAATTTCTATGGAATCTTTAAATTCCAGATAATTATTGGCTAAATCTCTAATTTTAAGTTTAAATTCCTTTTCTTTTTCTTCAGTTATTTGAAAATTTTCTATAGAATCTTTAAATTCCAGATAATTATTGACTAACTCTATAGTTTGAGAAACTTCTTTTGTTATTAACTCTTGACGTTTTCTTTCTTCACCTGGATGGAAACTTGTTATAGAATTTCCATTATCTTGTAAAAGCTCTAAACTTTTTCGTTCGTATGTCATGGCTCAAACCTAGAATAAATTAGTGAAAAAATACAGCAAAAGTAAAACTAATCAGAATATTTTTGATCGGAATCCCAATTTTTTATTAAATATTGGGATTATAATTTGTCCCTATGTGACAGATGTATTAAGTAAATCTACTACAGATTTCAGTATTATAACATCTGGAGCTGTCAATAAAGCAAAGGATAACAAACAAATATATTTGTGAAAAATTATGAACCATTATCCAAAAATACTATAATAAGGCGATCAAAAACTATAATGTTTAGAGATATGTAGTGTATGAAACCCATGCTGGGATAATAGATGTTTGGCCTTTAACTATCCAGGATATTAGGTAATATATCCTATTGCTTAATAACTTATCTAAAATCTCAAAATCCCAACGTTGGAGATGAATAAAGAATCAATTAATAGCAAACCTATATTTGTTGGGTTTCTTGACTCAACCTTTCCCTACAATAGTTCAGCATTTTCCTCACTCTCTTCTACAACTTCACAAATCTGTTTATCCACATAATCATTGTCTACATTTTTAGTAATTAATTCTGCCAAAATTCCTAAAGATATTAACTGTACAGACAGAATAATACACAAAATTCCAAATAAAAATAAAGGGCGAGTACCTATAGGTCGAATTTCCATAAACCAAAGTACAATTAAATAACCTAAAGATGTCATTCCTATCGCACCAAAGAATAATCCTAAACTCCCAAATAAATGACCTGGTTTATGTAAATAATGAGTAGTTGCTAAAACAGTTAATAAATCAATAAAGCCACGGGTATAACGTTCCAATCCGTATTTAGATTTTCCCTGTTTGCGCCGATGATGTCTGACAGTTACTTCAGTAATTTTAAATCCCAAACTATGAGCTAATACGGGAATATAACGATGTAATTCACCATAGACTTTGATACATTCTAATACTTCTTTTTTATAAGCTTTGAAACCACAGTTAAAATCATGTAATTTTACTCCAGTTAAAACTGATGTAACTCTATTAAATAATTTCGATGGTAATGTTTTAGAAACAGGGTCGTTACGATGTTTTCTCCATCCACAAACTAAGTCATATCCTGACTCTAACTTTGACAAAAATTTAGGTATTTCCGCCGGATCATCTTGTAAATCTGCATCTAAAGTAAAAATAATATTTCCTCTAGCTTTTTTAAATCCAGCAGATAAAGCAGAAGATTTACCAAAATTTCTTCTTAATCTAATTCCTTTGATTTTCTGCGGATATTTTTTGATTAATTCATTAACCTCTATCCAAGAGCGATCGCTACTACCATCATCTACAAAAATTATTTCATAACTATTAATTTCGGCTAAATTCATTACATCAAAAATTCTCTCAAACAAGGGTTTGATTGTAGATTCTTCGTTATAAACTGGAATCACAAAACTGAGGTATGTACTGTTCAACGTTTAATTCTAATTATCAAAACTATATTGATTGGTTTAAGTTATCCAATCTTGACGATTTTTAAATTTAACATAAACTAGCCTAAGATTAATCACTAATCTATTTGCTAATTCTACTAAGTCCGGTGTGGGAAAGAATTACTATTTATGAATGTAAGGTATTTATGCTAAAGGATTAGAGAATAATTTGAAAAACAGACTTTTGATAACCGGATTTTGTATCAACTCTTTCTTTGCTATAAAAAGAAATAATTTTTAATTATAATTATTTTCACTTGATACTTAGCTTTTCTTGGTAATACTATTTATAAAAGATTAGTTCGATAAAAATCTATTCAATAGGATAAAAGATATGAACGAAAAAGTTTTGGAGCTAATAGAGCAAATGAAATCCTGTGATGAGACAGTTCGTCGCAATGCTATAACAGACATAGGATTCATTTTAGAGATGTATTCTCTAAAATTATCTAGAGATGGAAGGTTTGAGCAATTTGAAGGAATGCTATCTCCAGATTTGATAGAACTTTTTTTAGATGAAGATGAATTATCTGAGATTGTAGTCTGTCTTCAAAAGGAAATCGAAGCAAGGAATAAGAAGACAGGAAGTTTAGCATCAGCAATAGGATATACTTCTGCTAAGACTGGATTATTACCTCTAGCTACAGCTATCAAAAATGGTATTAATAACTTTAATTTAGGTGACTTAAATCAAGCATTAATTGCATTGGAAAAGCTGTTATTTTTTGATGAAAGTTTAAGTGATGCTGAAAAAAGAGATATAGTTTTGAAGAATGAATTAATGAGTAAAATATCGGCTAAAATTCTTTCAGAAACACCTATATCTGATGATTACTTACTGAAAACATATACACGTTTGATATCTCGTCTTGTACTATTTTTCTTTGATGATGGTAATAGAGTTGAAGAAATAGACAGACTATGATAGTCATTAAGTGGTTAAACAAAATTAATTTAATTGCATATATTGAACATAATGATATTACGATTAAGTAATCATCTAAAATATCAAAAATTAAAACTATGTTGCTTAGTTCAAGCTATTCAATCTTGAGGATTTTTCCATTTCAGATAATCTCTGAAAATCGACGCCGGCGAGTCTTGAATCTTTTCTAGATTTTTGAGTTTTGAATAGATAAGTTTTCAATTGGATAGAGCCGACTTATCAAAAATATTTTGGTTAGTTAGAGCTATTCAATCTTGAGGATTTTTCCATTTCCGATAATCTCTGAAAATCGACGCCGGCGAGTCTTGAATCTTTTCTGAATTTTTGACTTGGGAATAAATAACTTTTCAGTTGAATATATCCGACTTATCAAAAATATGTTGATTGGTTAAAGCTATCCAATCTTGACGATTTTTCAATTTTACATAAGCTTTTAAAATCTCCGGCTCTGACTCTTGAATATTTTCTAGATTTTTGACTGTTGAGTGTCTTGAGTATGTCTTACATTCTAAAGTCTCCTGAGAATTACACACTCGCTTTTGACTTTTAACTTCGATATATCCTTTCCAACCCGAAAATTCATATTCTGCTCCTAATAATTCTGCTACATCAGCACGAGGAAAACCAGACATTCCAAAACCTTTTACTACATTTTCTTGATTCAAAATAACAATACATTTAACTTCAAAAATCTCTTCACTTTTAACTTTTGAATGTCTTGAGTGTGTCTTACATTCTGTTGGCGAAGCCTTTCCGTAGGAAATGGAGACCTCAGAATTACACACTCGCTTTTGACTTTTCACTTCACCAACCCATCCATTTACTCTAGCTGTAGTTGGCGAAAATTTAGTCACATTGTCAAAATATCCCTGTAAATTTTCTGGGAGTTTCGCAGTTAATAAATTAGAATCAATTTTCTCACCCAAATTAGCGCAAAAATTATTCTGTTTTATATCTCGATGAAAAGGTACTAAACCATCAGCTTTTAAAGCATCCACTAATCCTAAAAAAGCAGCAGGACGGTTGCCAACTTTTTCTTTAATTAAAGTTGGATCGGAAATGCCGACTTGTAAAGATAATGCTACTAAAGGTTGAAAAGTTGCTCGATGAGCAATTTCTCTAAAAGTTGCCGTACCTACTCGATACATTAATATAGTTAAAACTGTCAAAACTGCCACTAATGGCATGACAAAATACCATTGTTTTCTTAGAGTAAATTGCTGTTTTTCTAACCAGAAAAAAATCAGGATAATTAGACTTAACCAAAATAGAGAAGGTAGAGTCGCATAACGAGAAGCGATCGCTTGTTCTACTCCAAAACCAGAACGACTAACCGCTGCCATTAAAGCGGTGCCGAAAGTATAAATTATTATTGATAACCAGGGCAACCAGTCTTGAGGATAAATGACAAATAACCAATAAATTAAAAATATTCCTGCTAAAACTAATCCTACCCAACCTATTGCTGAAGCGACAGGAATATTATGAGTAAAAATTGCTCCTAAATAAACGGGAATGTAGGCAACTATATCAATAAAATTCAGTTTAGATAATGAGGGATGATGAGAAGGTGTTGTGTAGGTGAAGAAATAAGTTCCTATTACTAAAACAGAAAAAAATAGATAAGAGATAGTAAACTTTTTTGGCAACTTATATAGAATAGCAACTGCACATAATATCGGCCAAATTCCTAGAGCGGTACTATAACTAATACATCCTAAAATTCCCAAAATTATACTGGCGATCGCAAATCTATTTTGTTGAGATTCTAGTAATTTTTTTACACAAAAAATTGAGGCAATAACAAATAAATTAGCAATTACCCAATGTACTCCACTATATCCGCGCATCCAGTTATGAGCAGCGGCAGGAGTAAAGTTAAAAACTGAGATGAATAAAATTAATAATAAAAATATTGGAGGATATTTTTTAAGAGTATTAGGTACTAATCCAATTAACAAAATTTCCTGAATACAAGCCAGGAAAAATGTAGCTAGACACAACCCAATATTGGAACCTTTAGTAACAACAATATTTAAGGCATAAATTATGGCAGGAATTAAGACAAAATGTTCGTTAGCTCGAAACATCCAGTCAAAAATATTGGTGGAAAATCCATCTATGGAATAGATATTTTTAATCATCCACCAATAGTCAAAATTTAGTAACTCTCCAGCTTTCGATATCATAAAAAGTACATATAAAGCTGGAAATAAAATTGTGATAGTTGTGAGAATTAGAAAGGTGACTTCTGGCTTTTTTTTGGCTAACATAAACCGGAATGCAAGACACGAATTTTGGCACAGATATACAAATTAATTTGAAATAGTTTAATTTTTGCTGCCCTACTTATAGAACCCATTTGATATCTTTGTAGATTGATTTTCCTTTATACAACATTCGTTTTATAGCTGCCGCTAGGCTCCGCCTTTTCGTATAGGGAATGCTCCGCAAACATGTCCCGCAGTGTTTCATGTCGGCGACAGCCGAAAAGCGGAACGGAGTTCTATCGCTCAGAAACTATACTATTTATTAGTTGAATAAAAAATCATGTGTATGGCCAGGAAAGCCCTTATAGTTTTTATGATATCAGAGTTTTCATAGGGATGCAAGGGAAAATCTTTTGGCACGCTGTTTTTTAGGAGCTTCATAAAATGAAAATATTTTTGGTTTTCGACTGGGTAGCGATGGATGGAAAGATAGTAGCTTTTTGTAGCTCTATCCACTGAAAAGCTAGGACTTGTTTTCAACCCAAAAAGGCAAAACCTTGGGGTGTGCGAAAAAGGTGCAAGGTTTTTGCCCCCTAAGGGAATAGAGATTAATTTTAAAGTAAGTATTCAGTATTAGGAATCAGCTCTCAGCTTTTTAATAAATGAAGCAAGTATTTGCTTAACTTGTACTGAATTTTCAACCAGAGAATTGAAGTGCAAGAATGACCAGCTTTAGTTGGCAACTAAAGGTAATAAAGCTAAATGCTAAATGCTAAATGCTAAATGCTTACATTGCAAACTTCTGCAATTCAAGGAACACTAAAGAAATAAAGTCTCAAGCTTCCACACTGATAACTGTTAACGCAGTTACGACCATAGGAGGCTAACTGATAACTGAAGAAGCGGCCTCACATAAATTTTAAGATTGCTTCAATTAAATCTTTTGGCTCCTTTTGGAAAAACATATGACCCCCCGGAAATTCATGTAATGCAAAGTTAGTAATAGTATGCTGTTCCCATTGGGATAAATTTTGCAAGCTAACTGTTACATCATTTGTACCTCTAAAAGCAACAATAGGACATTCTAAGGGTGCTTCAGGAAAATACATATATTTTTCATTGAGGGTAAAGTCAGCTCGTAAAATAGGTAAAAACAATTCCATTAGTTCTTGGTTTTGTAAGACTGCTTCGGGAGTACCTTCGTATTCTCGCAAAGCCGAAATTAATTCTTGGTCAGGTGCTTGATGAAGTAAGTTATCAATAGGAATCTGAGGAGCGCGACGACCAGAGACAAACATATACTTAGGAAGAGGAAGTTTTTCCCTGCGTAGTTTACGAACTACTTCAAAACTTATTAATGCACCAAGGCTATGTCCAAAAAATACAAAGGGATATTCTTCAATCAAGGGTGACAAAGCTTGAGTTAGGTTAGGTACTAGATCATTCCATCCAGTAATTAGAGGTTCTTTAATACGAGTTTCTCTACCTGGTAGTTGTATGGCGCAGACCTCTATATTAGAAGGCAAGTATTTCCCCCAGATGCGAAAGAAGGAAGCACCAGCAGCAGAAGGGTGAAAGCAAAATAAACGCAGGGTTGGTTGAGAAATGGGTTGAAATATTTTTATCCAAGGAGAAGGAGTAATAGTAGAATTCATGGGCAAATTTATTAGCTTGAAATTGGTATAACAAAAAACTCTAGCTTTTGATGAGTAGTTTTTTCAAGTCGAAAAACTATAACGTTATAGTTTTTGGTGACTTTATATGGTTTATTTGAGTAAGTCTTGTGTTTATGACTCTGTGGAAAATATTTTTATCCAACGAGAGGAAGTAGTAGTAGGATTCATTAGACAAATTTATTAGCTTAAAATTGGTATAACAAAAAACTCTAGCTTTTGATGAGTAAATTTTTTAATACTTACTGCTCCTAGAGGTTTCAAATAGCCCAACTATAACGGTATAGTTTTTGCCTAGTATATATATATTCTGTTTGAATCAGTCTTATTGTTTATCTATAGGAAAATATTTTGAGCTAGGAAGCGACGAGTGATTTGATTCATCAAAAAATTTATCAGAATCCGAAAACCAAAAATAAGGTGATTCTTAATTACTCAGAGCAAATAACTGCTTTAACATTTGCCTCAAACTATCTCGCCAATATGGAGAATGGTTTTCCAAGACTTTTGATATTTTTCCACTATTCAAAACTGAAAAAGCAGGTCGTTTTGCTGGAGTTGGATATTCGGCAGTAGTAATGGGAACTACTCGTTTTACTTCTAAAGGAAAACCCAGTTGTTTTGCTTCCTCAAAAATAGTCATGGCAAAATCATACCAACTAATAGCTCCACTATTTGTATAGTGATAAGTTCCATAAGTTTCTGAATTAAGATGAGGAATAATTTGAACGATCGCTTCTGCTAAGTCTCCTGTCCAAGTTGGGCAACCAACCTGATCGTAGACTACTCTTAATTCTTCTCTGTCTTTACCCACCCGCAACATGGTTTTGACAAAGTTACCTCTTCCATAAGCTCCATAAACCCAAGCTGTTCTAATAATAATATGATTAACTTCTGTTTCTCGAATTGCCTCTTCTCCAGCTAATTTAGTTTTGCCATAAGTTCCGAGGGGGTTTGTTGGGTCGGTTTCTGTGTAGGGTGTGCTTTGACTACCATCAAAAACATAGTCGGTGGAAATGTGGATTAAGGTTGCTCCTAATTTTTTGGCCTCTTTTGCCATAATTTCAGGAGCGATACTATTTACAGCACCAGCTAATTCTGGTTCACTTTCAGATTTGTCAACTGCTGTATAAGCTGCGGCGTTGATAATTAGTTGTGGCTTAACTTGGTCTATAAGTTGGGAGATGGCATTGGGGTCTGCCAGGTCTAAGTTTTCTCGCCCTACTGCGGTTACTTCTCCTATTTTTGTGAGGAGAGGTTGTAGTTGGTTTCCTAGTTGTCCGTTGATACCTGTTAATAAGATTTTCATTTGTAATTTTTGGTGATTCTGAGTTTTGAGAATTTTAAGTTTGAGAATTTGCCGATTTTCATTTTGTCTTTGAGTAAGTAGTATAGACAAAATTTCAGTTTCTCTGAACAACCATTTCAGCTAGAAAGTTTCCCCAAATTTTCTGATTTTTCAATCCGGAGTTTTGAGAATTTTAAGTTTGAGAATTTGCCGATTTTCATTTTGTCTTTGAGTAAGTAGTATAGACAAAATTTCCGCTTCTCTGAACAACCATTTCAGCTAGAAAGTTTCCCCAAATTTTCTGATTTTTCAATCCGGAGTTTTGAGAATTTTACTGTTTGAGAATTTGCCGATTTTCATTTTTTCTTTGAGTAATAGCCTCTTTGAACAACCATTTCAGCTAGAAAGTTTCCCCAAATTTTCTGATTTTTTTCAATCCGGAGTTTTGATGATTTTAATGTTTGAAAATTTGCCGATTTTCATTCCGCCTTAGTGTTAAGTTAGGTGAAAAAATTCAACTCCAAGCAAAATTATTCTACCAACTAACTTTTCCAAAAATATTCTGACTCCTGGCTGCTCTTATGCAAACAAATCAGCATCTTTTAACGTTGTACCAGCTTCATCTTTTTGAGATAATTTAACCTCAATTCCATCTAAAGGCCAACTAATCCCAATCTCTGGATCGTTCCACAGAATTGAACGCTCATATTCAGGTGCATAATAATCAGTAGTTTTATACAAAACATCAGCAGTTTCAGACACTACTAAAAAACCATGAGCAAAACCAGGAGGAACCCAAAGTTGTCGTTTATTTTCTGCTGTTAAAAGATAACCTACCCACTTACCAAAATTAGGAGAATTTTTCCGAATATCTACAGCAACATCGAAGATTTCTCCTACAACTGCTCGTAATAATTTACCTTGAGCTTGTTGAATTTGATAATGTAATCCTCGCAATACTCCTTTGCTAGAACGAGAGTGATTATCTTGTACAAATTCGAGATTTACTCCTGTTTTTTCTGAAAAATTGCGTTGATTAAAACTCTCCATAAAAAAGCCACGTTCGTCTCCAAAAACTTTTGGCTCTATCAACAATACTTCGGGAATTTCTGTTTCAATTACATTCATTTTTTTGACCTCATTTTTGATAAGGAAGGAGGAGGAAGGAAGAAGGAAAAAGGTAAAGAATATTTATTTTTTCCCTAGCTTTTAATTATTCTATCCATAAATCAAAGACTAATTTATATGGCTTGAAAAATCAGGAAATTAATAGTAAAAAAGAGAACAAAATCTGCTGATAATACTTCAATCTATTCAAAATATATCCCAGACTCATTAAATTACTGGTTGGCTCTGATTCTATATCAGAAAACCTACTTTTTTCCAAAGCAAATTTTATCGCATCCAAGGATAAATAAGAAATAAGTCAAGTTTTATGCTGGTTTTTAGGGAATAGAGATAATCCATTGAAACTTCCTTTTAATTTATCACCAAAAAGTTAATAATTTCAGAATCATAGAAAATAGAGAATAAAATAAAAATAAGCTGATAACTGATAACTGATAACTGATAACTGTTAACTGTCTTTTTTACCCCAAGCTTCTAATTCTCCTATCCATAAATTAAAGACTAATTTATCTAGATTTAAAAATTGAGAAATTGATAGTACAAAAGAGAATAAAATCTGCTGATAATACTTCAATCTATTCAAAATATATTCTAGACTCATTAAATTACTGGTTGCCTTTGATTCTACATCAGAAAATCCACTTTTTTCCAAAGCAAATTTTATCGTATCAAGGGAGAAATAAGTCAAGTGTTCTGCTGGTTTATAGTGATACCATAAAGACCCTAATAATCTATGCCAAAATCCTCCCACATTTGGAGTCGTAATAAAAATCCATCCTCCAGGTTTTAAAAGTTGATAAGCTGCTGTTAGTTGAGCAATAGGATCTATCGTATGTTCAATCATATCTTGCAACATAATCAAATCAAAAGAATTAGGTTCAAAGCCATGATTAAACAAATCTCCTTGATATACAGATAAACCTCTACTTTTACCAAAATTTACTGCATATTCTGAGACTTCTAAACCTTGAGGATTATCCCATCCTAAATTTTTTGCTTGCTCCAAACAATCACCTAAAGCACAACCTACATCTAATAATAAACCTTGACCAGAAAGTTTTTTCTCTGCTTTTAATAAACGCTTTCTAAAAGTCCGGCTATTAATTTTCATCCCTTGAAAATAATTAGAATATCCCCCTTTGGGAAAATCATTATTATAATAATCTTGTTGATAGATAACAGTAGGATTTTCTGGTGGATTATTATCCCATACCATACCACATTCAGAGCATTTTGCTAATAGATATTCATCGCCTGCTTTGTAGTAGTTAAATTTATTTGCATGACATAAGGGGCAATGATTTTTTTGCATAATATTGGATTAAAATTACTTCTGTTAGGATATACTGTCTGGAATGAAAATACCATAAATTCACCTGAAATAAATTTTGGCGGTTATTGTTATCTGTTTAAATATATCAAGAGTTACGCAAATCAATCGATAAATCTAGTTTATTGCCCTAATTATTGCTTTAAAACTACTGGAATGATACAACTAATTTTGTGGATTAGGGCGGGTTTATGTAAATCTGAGAATAACCATGAAAATTATAGCTAAAACCCGCCCCTACTATTGCACCATTTTAGCTGTGTCAGTCTACTACGAACTTGAAAACCCTTTTCCTGTCTAGAGGTTAACTGTCTATTATTAATTGTTAATAATTAATCATTAATTATATTTTCCTAACTTTTACTTGGTAAGGATTCAGGTATCTCAAACCTAGTTATAGAGAGACTTCTGAAAACGACTAACTCAGTAATTTAACAGCTTCATTCTCAATAATCACGAAAATAAAGGCTTGTAGTAATCTTTAATTGAGAATAGGATTTTGGAGGAA
>JBCDJM010000261.1:0-11240 GCA_038747755.1 Cyanobacteria bacterium P01_H01_bin.35
AATTATTAATTATTCATTATTCATTATTAATTGTTGAAAGACTAAGCTTTTCTGGCTATAGATACTATTTATTATGATAGTAGATTAAATTTACAAAGTGTCAAAGTAATTAATAAAAAATATGATGGAATCATCCCCTTTGATCATTTTTCAGTATTAGCAGAATTTGATTTTTAAAGGTAAGAATTTGAACGATCAGCAGTCAGCTATAAGCTATTAATTCATTGCCTTTTGAGGAGGAATTAATGCAAATTTTGTCTAATAGATTTAAGAAGAATTAAAATTATTTTATTTGCGAAAAAAACTGACCTTAACTAACGAAAAGTGTATATTCATTATTTATCAAACAACTAACCGCGAGCTAGCTAAATGCTTATAATAATCTTATTACAAGTAATGATTATATTTTACTCAATAAACATAAATAAATAGCCTTGTTTGACACAAGGCTACCAAAATCAAAAAATTAATTATTAACTCTCTTAACGAACAGAACTTTGCATAGAAGTAGTCTCAATTGACTTCATTAAATACAACTTTAATAATTGCCAACCATTAGATAAATACAGAGGTAACTTCTGGAAAAGCTTCACAAAACCAGGACGATTAGAACTAGCGATCGCCGTTAACTTTTCATTATTCTTTACACAAAGTTCTAACCTTTCATAAAACTCAGGACTTTCCACATCCAACATTACTGGAAAAACTCGCGCCGCAGTTTCATTAGTCTTCTCAATCACATACTTATCATAATCACGAGCATTCAAACCAATAGAAGCATAAAAATCATATCTTTGAATATCATTCAAATACATAGTAGCAAAAACAGAAAGCAAGAAAAACTTACACCACAATTTTGCTCTCCAGTCATTCAAAAATTGCGGATTTGCCCTCATAATAGCATCAAAGAAATCTCCATGACGATTTTCATCTTGACACCAATTTTCAAAGAAACGGAAAATAGGATAAATTCTATCTTCTGGGTGAGCTTCTAAATGACGATAAATAGTAATATAACGCCAATAACCAATTTTTTCCGATAGATAAGTAGCGTAGAAAATAAACTTTGGTTTAAAGAAAGTATACTTACGACTTTTAGTCAAAAAACCTAAATCCAAAGACAAATTAAAATCCGACATTGCCTTGTTCAAAAAACCTGCATGACGAGCTTCATCTCGTGACATTAAATTGAAACACTCAGCCAAAACAGGACTTTTATGTTTGAGACGACGACCTAATTCTTTGTAAAGTAAAAAGCCAGAAAATTCAGCAGTACAAGAACGTTCTAGAAACTCAATAAATAAACTACGAGTATCCCCATCAATATGATCCCAAGATTGAGCAAACTCCTCATCTCTAACAAAATGATAGCGATTATAATCTGCACGGAATTCTTCCAAAATAGCCATCAATTCATCTTCATTCACAGAGATGTCCATTTTAGCCATCTCATCAAAATCTGTTGTATAGAATCGAGGTGTAAGGATAGTTTCTTTCGAGGGGACTTTTACCCCAGGACGCATTTCTTGAAAGTCTGATTTTTTTAGAGTATCTACCATAAGTTTTGTTGTTTTCTGAAGTTATGAATGTATATTTACTGACGTTCTCTCCCCATTTCTCATAGAGAGTAATGCTTTAAACAGCAGGATATTTTCCACGCTATATAGTTTATCAAGGTCTAGGGGTTTGAAGCATCTAATTTATATTAAGAATTGCAAAGCTATGTTTCCTTAACTTGACTAAATTCCTCCTTAAACTTTAAAAATATACCTTTTTTGGAGGTTAATGCTGAAGTTTTCACCACCCTGCAATCTCAAATCCAGTTGAATAGTGATTATATAGTTGGAGGAGTGAGGGAGTAGAGGAGTGGGGGAGTAGGGGAAATTAAATATTGAAGTGTAGTTATAAACATATACTATATAACCGGATTCTATATGAATTAAGATAGTAGTAAATATTAATTGTCCACGATTTTAATATAACTTGCTTGGCAAACTCATATTAAGATTAATAATTTTTTGGACTAGATATCAATGAATAATACAGGATATAGTTACCTATTCTGGGCAGCTTGCTTACTAGGCTTAAGTGGATGCCATCGTATCTATAATGGGAAAATTTTCACAGGTCTAGTTTGGCTTTTTACCTACGGCTTATTTGGAGTTGGCCAATTTATCGACTTGTTGTTAATTCCTAGTATGGTAGAAGAACACAATACCAGAGTCAAAGCTAAACTAGGTATTTCCTCTCAGGGAGTGCCATTATATCAATCAAATGGAGCGATCGCTATGAAAGCTTCTATTCCACAAACCCGTCAACAATTAATGGTTGCCTTACTCAAAGCAGCTTCTACAAAGGGAGGAAAATTATCTGTTACTCAAGGAGTCATAGCAACAGGAGCTAGCTTTGCAGAAGTAGAAGAAACTATGAAAGAAATGCTCAAAACTGGCTACGTTAGTGTAGATAATCATCCAGAAACAGGAATTGTAATTTACGATTTCCATGAATTGTAATTTAGGGAGTAGGGAGTGTTTAGGCAGAAGAATTGTCCCTTGATTTTTTGACAATTATTCTGACCACAATGCTAACTTTTTGAGGGTTTGAGACTGAAAAATTGGCACTTTGAATTGTAATTTAGGGAGTAGGGAGTAGGGAGTAGTTAGGAAGAAGAATTGTCCCTTGATTTTTTGATAATTATTCTGACCAAAATGCTAACTTTTTGAGTGTTTGAGACCGAAAACTTGGCGTTTTTTTCGATACTAAAAAAACAAAAGATTTACAGATAAAGGCTTTGAGGTTTAATCAGCCACCCATATTTAGTGAAAGTCTTCCATAGCTACTAAAATTAAGGTAAGATAGTAGTCTGTGTGTAAAATTATCTATATTTCGAGAATAGAATAAATTTTATGGCTGTACCAAAGAAGAGAACCTCAAAATCTAAGAAAAATATGCGGAAGGCTAACTGGAAAAACCAGGCAAAGCTAGAAGCAAAGAAGGCACTATCTCTAGGGAAATCAGTATTAACTGGACGTTCCCATAGTTTTGTATATCCAGCTAATGAGGAGGAAGAGGAAGAAGATTAATTAATTGGGGCTTGATTAACTACAAATTGTTGACCTGTTAACATTAGGTTAATATTGAAAGCCCCTTATATCAAATCTAGTTGGAATACTTAATTATAGTCATTCTGAATAAGACTGGGACGAGTGTTTCTTTCCTTGAAAGGGTTTCAGCTAAAAAAGTGTTTCATCCTTATTTGAAATGACTATATTATTTATATAGTATATAGTTGTAATTTTTGGTAGTCAGCAGGGAAGATTCAATATTTAAGTAACAACAGAATTATAAACATAATATCTAATTTAGGGCTGGCTGATTAAATCTCAAAGCATTGACAGATAAAGTATTAGCCTTTTTGAGTCTGAAATACGTTGGTTTTCAGTCCTTGAGCCTCAAAAACTTACGATATTGGGGTGACGCGAGACAGAAAAATTACTCTTGCTATACTTTCTGACTACCTTCTGTATAACTCCTATTTTTCCTGATTCTTAACTAGGCGTTGCACAATTAAGAATTACGAAACCCGAAAGTAGATATTTTTGGATAACTATTTCCTCAAAATATATACAGTTGAAAATCTAGTATCATTCTTTAATGTATAACCCCAAATAATGTCTTTGTCTAATTAAACCTAGCAGATGGTAGAATCAACATAGCATCGCCAAAAGAATAAAAGCGATATTTTTGAGTAATTGCTTCCTTATATAAATTTAAAAGACGTTTTCTACCAATCATCGCACTAACAAGCATAAGCAAACTAGAACGTGGCAGATGAAAATTAGTAATTAAACCATCTACCACTCGCCACTTATAACTAGGATAAATATATATATCAGTATAATCACAAAATGGTTTAATTAAACATTGATCACTGCCATAATTATCATTAGTATTATTAGCTACTGCTGCTCCTTCAATAGCTCTAACTACTGTCGTTCCTACTGCAATAATACGTCCACCTTGAGCCTTTGTCTGGTGAATTTTGTCTACAGTCAAAGATGAAACCTCAACCCATTCAGAGTGTATATTATGGGTAGTAATATCTTCAACCTCAACTGGACGAAATGTGCCAATACCAACGTGCAAAGTTATAAAAGATTGTCCAATATTCCGTTGTTCTAGTTTCTCAAGTAATTCATCAGTAAAATGTAAACCAGCAGTAGGAGCAGCGATCGCTCCTGCTACCTTGCTATACACAGTTTGATATTGTTCACTCAGAGCCTCTGAATCTGTAACATAAGGAGGAAAAGGGACATGGCCAAACTTGTCTAACAAGTTGATTAAAGAAACTCCTGGAGGTAAATCAAATTTTAACACACGTCCACCAGTTTCTTCATCCGTTGCTAATACTGTTGCTTGCAACTTATAATCACAAGCAAACGATGAATTAGGTTCAAACTCAATCCTTGCCCCAGTGATAAAACGTTTACCCGGCTTTACTAAAGCTAACCAAGAATCACTTGTGATTGGTTTCAATAACAATATTTCTACCCGAGCGCCACTCGCTTTTTGACCATAAAGCCTAGCAGGAATTACACGAGTATTATTTAAAACCAGTAAATCTTCTGGTTCAAGTAAATCTGCTAAATCTCTGAAAATGCCATGATGGTGTGTAAACGAGTCTACAACCATTAAGCGAGAGCTATCTCTAGGTACAACTGGATTTTGAGCAATCAGCTCTTGGGGAAGTTCATAGTCATAAGAGTCTATGGACCAATCTAAATCGGTCATTTCACTTATAAGTTATCAGTTATCATTACCTCCTATAATAGGGAGGCCGGAAAATCCTTTCTTTTTTACCCCTTGAAAGGGCAGGTTAGACCTTATCTATTGGTCATATTACTGATTATATAATAGGTAATTGGGTAAAACCCCCCATACAAATTAGGGTACTTTTCCCCTAGTGATCTGCAATCTATAAGAGTGAATATATAAGTATAGACCTAGTTGGAGAACTCCGGGCAGATATATCTGTAGTCAAAAATACAACAGATTCTATAGTTGTTTTAAACTCCTAAACATTGTAGAACATATACCTAATTTGTTTATAGGGAAGCGGCAATATCCGCCCCGCTTCCTATGACTGTTTCCCAGTAACTTTAAATTTCCTCATCAGTTGAGTAGAAAATAAATTTTAGAGGTTAAACCGAGGGAAAAGCCACAGTTGTAAGCGGTAATAGTTTGAATTGATATGGAATACCTTTACTTTTTAGCAAATACTAGCTTATGTCTCAGAGTAGTTGAATACTTAAACACTGCCCATCAACTACCGCTTCAGTTTATGACAGTAATTCATCAAATTGATGGCTGGGTTGTAAAAATCAAAATGAGTCACTACTTGACTCCTCAACAACATGGAGATTTTAGGGCTTTTATGAATGAATTGGGAATACCTTACGATCCTGATATCCGTGTCAGAATGGCACTATGGGGTTTGGAAACTGGACAATCACCCTTAAGTGTGATGAGACGTTATCAGGTAGCAGTGGTTTCCCATGGACAGCCTAATCAAGATGAAATAGAAGCATTTCGCACCCAATTTGTCAAGGGTTTGGGATATTGCCCAGAAACTTTGGGTTAATCTTAAATCTGGCTCTAATTATAATTTGTCTGTACCTATACATCTATAATATATGTTGATATTAGTAATATTAGTATGGGTACAATAACAGTAATATATACTTAATTGATTCTTCACAATTTAAGTATTTAGTCGAAAGGAACAACAAAAGCAGAAGAAATATAATTTTGTAAAATTAGTTGATAACTTGCTAAGTTAACAGAATTTCCCATCTCAACAGTTAATCCAGATAGTTCCTCTTCTAGTGATGGTTTTTTTTCGTAGCCAGCATATTTCCTAGTATAATTACACCTTACTAAGGCTACATCAAATCTACAAGAATAATCTGCTAATTCTGGGCGATCGCTCAAAAACATTTCTGCGGTTTGCCATAGTTTTGCTTGTTTTGACTCTGTAACTGCTAGTAGACCATCTTCATCCCAGTTACCTCGACTACGGGTTTTTACCTCCACAAATGCTAAAATAGAAAAATTTTGATCAGAGCTATCCTTGAAGGGACAAGTTTTCACAGCAATAATATCTAATTCTCCCCAGGGACATTTCCACCGTCGATGGAGTATCTGCCAACCTTGTTGATTTAACCATTTTGCCACTAACTCTTCTCCCAAAATACCTTTGTCTATTTTTTTGGAAATAGAAGTAGATTGACTAGATGAAGAAAGGCTCATTTTGGTTTATTCTAAATTATGAACTGCTGAGAGTAAATTAGTCAGAAGTAGTATGAATTTTAGACAACAGAAAACTTTCCAAATTATAGTTAGTTTCGTCTTTTCATTAATAGTATATATCACTGGGATTGGGGCAATAACTGCCTTGATATTTACCAACGCCACACCTACTCTAGCTGATGAGTATAACAAACAAATCTTGGTAGGTGTTGATTTTTCTGGTCGAGACTTAACTAATGATTCATTTACAAAATCTATTTTGCGTAAAAGTAATTTTACTAATGCAAATTTAAGTGGAGTTAGTTTGTTTGGCGCTCATTTAGAAGGAGCTAATTTAGAGGCAGCAAATCTTAGTTATTCTACTTTGGATAATGCTAGTTTTAACAAAGCAAATTTGACTAATGCTATTTTGGAAGGTGCTTTTGCTTTCCATACTCAATTCCGTGGTTCCATTATTGATGGAGCAGATTTTACGGACGCTTTTTTGCGAGAAGATACTCAAAAAGAGTTATGTGAAATTGCTAAAGGTATAAATCCTATGACAGGTAATAAAACAAGAGATACTCTATTTTGTGATTAATCATATAGCAGGGAACAGGGTTGATCGACCATTGTTGATTTGCTAATACTTGTTCACATAAATTCATATACATTGATTTAGTTATACCAATTAGTTGCATAGATTGTGCTCTAATTTATAATAGACAGAATAGTGTGTGGTACAAAACCAGGCCACTATGTACTATGTAACCGCTATCCTGATAAGTTACCGAAGCGCATGGTCAAGTAATTAAAACTTCTGCGACCGTCGATAACCAAGACGACAGAGGAGATGTGGCATACAACCTCCGTATAAAGCGTCTACAGGTTTTCTTGTAGACTTTGGGAGATACCCCCTCAGCAGGTTAATCTTGCTGTGCATTGTTAACAGATGTTAGCACTCATAGTATCAGAACAGTCCAGTTAACTGATAACTAATAACCAATAACTGATAGTAAAAGAAAGCCAAGGATTGAAATCCTTGGCTAATAGCTTAAGTCATCTTTAAGATGACTAAATTATCTATTATAGGACTTACGCAGGCGAACCCATAAACCCGGTTTCTAGTTTACATCTATTGTTCAACACAATGATTTATCCCAGAAACTGGGTTTCTTTGCGTAAGTCCTATATTACTGTCTTTACTGCTGATAACTGATAATTGAAAAAAGGGTAGTTGACAAAAAAAACTTGACATGGTTATATCGATCTAATAGAAAAGATCCGCTCAGATAGAGTCAAATCAATTACGCTAAAAAAACCATTCTTACCTACTCTGATACAGCGCTTTCCATTGCCCGTGAGGTAAATCTGTCGCGGGCAAGATGCACGGACTACAAGGCTTTATAATTAATATTTGTATTTGTACCTCATAACTTCGGAATCCACTGTAAGTAATAACTAGAAAAGCTGATAACTGATAACTGATAACTGACAGGGTAGTACCCCACAAAGTCTAATAACTAAATAACTGGAAAAAGGAAGTCTGATAACTAATAACTGGAAAAATAGAAAAAAGGGTTGTTGACAAAAGAACTTGACATGGTATTTTAAATATAATGGGAAAGCTGCAATCAGATATACTCAAATCAATTATGCTCAAAAAACCATTCTTATAGCGCTACGCGAAGCGTGAATAGGGAATAGGGAACAGGGAACAGTATACTGTTAAAGGGTTCCATGATTTATAACTGTCCTAACCTGAATTTGTAGTGCTATACCTACTAGCTAGTACCCCACTCAGAAGTCAGAAGTTTTGACGAAGTTGTAAGTTTGAGGTTTTTGCTGCATTCTGTGAAGCACCAAAAAAATCATGGTAGGATTACATCCTGGGTGTCCTTCGTACCTACGCATGAATTTTTATTCAACACCAAAATATCGCTAGACACAGAACCAGAGGAGATGAATAGTGGAATTTTCCAACTATTACTCTATACGCAATAGTTAATACATTTTCTGAAGCACTCAACCGGAAGAGGTGGATAGTAAAATTTTCCGACTATTGCTCTATGCGCAATGGTTAATACATTTAGTGAAGCACCCACCATGCCAAAAGAGATGAGTAGTGAAAATTTCCAACTATTGCGCAACAGTTAATACATTTTCTGAAGCACCATGCCAGAAGAGATGAGTAGTGAAAATTTCCAACTATTGCGCAATAGTTAATACATTTTTTTAAACCCAACCAGAGGAGATGATAGTAAGCGAAACTTTACTTTGCGCGAGCAAAAACGTAACCTACTTTTTCCTTCTTTAAAATTCTGACTGCTAACTCCTAACTCCTGACTACTACTTCTACCATAATTCTTCTAAAGGTACTTGAATTAAATCCTGAATAGTCGTAAGTCTTAATCTTTCCAATTCTCGAATCCATTCAGATTCCGAATAAAAATTTTCTTGATACTTTTTCGCCAGCTCAGACTCAACAGATAAATCTATTTTTTGCCAGATATTTAAAATAGCACTACGACGTTTGATCGACATAATTAATTCTATAGTTGCCACTGTAGAACGAATTTCCAAAGGCGCTCGGAGGAGATTTTTTTTTGTCTTTTCATCTAAATGAAAAAGATGCTCTACATTAGCAAATTTATCTGGAGTTTCCAAACAACTATCCTGTAATTTTAAAATTAAATCATCTGATTGATTAATTTGATTTTCTGAGATATTTTCCACAGAAATAATTTGCTGCCATAAAAATCTATTGTTAGATAAACTAAACTGTAAATCTCTAGCTTCCATTGCATCTTTGACATCTTGACGATAGTTCGGACAATGTAAGTAAATACGCAGTAATAAAGATTCTGCTTCTGCCAATAAATTCCGTTCTACTGGTGGAGATAAAACCTCTGGCGAATTATTTTTTTTGCCCTTAGTCAAAGTCAAGTTTCTATAATTTTGCCGATTAGATTTTAATTGTTTCGCTACGAGTAAAGGCGGTGATAAAGATTCATCTTCAGCTAATAGCTTTTTCCAATTAATAAAAACTTGAGTTAATAAATTTTCAGAAATTAATGAAATTCTCCGAGCATCTCCCTGACTTAAAATTTCGGCACAATATTGCAGATAATAAGTAAGCTGATTATCATTGGTTATCTTGGTTAAAATTTTAACTATTTCCTGATTTACTTGAGCATATTCATCTGCCAGATTAAGATTTTTATTTCCTGCTATATTTTGAATTTGCCAATCAATCCATAGAGTCGAATTTACTAATAATTCTTGATATTTTTCAGCAGAATAAGTTTTCAAATATTCATCAGCATCTTTCCCATCAGGAATATTCAAAACTCTTAGTTGAACTTCCCCACTATAAGCAAACTTTTCTATTTCCCCAATTGCTCTATCGGTAGCTTGAATACCCGCTCGATCAGCATCAAAATTTAAGATGATTTGTTTAGATTCCGTATAACGTAAAAGTTGTTTAATTTGAGTTGAACTTAATGCCGTACCAAGAGAAGCAACAACATTATTAATTCCCGCAGCATGAAGAGCAATAGCATCAAAATATCCTTCTACAACTACAGCTTTATCTTGTTTAGCAATAGCAGTTTTTGCCTTATCCAAAGCAAACAAAATTTTACCTTTATCAAATAATTCTGTCTCTGGAGAATTCAAATATTTAGGTTGTTCATCAGTTAGAGTTCTCCCACCAAAACCAATAACTCTGCCCTGAACATCATTAATAGGAATTATGAGGCGATCGCGAAATCTATCGTAATAACCAGTACCAGATTTTCTCGGTAAAATTAATCCAGCTTTTTCCACTAATTCTACAGGAAAACCTTTTTGTTCTACGAGATAACCATAAATAGTTTCCCAACCATTAGGAGCATAACCCAATTGAAATTTTTGAATAGTTTCTTGGGAAATTTGACGTGAAATTTGTAAATAGTCTAAAGCAATTTTTCCCTGGGGTTGTCTTAAGGCGTGTTGATAAAAACTATTAGCCATTGCCAAGATTTCATACAGTTTTTCCCGGAGAGAAATTTGTCGTTGAAATTCTTGTCTATTTTCTGGTGATTCGGTTTTAATTTGTATTTGATAACGTCTTGCTAAATCTAATACCACATCACTAAAAGAAGATTTACCAATTTCCATTAAAAACTTCAAAGAATTACCACCTGCACCACAACCAAAACAATAGTACATTTGTTTAGTGGTACTAACCGTAAAGCTAGGTGTTTTTTCTTCATGGAAAGGGCATAATCCTACATAATCTTTTCCTCGTTTTTTTAATACAATATGTTCTGATATAACATCATAAATATCTGCTCTTTGCTTGACTTCTGCAATAGTATCTTGATGAAAACGGAAATTATTCATAATTAGGGAATAGGGAGTAGGGAGTGGGGGAGTAGGGGAGTGGGGCCGTAGGGGAGTAGGGGAGTAGAATAACGCAGATATTATACCATTTTGAATAAAGAATGTTATGAATAATAAGGGTAACAAAAAGAATTTAGAGGTGATGTTCCTTTGACAAAAAAGGTGACTTAATACTAAAAAAAATCGTATTTAAACCATTCCCATAAGACTCCTGACTCCTGACTCCTGACTCCTAAAAAGTACCCTAACTATTTGTAGCAAACATTTATCAAATTGGTATTACAAGGGTAGGTTTTTGACAATTAAAATACGGTAGTCCTAAACATACGGTAGTCCTAAACAATTAAGGATGGGTTTTTGTGATGAATGAAGTACCAAATAGTCCCAATATGATTTTCTAATTTTTTTGAGAACGATAGAGTCTTTCTCACAATTACCGGATATTTTCTGCCTGGAAGTGTAATTGAGTTTTTCAATGGGGATTTGGTAGACTCAGTTATTGCCACCTAGTCCCTACTCCCTACTCCCTCTTTTCTATAGTTAATCTGAAAGCTTAGATATAAAAT
>JBCDJM010000262.1:0-11238 GCA_038747755.1 Cyanobacteria bacterium P01_H01_bin.35
AATTATTAATTATTAACTATATCCCAATGCTGTTTTAACTTTTTCTAGAGTTTGATTAGCGATCGCTCCTGCTTTTTCTTTTCCTTCTTTTAAGACAGATTCGAGATAACCTTTATCGTCCATTACTGCTTTATATTTTGTTTGAATAGGTTCTAAAGCTGCAATAGTTGCCTCAGTTAATAAAGGTTTAAATTTACCCCATCCCATATCTTGACATTCTGTTATTACTTCTTCCTTTGTTTTACCTGAAAATAATTCATAAAGAGTCAATAAATTATTACATTCAGGTCGTTCAGCATTGTCAAATTCCAAACCTTTAACCGGATCTGTTTTGCAACGTTTAATTTTTTTAGTAATTACATCTGGTGGATCTAATAGATTAATTCTACTCAATTCTGAAGGGTCAGACTTAGACATTTTGCTAGTACCATCCGTCAAACTCATTACCCGCGCACCTTCTTTTCTAATCAAAGGATCTGGTAATTTTAAGATAGTTTCTCCCTGACCAAATTGATGATTAAATCTAACAGCTATATCGCGAGTAAGTTCTAAATGTTGTTTTTGGTCTTCTCCCACAGGAACTTTATCTGCATTATAAAGTAGAATATCCGCAGCCATCAAAACTGGATAATCCAATAAACCTGTACCTACATTTTCTCCCTGTTTAATTGCTTTTTCCTTAAATTGAATCATATCTGTCAACCAATTCAGGGGAGTAATACAGTTGAGAAACCATGTCAATTCACTATGAGCAGGAATGTGAGATTGCACAAATATAGTAGAATAATCCAGGTTTATTCCGCAGGCCAAATATAAAGCAGCAATAGTGTAGGTATCTGTAGCTAGTGTAGCCGGATTATGAGGTACTGTAATGGCGTGTAAATCTACTACACAGAAAAAATTGTCGTATTCTTTTTGTCCTTCTACCCAGTTGCGAATAGCACCTAAATAGTTACCAATATGAAGGTTTCCAGTTGGTTGAACTCCAGAGAGTACGCGCTGTTTACCCATTATTTCTCTAACTTTAGTTCTTCAAAATTAATTAATAATTAAGAATAACATATTGAGTGTCTGGTTAAATATCCTCATCGTCTGGACGGAAGTAAAAAATCAAAAGCCAAAAGTCTTTCAAGTTAAAATCTATTGCACAGTTTTAGCTGTGTCAGTCTAGTATGGTGCATGAGGCGCTTACTACAAACTACGATTGAACTATCAAATATTATGTTGCGCCGTAATGCACCGTTTAGTGGGACTTACACAACTAATGCGTTACCGAAAAATAAAGGTATAAAGCGTCTCACTCGCCGTGGAGAAACAAAAAAAAATTTCCTTTTATTTAATCCTCTCCCTAAAAGGAAGAGGTAATTATCAATTATCAATTATCAATTATCAATTATCAATTATTGAAGATGGATTCCTAAATACCTTTCATCGCTTAAATTTTAGCCGTAAATTACGCACCCCACAAGTTTTGCTTAACCCGGAGGTTTGAAATGCCTATCTAAAGTACCAGAACAAAATTTCATAGTAATTATTGGATGAATAGTTGACAAATAAAACCAGATATATTTCAATTAAAATATTGACTTTAATTTATCATCAAATGGAAATAATTATCCCTAAATCAAGATAAAAATATTTCTGAATCAAAAATATAATGAAGCCAAAAATAAATAATATTACTGCCTGGAAACAAGCAGAGTTACTAATGCAGCCTGCTTTTATTAGAGTCCTAGATCATATTCGGAAAAAACTAGAAAATTCGGTTTGGCAAGGTACTTATGAAGAAGTACAAACGCCAATTCCAGGTTATAGATTAGATTTAGAATATCAAGACCAAAAAATTAGTATTAATGTTTGGGATCTTTGCTATCAAGTTTGTTTTACCAACTATCTTTCGACTCATTATGCTGATGAAACAGTAGAAGTTGATATTGACATTAGTCTACTTAATCAAGATGGAAATGTTAATTGGGATATTCTTGATGAAAAGGCTTTAAAAGTAGTAGAAAATATGATAGCAGATTTACCTGATTCAGTTATCAGTTAACAGTTATCAGTTATCAATTAGCAGTTAGTATAGCAATCATATTTCAGTTGTAAGATTTTAGTCGTAATTAGGATTCAGGAGTCAGGAGTCAGGAGTCAGAATATAAAAGGATTTTGATAGTTATTAATTGCTTTTAAATATCTCATAAATCATTCCTGATTGCTATAGTTATCAGTTAGTAGTTATCTCTTAAGTCATATCAATTAGCAGGCAAGATGCCTACAAAATTACTGTTGACTTTCCTAAACTTCTTTTATTTCTAGATAAATTATTTGACAAAAAACAAATATTTATAACAACCAAAATCAAGATTAAATTAAAATTATGAACCAGAAATTACAAAATATTCAAACATCTAATGGTGCAACTTTTAAAGACACCATTCCAGTTAGTTTTGGTAACGATACTCAAGCAATAGAAGCAACAAAACAGGGAGTAGCTCTATGCGATCGCTCACATTGGGGACTAATAGAAATTTCAGACGATGACCGTCTAAGGTTTCTCCATAACCAAAGCACTAATAACTTTAAGATTCTCAAACCAGGGGAAAGTTGTGAGACAGTTTTCGTGACACCCACTGCTCGTACCATCGACTTAGCAACAGCTTACGTTACAGAAAATAATGTTTTGTTGCTAGTCTCTCCCATCCGTTGTCAACAGTTAGTAGAATGGTTTGACCGTTATCTGTTCCCCATGGATAAGGTAGAAGTAAAAGATATAAGCAGTGAATACGCCATATTTAGTCTCATTGGAGTAGAAGGGAAAAACTTGATAGCAAAATTAGCAGGTACAACTCCCCCAGATGCACCCCTCGCTAGTCATCAGTTAATAAGTCTGGGAAATGTAGAAATTCGAGTTGCTGTCGGTAGTGGGTTAGTAACAGAAGGATATACTTTAATAGTACCTATGAATAATGCTGCCGAAGTTTGGCAAATGTTGGTAGAAACAGGAGCAGTTCCCATGGGCGATCGCCTTTGGCAAAAACTAAGAATACAAGAAGGTCGTCCCGCACCAGACTACGAACTTACAGATGACTACAACCCTCTGGAAGCAGGTTTATGGAATACTATTTCTTTTGAAAAAGGTTGTTATATTGGTCAAGAAATTATTGCTCGTTTAAACACATATAAAGGTGTAAAACAAAGACTTTGGGGAGTACGTTTAAATGGCAAAGCAGAATTAGGAAATGTTGTGCAAGTTGGAGATAAAAAAGTTGGGAAATTGACAAGTTGTACCGAAACTAATGATGGTTATTTTGGCTTAGTTTATATTAGAACAAAAGCAGGGGGAGTTGGTTTAAAAGTGCAAGTGGGAGATGTGGAAGGGGAAGTAGTTGAAGTACCTTTTCTGACACATCAAGATATTGATAGTTAAGAGATTTGGCGTTGGTGGTTTTGGCCATGATTTTTCCGCATTGTAGAAACCGGGTTTGTATTAAATCCCTGACTATACTAATATCTATTTTCATAAAACCCGGTTTCTTATAATTTTTCATAGCTTGATTCACCAAGGCCAGAGATTTCTTAGATAAACTTTTTCCTAATTGTTATAAAATAAGTTAAACATTATCAAAAATTTATGACTGCAACAACTCCTACCATTAACCCTTTCTTAACCAATAATTTCGCCCCCGTGAAAGAAGAAACAACCGCTGATGACCTCAAAGTTATCGGCGAACTACCTCCCGATCTTTCAGGAATGTTTGTGCGTAATGGCCCCAACCCCCAATTTGACCCAATTGGACAATATCACTGGTTTGACGGCGACGGAATGCTCCACGGAATCAGAATAAAAGATGGAAAAGCATCCTACCGCAACCGTTATGTACGCACCAACAAATTCCAGGTAGAAAACCAGGAAAATAAACCACTATTGCCAGGATTATTAGAGCCACCCCAACCAGATAATCCCTACATTACAGATGCTAGTAGAGCTAACACTGCTCTCGTATATCATGCCAATCATTTTTATGCTCTCTGGGAAGCTGGTGCGCCCTACCATATTAAACTACCTGAGTTGGATACCATTGGCAAACAAACTTTTAACAGCAAGCTTGAATCTCCTTTTACTGCCCATCCTAAAGTTGATCCTGTCACAGGAGAAATGATGTTTTTCGGTTACTCAATGGCACAACCTCCATTTGTACAATATGGCGTGGTTTCGGCAACTGGTGAATTGCTGCGCACCATACCTATAGATTTGCCTGTAGGAGTAATGATGCACGACTTTGCTATTACGGAAAACTATAGTATATTTTTCGATTTACCGATAACTTTCCGCCCAGAAAGAATAGCAAAAGGTCAGTTTCCAATGATGTTTGAGTCAGACACGCCCAGTCGCTTCGGTATAATTCCCAGACACGGTGATAGCGATATGGTGCGTTGGTTTGAAACTACAACTTGTTTTGTTTGGCATACTTTCAATGCTTATGAAGAAGGCGATGAAGTTGTATTGCTTGCTTGTCGGATGAGTTCAACTAATGTGTTTGTAACTAATGAAAGCGATCGCCTCCCTGATGGAGATATTCCTTATTTATATCGTTGGCGGTTTAATTTGAAAACTGGAGCAGTAAAAGAGGAAAAGCTGGATGATATACCTTCTGAGTTTCCCCGTGTTAACGAAGAATTTTTAGGGCGAAAAACGCGGTTTGGTTATTCGGCAAGGATGGCACCAGGAACTTCTCCTTTGTTTGACGGGTTGATTAAATATGACTTGGATACAGGGAAGTCAGAAACTTATGAGTTTGGTAAGGGGCGTTATGGTGGTGAGGCGGTGTTTGCACCTCGACTCAATGCTAATAGCGAAGATGATGGTTGGTTAGTGACTTATGTTTATGATGAAAATACTCAGACATCTGAGTTAGTAATGGTGAATGCTCAGGATATGAGTGGGGAAACTGTAGCGCGAGTTATTATTCCGCAGCGAGTACCTTATGGTTTTCATGCTGCCTGGGTAACAGAGGCGCAGTTGAGTTAAGTATTAGTAGGTTTGGTTTTGCTCTGAATATCAAAAATGACAGGGCAACCTAAAGCAAATTTATCAGGTTTCCCATTCTCAGCTCAGTATAAGATGGGAAACTCTAGGTTCGGTAACTAACAATCAAGTAATGACTTCCCTATATCTGCTTGAGAGATTCAATTTCAACTTTATTTAGGTCTCGCCATTCACCAGGTTTGAGTGCCTCAAGACGAAGATGAGCGATCGCTATTCTCACTAACCGCAACGTGGGAAAACCTACTGCTGCTGTCATCCTTCGCACTTGACGATTTCGACCTTCTGTGAGGGTAATTTCTAACCATGCAGTGGGTACAGTTTTGCGAAATCGAATTGGTGGGTTCCGAGGTGGTAGGGAAGGTTCTACAGATAACAATTTAACTTTTGCAGGCCGTGTTTGATAATTTTTGATCGTTACACCTTCCTCTAGTTGCTTCAATGCTGTTGTATCTGGTATTCGTTCTACTTGCACCCAATAAGTACGAGGATGAGCAAATTTAGGATCGGTGAGTCGATGTTGCAGTTGTCCGTGGTTGGTTAATAGTAAAAGACCTTCGCTATCTCGATCTAGTCTGCCAACTGGATAAACTGAATCCACCGAAATATACTCTTTTAGAGTATGATGTTGATTATTAGTATTACAATTTTCAGTAAACTGACTGAGGACATTATAGGGTTTATTAAATAAAATATACCGATAAACCATAAATTTTATAGCGCTACGCGCCAGGGAATAGGGAATAGGGAATAGGGAATAGGGAATAGGGAATAGGGAATAGTATATTTTCAGAGGGTTTCAGGACTTCTCAATGTCAAACACCTTAATGCGTAACGCTATAGTTATTCTATATAATATCACTAGAAAAATTAGCAGTTCAAAAAGTTTTAATAATTGTCAAATTGCGTCCTTCTGCTTTTGCTTGATAGAGAGCTTCATCTGCTATTTTAATCAATTGTCCCCAGGAAGAGTCTACTACAGGAATAGTATTTGCTACACCTAAACTCATGGTAACAAATTGTGATACTTGAGAACCAGCATTAACTAACTTTAAATCTAAAAGTCGCTTACGAATCAATTCTGCCACATGAAATCCTCCTGTACTATCTGTTTGAGGCAAGATAACTACAAATTCTTCCCCGCCGTAACGTGCTACTAAATCTGCTGGTCGCTTGGCTCCTGTTTTAATCACATTAGCAATTGCTTGCAGACATCTATCTCCTGCTGGATGACCATAAGTATCATTGTAGGACTTGAAATAGTCAACGTCACATATAATTAAAGCTATTGGTGCTTTTTCCCTTGCCATTCGTAGCCACTCCCTTTTCATATATTCCTCAAAGACACGACGGTTAGCAACTTTAGTTAAACTATCAAAGTTGGCAAGTTCAACTAACTTTTGATTCGCAGTTACTAATTTTTCATATAGTTCTGACTGTTGTATAGCGATCGCTAACTGTCCTGCTAAACATTCCAGAAAATCTATTTCTGAAAATTCCCATTTTCTGGGTTTTGAACAGTGGTGAGCAATTAACAATCCCCACAATTGTTGTTGAATATAATCAAAATATTCATCAGAGGTTTGTTCTGTATTAATCTTTGATATTGGTACTACTAAGTTAGCTTTTACTTGAAACTTACTCAAAAATTCAACATGATATGGAATTAAATCTCCAATAGGTATATATTCTTTATTAGTAAATTTATTCTGTGCATTGCCACTCAATTTACTCATACTTTCTACAACAGATTCTTGAGCCAAACTAACAGATTCCATAACTACTTCTCCTGTGCCATCTGGCTTAAATTTATAGATGAATACCCTATCAGTTCTAAGAAAATTTCGGACTTCATCTACTGTCGTGTTGAGAATATCATCAAGGTTTAATGATTGACGTATCCTTTCTTGAATAAAGGTCATAAATCTTGCCGTTTCTGTTTGCTGTTTTAATTCTTTTGTCAGTTCATTAATTTGCAAAATTCGACGGACTCGCTGACGTAAAACAGGTAATTTAATCGGTTTAGTAATATAATCCATCGCACCAACAGCGAACGCTAGGTCAACAGATTCTTTATCTTCAAGAGAGGTAATTATTAATAATGGAGTCTGATAAAGTAAAGGGTTACTATCTAGATTATTATCTGGAAAAAATTTATTTGATAAATTATGACTAAAAAGTTCTTGTAATTTGACACAACAAGTAAAACCATCAATTTCTGGCATTATTGCATCTATTAAAATTAAATCTGGTATTTTAATACTACATTTTTTCAAGCATTCTTGACCATTTTTTGCTTCTATTATTTGATATCCTTCTGATTCTAATGCTTTACGTAGTAGAGAACGCATAGATTGTTCATCATCTACTATCATTATTACAGAGGAATTATTATGTGATTTTTTTGTATTCATAAAAAAATAAATTTAAAATACTATTGGTTAACAATATATTAGCTTTAAGCTATTATAAATATAGTGCTTATAACTCACATTTTAGCGGTAATAAATATCTCTTATACTAAGAAATAACTAATCTTAATATGGGACATTATCCGAATATTTGCTCTAATATATTGTATAGCTGTAATTGTTTAATTGGTTTATTTAGTAAGGCTGATAAATTTAGTTTTTGGAGCTGATTTTTTGTAGGTGATTTACCAATAGGAGTTAACATCACTAATGGTAAATGTTTATACTGAGGTATTTCTCTAATAGCAATAGCAGTTGCCACTCCATCCATTTCTGACATTTCCATACCAATGATTATTAGGTCAAAATTTTGATTTTGGTCAGTAGTTCCATTTTTGAGCATATTTATTGCTGCAAAACCTGATCTTGCAGTATGAGATAAAATTCCCCACTGGTTGAGTTGCTGAGTTAAAATCTGTAAACAAGAAGAATGATCATCTATAATTAATAATCGTTTATTAGCTAAATTACTGATAGGATTAAATTGACTTGTAATATTTTCATCAACTTTTGCCATTAAAGTAAAATAGAATGTAGACCCTATTCTTTCTTGACTTTCAACCCACATTTTACCACCCATCATTTTACATAAACGTTTACTGATAACTAATCCTAATCCTGTTCCTCCATATTGTCTAGTTGTGGAACTATCTACTTGACTGAATGGTTGAAATAATTTGTGCATTTTATCTCTAGGAATCCCGATTCCAGTATCTTTAACAGCAAATTTTATTTCATACAAATTATTGATTATATTCTGTTGATTATCGCTACTATCTTCGGCAATTTTGAATACTTCTGAATCTGGAGAATTAATAATATTTTCTGACCATGGTATTTGTTGAGCTGAAACATTAACTAAAACTTCTCCTTTTTGTGTAAATTTAACACCATTAGTAATCAGATTAACTAAAATTTGACGTAATCTTGTTTCATCCCCTAAAATTATGCTTGGTGTATTATCTTCAATAAAATAAGCTAATTCAATTTTTTTGTTCACTGCTTGAATAGCAAGCAAATCAATACACTCTTCCAAACATAATCTTAAATTAAAAGGTCTTTCCTCAAAATCCAATTTATTAGACTCAATTTTAGAGAAGTCAAGAATATCATTAATAATTCTTAGGAGTGCAATACTACAAGTATGGATATCATTAACATATTCTTCTTGTTCTGAATTCAAATCAGTATCAATTAATAAAGAATTCATACCAATTATTCCATTCATTGGAGTCCGAATTTCATGGCTCATAGTAGCCAAGAATTCACTCTTAGCTTTATTTGCTACTTCTGCTGCTTGTCTTGCTTCTTGAAGAGCAATATTTTGTGTAACAAGCTGTTGATGTTGGCGAGTTTCTTGCTCCAATAAATGAGCATGAGCGAGGGCAATTCCTACTTGTTGAGCAACAGCTTCTAGAAGTTCAATTTCATCTTTTCTCCAATTGCGATAATGATCGCATTGATGTAAGCAAATAATTCCATTGGGTTCATCTTTATAGGAGGTACGAACTACTAACATAGATTTTAATTCTCTATGAACACAAGTTGATGCAGAAGCATTTTTTTGTAGCAATGGTTCTGTATAAACATTGTCGGAAGCGATCGCTCTATCCTGTGCTAACAGTTTTTCTATATATGGGTTATCAATTACTGGGGCTTCTAAATTCAAAATTGAGTCATATCCAGTTTCTAAATACTCTGCTACCAATGGCACCTTTGGTACTAACCCCCCTTGATAAGAATGAATTACGCAGCGGTTGACCAGGAAAGCTTGACCTATTTGTTGCGCAGTAGTATCAAATATCCTCTGTGTATCTAAGCTTTGGCGAATCTCTTGAGTAATTTTTCCCAATAGAAGACTACGTTGTAATTGTTGTTCTAGAGCTAAGTGAGTTAAATTTTGTTCAATAGCACTAGCGAGAACATTTGTTACTGCTTGTAAAAAGTGAACATCGTCTTGAGTGAAAGTATGTTTTGTCGTTGTATAAGTAGCTAATATTCCTGCAGGTTGATTATTTCCCGGAATGATTAAACTTATACCACTGACAATACCTTGGTCTAATAAAAGTTTCAAACCTGGAAAATCAGCAATTTTCCTGTTGAAGTCTTCAATTATGACTGGTTTTTGAGCAGCTAAAGTGCAAGCAATTAGGGAGTCAAACCCTTGACTAACTCTTGGTAAACTGCTTAAAGTTTTGGGGTTGCTGAAACTGGCTTGAATTTTCCAACTTTGACTATCTGATAAGTGTTGCAAAATCTGACAATAGTCTAGTTGTAGGGTCTGACATACTAAAGAAACTGCTTCTGACATGAGTTCCGATAAAGATATACTTTCGAGAGCGCGTTGACTTAATTTTGCTACTGCTGCTGCTGCTAGAGCTTGAGTAGCTAATTTTTGCTCTGCCTGTTTGCGATCGCTAATATCTCGCAATATCATCGTAAATACAGTTTCATCTTTTAATTCTATTTGTGAAATTGACGCCTCTGCTGGAAATTCTGTACCATCTTTTCGCCTCCCAATAACTATAGCAAGTTTATGTTTTTTCTTGTGATTTTTTCCCTCGACAGAGTTATTAAATTTTGACTCTTGCCACACAACTAACTTACCAAATGACTGCCCTACAACTTCCTGATTTATATAACCAAATATTTTTTCTGCTCCTTGGTTAAACAATTGAATAATTCTATTTCTATCCACTGAGATAATTGCATCTTCAGCCATATCTAAAATACTTGCTAAACGAGCCTCTGATTTTTTTAGAGCTTCAGAAAATGCTATGCGTTCAGATATTTCATTTTCTAACTTTTGATTTAACTCTCTTAACTCGGCAGTTCTTTGTTGTACCCTAGCCTCCAAATTTGCATTGAGGAGACAAATTTTTTCTTCAGCTAAAATACGTTCTCTAATCTGCTTTTCTAGTTCTTGATTAGTTGCTTTTAGTTCGATAGGATTAGGTATTGCTAAAAATTTCCGAGCTAAACGAACTAAAAATATTAATGTTAATATAGAAACTATGACTCTAATACCCTTAACTAATCCTAATAACCAATAGTAATGATGCCCTAATGTCCAAATTTCTTGAGTCTGATATATACCACTAAAAATCATTAAAATTGCCAACATCCAAAAAGTTAGATTAAATGGCATATTTGGTCGTCTAATCAGACAGTAAATAAGTATTAGTGCGATAAAATAATAGGTCAGTGCTATAAATAAATCTGATGTGACATGAAATAACCCTGGCATATAATACCTCCCCTGATCGACTAGCTATTATTATTTAATCAAATCCTAACCTGTAGTTTTTCCAGACATTTGTCTTATTATTATAGTCTGATGTTTTAAGGCAGTCTAAATTTTGATTAGGTTTAAAAATCAATATTTGACTAAATTATACCAATTTCCATAGATGAATGCTATAGTTCTGATGCGACTTCAGTTATTAAGTAATAAGTAAGCATTCAGCCATCAGCTCTCAGCCATCAGCAAAGAAAAAGATCGTCAATAACAATTAAAATTTTCATGTCGGCAACAGCCGTTTGCGAAGCATTTCGTAGTAATACAATTAATAATTATCACGGTGCTTAGGAGCAATATATCAACTATTTACCCAAGCATACCCTCTGAAATTATTAATTATTAATTATTAATTATTAACTAAAATAGCAGGCTTCAAGGCGTGAATTGTTGAATGAATAATTAATTGACTATCAAGTCTTACAGAA
>JBCDJM010000263.1:0-11179 GCA_038747755.1 Cyanobacteria bacterium P01_H01_bin.35
AGGTGCTGTAAGCCTTTCCCAGTAATACTTTCAGTCTTAAAAGCAAATCATTATTTGGGAGAACTTTGTACTCTCCAGTTATTAATTATTAATTATTAATTATTAATTATTTACTTATCTCTCACAAATATGAGTAGGGTCATCAGCTTTTTCAGCAAACTCTAAACCTCTTGCCAAACGCCAAGCAAAAATTTCTGGCAACCCCTTATTAACTATAGCTTCACAAGTAAGTTGATAATTATATGGAATCTCTCGAATATTTACTTCTCCTGTTTCATTGTCATAAATAACATAAGTAGCATTCGGTCTGCCATGACGAGGTTCTCCTACAGAACCAACATTAACAATTTTTTTCAGAGGAGCAATACAACTATTTGACTCTAAATTTTCTCGCCCCAAACTATTAACTTTAACTAATAATTGACCAGCATCAAGAGTCCGAACATAAGGCACATGAGTATGACCGCAAAACAATACATCAGCACCACTACTTAACACTCTTTCAACTGCTAAAAATCCATCTAAATCTGGCAATAAATATTCATGGTTACTATGAGGACTACCATGAACAAAACACATATTTTCTTCTTTCAAAGTATGAGGTAAAGATGCTAAATATTCTCGCGTTTCTGGATGAATTTCTTTATTAGTCCATTCGTGGGCTAACTGACCACGTTTCTCTGCTAATACAGAAGGATAACTACATTCACAAGAATTTAATCCCTCCACAATATCTTCATCCCAACAACCTAAAACTGTGGGAATATCTAAACTGCGAATTTGCTCGACAACCGCATTAGGATGGGGACCATAACCGACCAAATCTCCCACACAGAAAATTTTCTCTGCTTTCTGTTTTTCTAGATCTATTAATACAGCATTTAAAGCTTCGTAATTGCCATGAATGCAAGACATAACTGCGATTTTCATACTAATTTTTCCTCTTTTATTAATTGATAATTGATAATTACCTTTGGTTAAAACAGTTACGGAATTTAATATAAGCAGGACTTACGCAAAGGTAATATATATGTGGCTTTGGTACGTTACTAAGTGCGCTAACATACCCTACTGGACTGTTTCACCTTAAATGGTGCAATAGCAAATTGGTCTGAGATTGCTTTCCTGACGGAATGCTCGGCAAACACTGTCGTTTGCTATCGCAAAGCTGCGCTAACGCAATGACAAATCTAATGCACAGTTTTAGATGAAACGGTCCACTACTAGACCGTTTCATCTAAAATAGTGCAATAGGTAGGGGCGGGTTTCTCAGGAAATTTTCATGCTTACTCTAGGATTTACATAAACCCGCCCCTGAGAAGCGGCTCATATCATAGGGGGCGGGTTTATCTGAGAAACGCATGAAAACTCGTTAACTCACTTGTAAAACCCGCCCCTACGGTGTCTTCTCTAATGCACAGTTTTAGCTGAAACATTGCACTACCAATAATTATTCATTATTCAGTAATTCCTAACGTTTCTTTTACTTGTTGTTGATAAGCTAAAATTTCTGTTTCTGATAAACAACAATCTCGTAAAGTTTCTGCCAAAGCTTTTTGATTTAAGTTATGACCAAAAACTTCAATTCCACTAAAACGTTCTGGTCTACCTGTTAGCCATCTTGGTAAATTTAATTCTTGCTTTTCAGTCTCTTTTCCTAGTACAAAATCAAAGTACAAAGCACGTCCGTCAACAATATCAAAAATTGCTTTAGCACGAATAATTTGACCATAAGCTCCAGCGGTTAATTCTTCATACCAAAAAACATCTAAACTTGCCGGATCGATGACTTGCCCCTGGGTGGGCGATCGCCAGATTTGACAGTTATTAATATTGCTGTCAATAGCAAGTCCTTGTACAGTTTGGTTCGCCCACTGATGCCATTCGCTATTCTTTGTTCCTGGTGGGATAATGGCAATACGAATGCTAGGAATATTATCGAGCAGTGATGACATTGCATCTAGTTCTAAATAAAACCCTAATTCGATGAAAGCAACTGCACCATTAGCAAGATATTCTATGAGTTTTGACTGTTGAGCATCAGTAATAATTTTTAGATTTGGAAAATCTGTAGCCAGGCAAGTGTGGTCAATGGGAACATTACCAGTACCGGGGCTGAAATAAACAGCAGGACTATCTTTCGGGATTTGTTTCCGAATAAAATTTGTTTTGCCGACTCCCGGTGGACCTGCTACTACAGTAATTATAGGTTTTGACATTTTTCTTCCATAGCTCAACTTTTTAATGCTGATACGATACGAGAACTTGCCATCCTTGCCCCTGATAGGTTTCTGGCGACAGGCCCTACTTGCAAAGCAGCTAGCCCACCCATAATGAATAGTTCGCAACCAGACCAGCGCAAATATTCATCTAATACTGGCAACCCATTGACTATTTTCACTGGGTGAGTATGCAAGACTTCTTTTAAGATAGGTTGTTGTGTGACATCAAGTTTTGTACCTGTTGCTAACCAGATCCGATCGCCCTCCCACGTCATTCCATCATCACATTTTAGTTGCCAGCGATCGCCGACAAACTCACCACTAACTACCTGACATTCCTCAACAATAGATAACTCGTGTTGGTGTTGGTAACGGCGCAACTGAGTCATCACTGCTGGTGTCACGGAACCGCCATCTCGTGCTTGTTGAATTAACTGCCATCGTTTTTGCCAGTCAGTTTCGGCACTAAAACCTTTTAAATATTTTGGGCCTAACCAACCGGGTTCGGCATCAAATAATTTCTCTTTGAGCTGACGTCTGACCATCAAGGTTACGTCTGCGCCTCGTTTTAATGCTCCCACTGCTAAGTGACCGCTAGTTAAGCCCCCACCGATAATTAGCACTTTTTCCCCTCTGAGTCGCAAACCTTGCAAGTCTACTTCGTGGGAGTGACAAAGGCGTTGGTTTGGATAGGGGGTGGAAATTTTTTTCGCCCATTCTGGAAGTTGCAGTTTTCCCCCACCATTGGCTATGACTACTTGACGAGCTATGGTTGAGTTGCCATCATCTAGTTCGACTCGAAACTGAGGGTTCCCTCGGTACGTTATGGGAGCAATGTTTGTCACTGATGCTTTGTATACTTTGTCTTCTAACTGCCAGCGACTAACTACATCTTGGGAAAATTCTTGAAATAGTTTTGTTCCAGGTAGGTCGTAGGGAGGGAATAGTTCGTTTGGGCGATTTTCCGCAAACCGACGCAGGGAATAGGGGTCTGGGTCTGGGTGGTGAACGGCGGGCGAGCGCAAGTGGGGTATTTCTTGGGCTGCAAACTGCTGTCGCCACTGACTCATCCAAGTGCCACTGGGGTCAAATACTGTTATTTTATGGCGATACTTTTTCCGTTTTTGCAACAGATGAGTTACCAAAGTTAGGGCGTGGGGTCCTGCACCTACGATGGCCATGTTGGTTTGTATTGGTAAGGACATGGAATTAAAGAACAATAATTATAAGAATGATAATCATTATTGTTTTAATTATATAGCTATAGCCGTTAGCAAACAATATTTTTAGGTCACATTAACTACAAATAAGCTGTAATCTTTTCGATGTGTAGATTACAAGCTTTTAATATATCTTGTCTCAAATGTATAGATAAATATTCACGGCCAATACTCAGTCTACAAGGGCAGAGTAGTACCGATACTCTGCCCATAACATAATTGGGAATTGGTGAATTGAACTATGAAATTTTATAAGAAACCGGGTTTGTTGGAGACAGATGTCTGTATGGTAAGCCATCTAATACAAACCCGGTTTCTAGGCTTGGAAAAATCATAGCTAAAATCACCAACGCCCATAATTTTTCAAAATATAGCACTACTGGCACGTCAAGCTTAAAATGGTGTGTTAGGAGCGAGCAACGAGGGCAGAAATATCCCCTCCCTTGCAGGGAAGGGGGTTGGGGGGTTAGGTTTTTTAATCCACATTTTCAAGCTTGACACGCTACTACGTTAATTGGTTAGGACATTTCTAAATCCTGTTTTGCTGCGCAACATAAGACGCGGAGCTTTTCCCTATACGAAAAACCCTTTGACAGTTTACTATTCCCTATTCCCTAGCCCCTAGCGCTATATCTATTTCCTTGGCAAATTATTCAGAAATAATGAATTTCAGCAACTTTCTCAAGAAAATTGTCTACACTACTTGTGGGAGGAAATAGCTTAACCTCTTTATGCCTATTTCTATAAAAGAAAAAGACGACCATGAAACCATATTTCTTTGCACTTTTAATTGTATCCACAGTACCGATAATAGCTAGTTGCGCGAACGTTGAATCTACACCAACGACACAGGCACAGGCTGTGCTATGCGAAAATCCTGTCACAGAAAGCGATGTTTTAGCTGCACAGCAAAGCTGGGGCCAAGCCATTGTCGCCATTGGCAAGGCAGAAAACCCAGAAGCAGAAGCACAAAGCACTCTTGACAGGCTTTATGCTTATGATATCGGTACGGTTTTGTTCAAACCAACACTGGCCAGCGATGATCCCTTCAGAGGGACAGAGAAAGAGGCTTTGTCTTATTTTGTCGGCGGCAGCATCAGCGAAGATAAAGGTTTTGCTCTTGCGCCCTATAACAATGTGCGCTTTCAAAATGAAGGAATTATTACCCAGTGCAATACAGCCACCTCGATGGGTGAGTATTTTTTCACCAAAACAGACGGTAGCGAGATCAAGGTAGAATACTCTTTTGGTTATGTTCGCGATGAAAACGGCGATCTGAAAATCAATCTGCACCATTCATCTCTGCCGTATCAAGCGAAATAAGGATTATCGGTGATAACTGTCGATAGATGGTTATCCCGCGCAAATTTACAGATAATTTCAAGAATTAAGAATTAAGAATTTAGAATTACCTTTCCTTGAAAAGAAGAGGATTGACGAACAGGAAAATTTTTATTTATTATCCCCTATCCAAGGGGACGCTTTAAACCACAATATTTTTGTAAAATGAGATTTTATTATATCATATAATTGCAAATACGTCAAATCACTATATGGATAACTTAGAAAAATTAGTTCGTCATCGTTAAATCAATATCAGGCGATCAGTTGTCTAAACAACGAAATAATAAGCTTTTCAGGCTATAAAATCTTTTTAGGTAATAATTACCTTCGGATTATTCTATCATGGAAAAGCTGAAACTATTGAAATTATGTTAGCTATTTCAGGGAATTTTTGCCATTTTTTGTCAGAGATTGATGACAAAATTGAAAAATTTAAAACTAGAAGTTCAGATTGATAATTAAAACTTTTCACAGTGGCGATCGCTAAAATAAGGAAAGTTGACCAAAAAAAATTCTGAGGTTCCATGGGTGTTGTAGGGAGAAAATGGCCATTCACCCCTACAACTTCTGACTAATAGCTAGACTGAATCTAACTTTTTAGGTGGTAGGTGGTATTATTACAGACCGAGACGTTTTTTGTCTGTTCACGATAAAATCGCTCAATAATAATATCTGCCCGTTCATCTGAATGCATATTGCTTGGCTTGGAAAAAAATATCCTTTTTGTGGCAACGTTACCTACTCCAGAGAAATAACCAATGCTCTATTGGATAGAGGTTATCAGGTTAGCTTCCTTCACTTTGCAACTGAAGATAGTGAACCTGACAAATGGCCAAAGTTTCAGGAAGTGTCTCTACCTTGTATCTATAAATCTCAGGGTTACACCATACCTAGTCTTAAATCTAGTAAAGTCTTAAGTCAGGCTCTACAGAAACTTAAGCCTGATATTGTCCACGCATCTCTTACCCTATCTCCTCTAGATTTTTTGTTACCTGAAATTTGTGAGGAGTTAAATATTCCTTTGGTAGCAACTTTTCATGCCCAGTTTGATAGTAAACCACGAAATATTAAATCTGGAACCCAATTTTTAGCCTATCAACTCTATGCTCCTTTTCTAGCAAATTATGACCGAGTAATTATTTTTTCAGAAATACAAAAAGATTTATTTATTAAATTGGGGGTTCCTGGTAAAAAAGTGGCAGTTATTCCTAATGGAGTAGATGCAGATAAGTATTCTCCTGGTGCATCTAATTTGAAGAGAGAACTAAATGCTAATCGTGTATTTCTTTATTTAGGCCGAATTTCTACTGCTAAAAATGTTGAATCTCTGCTCAAAGCTTGGAAACATTCGGATATGGATAATGATAGTTGTTTAGCGATAGTTGGAGATGGGCCATTAGCTCCTTCTCTAGAAATGTTTTATGGGGATCTTCAGGGGGTTAGTTGGTTTGGGTATGTAAGTGATGAGCAACGAAGGATAGAAATTTTGCGTGGTGCTGATGTATTTATTTTACCTTCTTTAGTAGAGGGTTTATCTTTGGCTTTATTGGAGGCAATGTCTTGTGGTTTAGCTTGTATAGCTACAGATGCGGGCGCTGATGGTGAGGTGTTGGAAAAAGGAGCTGGTATAATTTTAAATACTCATAATGTTACTAGCCAATTACAAACTTTATTACCTGTGTTTAGGGATCATCCTGAGTTAAGTATTCTGTTGGGGCAAAAAGCTCGGCAAAGGGTTTTGGAACGTTATACTTTGAGTCGAAATATTACTCAATTGGAAATGCTTTATGCTGAAGTTTTACGAGAAAGAAATTTGAAATTGAAAAGTCTAATTTAACAATTTATAACTATAACAATGTCATTGTTTTTTCAATACTAACTAGGTAATAAGCAACATTTGAATTTTTGGATAGTGGTAAATAGGTAAGTCTAATTAAGGCTTGCTGATTAATTATAAAAGTATTAATATATCAAGGTTTAAGGATTTTTAGGGTCGAAAAAAGTACCTGGTTTTTAGTTGAAAATCCTCAAACAGCTAGTATTAAAGGCTCACTATGGGAGAAAAATCACTCTTACAATTCTTACTCCTACCTCCTCGTTCATTCCCCATTCCTCCTGACTCCTGACTCCTACCCTTACCAAAAGATTTTCCAAAAGCAAACCCTAATTAAACATTGAAAAAATTGTAGGGGCGGGTTTAACAAAATATTTGATATAAGCACAATTTAGTCTATTAAACCCCCCCTACCCTCATTACATTTATTGATACTTAACTACTCAGTAAGTCAATAGGATAAATTCTAAGTATAGACTAAAAACTTTCTTCCTTTATGATTTGAGTATTAGCATCCTTATGTCTGATCATCATCAGGAATTCTAATATCAAGCAACTTTTTGTTATTGTCGCTTAACTTAAAAAATCTAATGAAAACTAGGGCGATGCATAATTAAATTCATAAACTCTTGACGAGTTTTCACCTCATCAGCAAAAACACCACGCATAGCGCTAGTAGTTGTCCAAGAACCTGGTTTTTCTACTCCACGCATAACCATACACATATGAGTTGCTTCAACAACTACAGCAACACCTAAAGGTTTAAGTAATCCTTGAAGTGCATCAGCTATTTGTGCTGTTAGACGTTCTTGTACCTGTAAACGTCGGGCATACATTTCACAAATTCGAGCAATTTTTGATAGTCCAATTACTTTTCCATTAGGAATATATGCTACATGAGCGCGACCAATAATAGGCAAAATATGATGCTCACAAGAGCTAAATAGATCGATATCTCGAACTAAAACCATTTCAGAGGTATCTTCATTAAAAACAGCTCCATTGAGTAATTCATCTAGAGATTGATGATAACCTGAAGTGAGATATTTTAGTGCTTTTACTACTCGTTTAGGAGTATCTAATAATCCTTCTCTATCTGGATTTTCTCCTAATCCTATTAGTAAGGTTCTTACTGCTTGAACCATTTCAGCTTCTGTAACAGGAGGCTGAGATTTTCTTTTCAAGTCATCGGTAGAAACAAATTCTGGAATTACTGGTAAAGTCATAGTTAAAAGGCTTTAAGCTTAAGATTTTATCGGACAATTTAGGAGATATTTTACCACATAATAATCCTCTTTATTAAGAGGATTATTATCTGTAATTTCTCTGATAATCCCCAATATTAATTTATCACATAGTGAGACAGTTTGTTAAGCCTTGTTGAATCATTAATGGATTCAAATCTCGGCCAATCAATACTAACTGATTTGTCGGAGTAGTTGACCATTCCTCTACTTGCATATCATAGCGTTTACCGCTCAATTGAAATATATGTTTTAATTCACTTTCTTGGAACCAAAGAATTCCTTTTGCTCTAAATATATTCTCTGGTAATTCCTCTAGAAAATTCTCTTGAAATTTGACTACAGAAAAAGGTCTTTTACTTTGGAATGAAATAGATGTAAAGCCATCATTTATGAGATGATTTTTAGGTTTTTTTTGTAGTTCATCCTGATTATTGTCTTCTAGAAAATAAGGCTGAAGCTTAGATAGATTTACATCTAGAATTAAGTATAATGGTATCTTGCTATACTTACTTCTTAAAACCCTAGCTCCATTATTTATAGTTTTAATATAAGACTCTAAATAATCTACTCGATCTTGGGAAACTAAATCTGTTTTATTTAGTAAAATAATATCCCCATAAGCAATCTGTTTCAAAGCTGCTTCGCTATCAAAATGGTCTGGTGTAAAATTTTCACAATCTACTAAAGTTATTACAGAATCTAAGTAAGTTAAATCTTTCAAATCTGTACCCAAAAAGGTTAACATAATTGGCAAAGGTTCTGCCAAACCAGTGGTTTCTATAATTAAATAATCAATTTTTTTATCACTTTCTAAAATTTGGTAAACTGCATCTACTAATCCATCATTTACAGTACAACAAATACAACCATTGCTAAGTTCTAGCATATTGTCATTAATATCTATTAATAACTGGCTATCTATATTAATATCCCCAAATTCATTAACTAATATTGCAACTTTTAAATTTTGCTTATTATGCAAAATCTGATTGATCAAGGTTGTTTTACCACTGCCTAGAAATCCAGTTACTATTGTTACTGGCATCCCTCTTTTAGGAATATCTAATTGTAGTGAATTATTCATCATTGTTAAATTCATTGACTAAGAGAGCTACTCTTAAATCTTATTTATTTTGAAGAATACAATCGAGTCAGGTCGTTTTTTCACTAACAAGAGAATCAGTCACAATGCTAGTCAATTTTCCCGATCAACATGAGTTATTGACTAACTGGAGAGATTCTGTAGGCTGATTTCCTTGATTTGTGGCCATTTAAATTATAAAATAATTTATTATAATCATTATCATAATCAAAATCTTACACCTAGTCAATGGAGATTTGGGAAAATCTTTAATTAATAGAGTAATAAATCCCTCGCCTAAGAACACAAACTATTGTCGAGACCTTCAATCGAACGTCCCTACTGAGGTATACCTGAGTTAAAACTAAATATAAGACTCGTCGCTTTATAAGCTAAAAAATTGCGAATATCTTTGCTGTATAAGGATTATAGTTATTGAAGAGTTGAATCCATGGAACTATTTTTCTGTCTTTGTTTGAGTAATTTTTTCCATCTATTTAGCGACTATTCTATAGTATCCTTAAGATTTGGACAAATATTCTTGACTATGCTTCTCCAAGATTCGGTAAAACCAGGAAATATTGTTAAGTCATAAAGACCATATTTTTATATATTAAAGATTACCGAAATATTGTGGTTTAAAGCCTGTTTTTGGATAGGGGATAATAAATAAAAATTTTCCGATTCGTCAATCCTCTTCTTTTCAAGGAGAGGTAATTCGCGCATTCTTAATTCTTAATTCTTGAAAGTTTTCATACATATTTCTATCAACGCCAACCATTTTCTGCCTGCTTCAACACATAATCAGATAAAGTTTCTATCTCTGTTTCTGTTAAACGATCTTTGTAAGCAGACATATTATTTTTACCATTTTTAACTAGGTAAGCGATCGCCTCGACAGAATCTAATTTATTTTTTTTCAAAGTCCTTATTTTTAAGTTTTTCCACCATCTAACAATATTGCCTCCTTTAGCATGACAACCTGCACAATGAATCTGAAAAAGTTCTCCACCTTTTGTTATTTCTGCTCCTAATGCAGTTGGTATTTTTATAATATTGATTGATATAAATATTAATAAGCAAGCTGTAATTATTTTTTTCATTTTTTTCCTTGGTGAATTTAATGGATTAGCAGATTTCAGTATCGAAACAAAACAATAATAACGTCTATCTATTCTTTTTCATAAATCTTTAGAATAGATATTCTTTAATTTGATTATAACAAGTTTATATACAAAGATCGAATATCCATAGACCATTCTGTTGATGAATAAAAGAATGTAAATTCTTCTGCTATTTCAATATTTCGTAAGGCAATCACTACCATATTTGTAGTATAAAAAAACATTAGGATTGCAACTATGATTAATACAGCCTATTCCATGTAAGTGTGGTACAGTGATTATAATAGATTTGCGTATGGAAAAATGAAAACTTAATTCCATACTTCAAAAAGTATTTAAAATACTATTGCCAGTGTCCCTATCAAGCTGGAATACGCTGTATATTGCAGGTATTCTGGATCGAGCATAATATGTTCGCGATCGCCTATTTGCACAGTTAAATAATTAGGTTTATCTAGAATTTCTTTATTGCCAAAATTACTAATCACTTCTCCAGACTTAAACTCAATAGTGGTATGTAGAGATTTATTACCAGTAGTTTTACACTCCCAAATTTCTGCAAAGGAGGCAACTTTTGTTATTTTTTCACTTACCTGCATCAATTTTTATTGAGGTCTAAATTTTTCTATATGTATAAAAAATGATTCATAACTAAATTTTAAGCCTCTTTTTTTCAGGAAGAATCAAGAAAATCTTTTCCTTTTACTCAATTTTTTTATTTTCTTTTCAAGAAGAAGTAATTATTAATTATGAATTGTTATATCATGTATGGATAATCAGTTATCAAAAAGTTTTTGTTTGTAATACGAATTTGATAAAAGAATATTACAAATGAGTGACTGGAAATCCTTACCTGGTATAGATTTTTCCATAGCAGCCATTTTTCAAATTGGTATAATAGGTCTTTAGCCCGAAGATAAATCGGGCTAAAGCCCTACTAGGAGCTTTATATACTTTATATAATTGTTAATTAGGGTTTGCTGAATAAATATCAAAGCATTGACAGATAAAAGTTTTAGCAATTTTAGGTCTTGAAAAAGTACAAGGTTTTCGTTCTAGGGAACTCAAAAAGTTAAGATTTTGGGTTGATTATTGGCTGAAAAATCA
>JBCDJM010000264.1:0-11155 GCA_038747755.1 Cyanobacteria bacterium P01_H01_bin.35
AAGGAATTTGTTTCTTTTTTATCCATGAATGGACAGGTTTTATACCTCCGAATTTGGTAAGCAATTACTGATTTTTTCACCTCCCAGTTTTCCTAATCATTACATTTATAGTCTACGTCATTGTACTTAATGTAAAGTTTTATAAAGAAATATGAATAAAAGTTGCGCCATGTCACAACCTGAGCGTACAGTATTAATCTGTAAGCAATACTACAAAAAAATCATTTTAGGAGATAAAAATCATGTTAGCTTTTATCGGAGGATTATTTGCCGGAATTTTCGGTATTTTTCCTTTTGGAAAAAAATCAGAGTATCTATTAGAATTTGATGATACAAAAGGAAAAAGTGCGCCCAAGCAAGAATCAACTCAAGCTACTGTAACAGCACCAGCATCTACAAAAACAGAAACTAAACCAGCTACTTCTGAAACTCCAAAAGAGACAAAAGCCAAACTTTCTGCCGCTAAAAAAGCTGAAAAAATTGCCGCAGCAGAAGCAAAAAAAGAAGCTAAAGCTGCTAAAAAAGCTGAAAAACAACAATCTACCGTTTCTCAAGTACCAGCACCACAACCTGCCATAACAAATTCTACAACTTCCGAGGAACCAAAAGAGGTAGTATTATTTGCTCCTAACTTTTTGATGCCGACACCTACTGCTAAACGTCGTCGTCCTGGTGCAAATATGACTATGTTCCGTGGCATGGCTAAGAGTATGAATTTACCAAGATAGTATTTATAGATAAAGTCAGAAGTTAGAAGTTAAATTTTTGGTGTGACTAAATTTGAGAGATACGAGAATTTCCTAAACGTCCTGGCGACTGGTAAATTACTCATAAATTTCTTAAGGGGTGAATCAATAATTAGCTGAGAAATAAATAATTACTGTGTCATAACCCTAAGTTTTTAAGAATACTAAACTACTATATAACTGAAAAGCTGGGTCCCACATTGTTTCGATTTTACGGGATATATCAATGTGAGATTTGAGACGACTTAATAGTTGTGTATAATCTCGACTTGTCACTTCTCCAAAGGGAGTAAAATTAGACCAAGTTTCCACTTTACCTAAATTTTGGTCAATCATATTTACTAACTCATTCCATTTACTTCTATTGGTATTTTGTTGTGTTAATAGGGATTGCTCTTGAGTCTTAATCTTAGGAGTAATCCCTTTTTGATATTGATAATTTTGGTCACAAAATCTAATAATGCTACGGCGACTAGGAAGATGTAAGTCTAATATATTTGCATGATCTTGAGTCATTTTCTTATGACGAATTTTTTGAGAACGTCGCCTAGGATCGTAATCCATTGCATCCATAAAAATAGGTAATAATCCTTCAACTTTTGCTACTACTTCTGACCAGTCAAAATTCAAATTCCCCATTTGATCTTGCTCATTTAAACAAACAATATTTGCCTGGGGAGAAATAGATTGAAAATATTGCACTCTGAAAATATGTATCTTTTCAATATCTGATATTTTTGCCCAAAATACAGGAATACCTGCTTTGAGCATTTCTTCACCATAAACTTTTAATTCTCCAATTGCTCCAACTCGATAAATTCTCCAACCTCTATTTTGTAATTGCATTCTGGCAGAGTAGGGGTCAATTTTCATAATTCTTGCCAGATTTTTAACTGCTTCCTGTTTATTTTCTTTGCTAATTGGCTCAATAATAAGTAATCCTGGTTCTATATTTTCTGGATTAGATTTTGCCTCAGCGATCGCTTCTTGTTGGCGATTTTTTTCGATATTTTCTATTCTTTTTAAACCTTGACGTGCTTGTATAACTACTTGTGGGTTTGTTGCATCTTTGAGCAATTTTCTATAAAATTTTTCTGCTGATTCTAGTTTATCTATCTCTTCATACCACCTCCCAATATATAGTTGCACCCATAAATTTTGAGGATGTTCTTTTTGTAATTTTTTTAGTAGTTTGGCTGCCTGTTGATAATTTTTTTGTTCTAGCAGAGTCGCAACTTCTTTAATTTCTTTCATCTATGGTTTTCCTATTTTAGTTGCCAGAAAATATCTCGGAAAAAGGGAAGAGTAGGGAAATAATTTTAAGCTTCCTATTTATAACAAAAATTACGCAATCCATGAGTTATAAACACTACTTATTTCATATTTGATAGTTTGAATTTACTATATGGCAATCCTATTTCAATTGTAATATTTTTTTTGTAGTTAGGCGTCAGCAGTCAGGAGTCAGGAGGGAGTCAGGAGTCATAATTTTGAAGGTTTTTCATCAATCTTAACTACTATAAAAATTCTCACAAATCATTTAGGATTGCTATATATATTGTTTTTGTGTAAGTCTTGTAATATTTGGGATTTTTTATAAAAAATGCACGGTTTTAATTAGGTAGATTTGGAAATTCTTACATGAAAGTTTTACTTTGAAAGTTTTAAATTCGAGGTTATATCAAACCTAGTTATCAATGTATGTACTTTTTCCAAATCTATTCTAATCTTTCTACTTTCTACTTTGCCTTCTTAATCAAGATACTATCATTGCCATTTTGACTTATGCAATAGTCATCATTAAACATCTATAGAAGCCCTAAGCGTATCTCCAGAAAATAGCTGATCAGCAGAAGTAATTGATAAAAAATGGGTAATAATTGATTTGATGATGGGATGAGTGGGAGATATCTAATACACCCCATCTCCCCATATTCCCATCTCCCCACCTCCCCATCTACTTTTAAATAGATCCCTTCAGGGGTTCTATAGAAAATATACTTCCAGTTTTATCCTCTGAAAAGCTTTGTCTGTAAGCTTTTTAAAGTTGAGTAATTGCTTAACAAACATTGATATAAATTAAGGTTATCAAAATTATTGAATATATTTAAAATTTAAACTAAATTTTCCCAAAAAAGTTGAAAGTAGCTCTTTGGGGTCAAAAATAGGCGTAATTTGGGTGCGATCGCTGTTTTGTTGGCCATTTATTAAAAGTGCTGATATGTAAGAAATACAGGGTGCTTGCTTCTGAAGAAATTTTCGTGTATTTTTGAGGTAAGTCTGTCGCTCTGCGCAGGTGCTTATTAAAATGAAAAAGAGAATTAGTGACTAGAAGTGCGTTCGCGTAGGGAAACCGAGTTCTATCGCAATTTCAGTAATTAGGGTTTGGTGAATAAGTCTTTTGATAAGGGTAGGAGTCAGGAGTCAGGAGGAATGGGAGCTGTAGAGGAAGTAGTCAGAAGAATGGTCTGTTAATTTTTCTTTCCTAGTGAGCCTTTAATGCTAACTTTTTGAACCTTTTAGAGCTAAAAGCTTGCACTTTTTCAAGATCATTAAAGGCTAAAATCTTTATCTGTCAATGCTTTGAAATTTAATCAGCAAACCCTAATTACGTTTTTTACTGAAAAACTTGTAGTTTAGTGCTTAATTGAGCTTTATCAAAGCCATTTGCAATATTAACCTTGATTAAATTTTTGATTCAGGAGCAATCTGTAGGAATTAGGCAATACAAGAAAAAGGTTAAAAAATATAGTCATTTCAAATAAGGATGAAACACTTTTTTCGATGAAACCCTTTCTGAGAAAGAAACACTCGTCCCAGTCTTATTCAGAATGACTATACTCCAATACACCATCTTCCCTATTCCCCTACTCCCCTGCTTTTTTCCAATACACTAGCAATTAGAGACAATGCCACTAAAGGAGCTGTAACCGCTCTAAGTATACGCTTGCCAAGAGAAACAACTTGAAAACCTGTAGCGATCGCTGCTTCTATTTCCCCATTAGTCCAACCTCCTTCTGGACCAGTAGCAATTACAACTGATTCTACTGATTCAGTATCCAATAAATTCTCCAGTAAAAGCGGGTAATTATCACGAGCAACACATATATATTTATGATAATTAGTAGATAAAGTTTGGTTCTCAAATAATGATAAAGCGACAGAATATTCTACAATTTCTCTAATTTTTGGAACTACTTGACGCTCTGATTGTTCTGCAGCTTCACTAGCAATTTTCTCCCATCTTTTTAACTTTTGCGGACTAGGTTTAAGCAAAGTTCTAGAACTAATAACTGGCAAAATATCAGTTACCCCTAATTCCGTACTTTGTCGCACAACTTCATCAAAATAATTTCCTTTAGGTAAAGCAGAAATTAGAGTTAATTCTATTGGTAGTTCATTTTGAATCGAAATTTCTTGTTCTAAAACAGCAGTTAACTCAGCCTTTCCAGAAATATCTGGTGTAAGTTTAGCTAACCACCATTTACCCGCACCATCCATTACAATAAACTCGTCTCCTATCCCCAGTCGTAACACTCGCCCTAAATAATGCTGTTGTTCAACAGTTAAAAAAACCTTCTGTTTATAAATTTGCTGGGGAGCGATCGCTAATCTTTGCAAATCAGCCATTATTGAAAAATTATTGAAAAAATTTAATAGTTATAGCGCTACGCATTAAGGCTCTTGACATTTCTAAATCCTAAAACCCTTTATTAGTCTACTATTCCCTATTCCCTATTCCCTATTCCCTAGCGCGTAGCGCTATACAATCTACTTCACTTTCTATTATTAATCTGATTTATAGATACAGTAACAAACTGCTAATGTGTGAAAGAAGTATTTAGTTATTTTTAATGTTATGACGGTTTTCACAAAGGTAGACTTGCATTACTTCTTCCTTCTCTCCTAGATAACTAAAGCCTTTTTTCTTGAAACCCAAAGCTCTGTACTCTAAAAAACATAAAAACTGCTATAAATCATAATAAAACTAGCCTTTTCTAATTAAATGGAAATAGCAAAAAAACTATTTCCATTTACTTGTTTGCTTTTCAAGTATTTAAGTAAGCCCAAAATTACTAAAAGCTATCTAATATAAGACTTTTAGCTAAGTTGACAAATCAGATTTTAGAGCCGATAGCTGAATAGTTACCTAAAAATTCGTTTCATCAGTAGTAGTTAAGCTTTCATTTTTCCTGATTTTTTCCAGATATTCTGCAATTGCTTCAGTTGCTAATTGAACTACTGGTTTACCCTGACGCTTAGACTCTTCTTTTAACTTGGTATAGATTTCATCCCTCACACTAACCCGATGTCGCATTTTGCTAGTATCTTTAGGCTGTTCTGGAGATGCTACAGGTTGACTTACTGGTTGACCAACAGTTGTAGGTGTTACTGGTTGACTTACTGGTTGACCAACAGTGCTAGGTGTTGCAGGTGTTACTGGTTGACTTACTGGTTGACCAACAGTGTTAGGTATTGTAGGTGTTACTGGTTGACTTGCTGGTTGACCAACAGTTGTAGGTGTTACTGGTTGACCAACAGTTGTAGGTGTTACTGGTTGACTTACTGGTTGACCAACAGTGCTAGGTGTTGCAGGTGTTACTGGTTGACTTACTGGTTGACCAACAGTGTTAGGTATTGTAGGTGTTACTGGTTGACTTACTGGTTGACCAACAGTGGTAGGTGTTACTGCTTGACTTACTGGTTGACCAACAGTGGTAGGTGTTACTGGTTGACCAACAGTGCTAGTTGGGGGTGTTGTTGTATTATTGTCACTACTAAAAACAGAAGTTTTTAGAGTTTGAGGAGTGTTTAGAGGTTGAGTTTCAGTAGTAGTAGTTGTCGTTTGACTCACAGTAGTTGATGGAGTTACTAATGTACTACTATTATCAACATTAGCGGGTGAAGTTACCGGAGAATTAATAGGAGTCATTTCCTGATTATTTTCCAGACTTTTACTTACCACTTCTTCTTGAGCTTGAGTTTCTGAAGTTGTCTCAGTACCATCTGTAACTACTGGAATATTATTTTCAGAATTGATTGAGGTAAAACTTGAATTGTTAATATCTTCTGTATTCATTGAGAAAATAGATTGATAGTTGGTTACAAACTGACGGATGGCTTCTATACCGACACGATTACAAAAATCACCGAAACTCTCATCTGGTTGACGTTGTTGCTTGAAATAGATAAATATTCGTTCCAACTCAGTTTCCAGATTATTGATATGCAGTTTGTCGATATAAGGTTTTGCCAGTCGTGTTTGGTTGGGCGAACCCCCTAACCAAATCTGATAAGTATCACGAGCACTACCGACAAATCCTAATTCCGCCATGTAGGGTCTAGCACAGCCATTTGGACATCCTGTCATTCTAATTACTGGATGCTCCTGTCCTAGTCCCACCTTGTCCAACAATAACCTAATTTGTCCCAATATGCCAGGTAATGCCCTTTCTGATTCTGTCATTGCTAATCCACAAGTAGGAAAAGCAGGACAGGCCATACTGTAGCGCACCAAAGGGTCAATATCTTTTTCTTTACTAATACCATGCTGAGTAAAGATTTGTTCTATTGCTTTTTGCTGCCGTGGTTCAATTTCGTAGAGAATAATGTTGTGATTAGCTGTTAACAACATTGGTAAGTTAAACAAACTAACTATTTTTCGCAGAGCTGTTTTTAGCTGAAATGAATCTTCATCTTTAACGCGACCATTTTCTACAGAAATTCCTAAAAAAAGCTTTCCATCTCCCTGTTCGTGCCATCCGAGAAAGTCTAAATATTTCCATTCTGGTAGAGGTTTAAAAGGAGCGATAGATTTTCCAAAATATTCTACCAACTTGGCCTTAAATTTTTCTATTCCCCAGTCATGAATTAAATATTTCATTCTAGCATGGCGACGGGTACTGCGATCGCCATAATCTCTTTGAGTTGCTACTATAGCCTTGATAAAATCAAATATATCTTCTTTAACCACATATCCAATCTCTTGAGCTAAACAAGGGAAAGTATCTTCTTTTTTATGAGTGCGACCTAGACCACCACCTGCTAAAACATTAAATCCTTCTAATTCCCCTGCTTCATTAGTAATTACAACCATACTAACATCCTGAGTATAGAGGTCTATGGAGTTATCCCCTGGTACTGTTACAGCGCACTTAAATTTTCTCGGCATATAGTGAGTACCATAAATAGGTTCTTCACTATTAGGGAATATCGTACCATTACCATTGCGCTGCCTAGCCGCTTTTACTTCAGGAGCTTCTTCTGCACTAATTACTTTTTCTCCATCTAGCCAAATTTCGTAATATGCTCCTGTTTGTGGTGTTAATAAATCTGCTATTTTATTAGCATACTCTTTAGCATATTCGTATTCAGGACGATTTTTATAGGGAGCTGGAGGAGACATAACATTTCTATTCAAATCCCCACAAGCACCTAGTGTCGAACCCATACTTTTAACAATAGATGATATGACTTGTTTCAGATTTTTCTTTAATACTCCATGCATCTGAAAACCTTGTCTAGTCGTCACACGAAGTGTGCCGTTACCATAATCATGAGATAAACTATTTAGGGTGAGAAAAAGTTGTGGCGGAATCAACCCACCCGGGTTCCGGGTGCGAAGCATCATTTGATAATCTTTCTCTTGCCCTCTAACTCTATTATCTCTATTATGTTGTTGATAAGAACCATGAAATTTTAGTATTTGAATAGCTTCTTGAGTGAAATGAGTTGTATCTTCCAGCAATTCGGTTGCCAGGGGTTCCCGTAAGAAATTACTATTTTCTTTTATGCCCTCTACCTTAGAAGGTTTTTGCTCCTTAGGTTCAGGTGTTAAAATTTGAGATTGGGTTATCATGGGTGAAAGTGCAAATTGCTACTATTTTATCAGTCAGTATAGTTACTCTTTTAGTATTGCTTTCGAGTCACAATTAGGAACTTAATTTTTGCTTGATTTTATTTATTGATAATTTGCTCTACTTCGTTTTTACTAATTTTTTGACTTTAGCATTTACAATAATTTAGCATTACTATACCAGTAATTGATTAGTCTTCTATTATAATCTAATACATCCGTATTTTGTCAACCTCTAATAATTTGTAGGTTAACTTGGTTTTTTATAATAAAAACATAATATATACAGTCGTTGATTTTACTTTATTTGATAATATCAATGAATCATACTTGTTAACAAATTTTCTTCCTAAAAATGCCTAATTCTCTAATGTACGAAGAAGAAAACTATGTAGTCTTAGAGCCAAATAAACCCGAGCAATTTCTAACGAGTATAGAACTACTAGAAAAATTGCGCATTATTATAGCTCAACAACAATCTAATTTACCTAGGGATTTACAAAAGTTATCTTCCCTAGATGCTCAAGCTGAAAAACTAAGAGATACCTATTGTGAGTATGAATTTAGTCCTGGCCAATTTCTCCAATGGTATGTGGTGCGTCTAGAAAAGTAGGTTGAAAACTGCTCAAATTTTTTCTGTCAAATCTTCAATCTTAGAGGATTGAAATTAAAAATTATGTTTTTTCTACTTCTGGAGTAGTTATTAGAGCAACATTAATCTTTCCCTCTGTCGGTTGACTTACTTCTGCCTGTAAATTTGGCCCAAAAAAACTTGATAATTTATCTTGTTTTGCCTGCCAAGTGTCTAGGGTAATTAATGAAGAATCAAATTCTAGCACTAAGGCATAATAACCATTGATAGCTATTTCTCTTAATCCTTTTAGTATGGGTCTTTCCTCATCTGTCGGACTTAAACCCAAGCGAGCAAGAGATTCTTCTAGATGTACTTTTTGGCCATACCTATAGCGAGTAACATCTTGACGTACTTGATTTTGAGTAGGAGTAGCCTGTTTTTCCCTGAGAGTTATGATTTCTTCAGTAGTTGATTGAGTAAAAGGTACTGGTTCAAGTTCAGCAGCTTTAAGAGCAAGTCCTCCTAGAAGTAGAGGAATTCCATAAAAGAATCCTGCTAAATTAAGTGTGGGATTATTAGTAAAGTAAGCGGCTGTTCCAATTACAGAAATAATTCCACCTAAAACTAATCCGACTGTCGCTAATGAAATTTGGCGTAGCATATCATTAAATGTGTGAATATAATTTCTTTCAAAATTTTGATACTTATAGTCATTTCACTTTAGATTGAGACAAAGCTTCCTTGCTATGGAGGCCGTTTCAGACGAAAAAACGTCTCATTTTTAAGTTAAACTACTATAAATTTTTATGTGAGCTATGAGTTAATTACCAATGGATAATTGATCCCCAAATATTTAAAGCCTCTACTTTCAAGGAGAAAATGAGAGCGAATTTCCTCCAGGGTTCAATCAAGTACGGTTTCAACCAGAGGTAATTATTCATTATTAATTAATTAAAAGTCAGTAATTTCCATAAATATCTTACCCTCATCATGATTTTAGGTCAACTTTTTTTTCTTTGACTCTAATTTTTTTGAAATCAAGTCAGTAATTAATTTTTCAGAATTTATCAAATATCCTTGATACTTGTATAATACATATATCCTGAATCTAAATGATATGTAAAATTACATATTAGCAATCCTAGAAGTGGTTGTACGCTAGACAATATATGTAGCATTAGGAAGCAAGTTCAATAATTGATAATTGATAATTGATAATTACCTCTCCCTAAAACGGATTGGATTGAAAGGAAAATAAATTCATTGTTTCTCCACGGCGAGTGAGAGGCTTTTTACCTTAATTATTCGGTAAAGGGGATAATAAGTTCAAACTTTGTATCTATTTTAGAAATTTTTACCAACAATTTCGTACTGCTATATATTTTTCGTAAATGCGTAAGTTTTTTAAGTTAAATTAACGCAGAAAAGGAGGGATAGTATCATCTTTTTGCTTATTTTTAATTGTATCAGCCATAAATTTTTTTAAAGCTTTATCTCGATTTTTCATAAAAGCTGCCCAAAATCCAGGCTGAAATTCATCCATAGTCTTCGCTAATGCCCAAACATCTATTCCTAAAATATTATACAATCTTTCATTTTCTTTTTTCAGAGAGTTAATTCGCTTTAATATGTCTTTACTAACACTTTTAGCTTCCCGATCTGGGTGTAACTTAGACATTTATAACATTTATAATATATATTTGTTTCAAGAACTAGAGACTTTTGATAATTAGATATGTAAAAATCCGATCTTTGATTAGGGGACTAACATTGAAATTTGATTAACGAGACAGGAAAAGTCGGTATCAAAATTTTATATAATTAAGTATATATTTATCATGTATCATGTGAAAATTAGCTTTGTTTACTTGCAATAATTAGTATGATAAATCTTCTAGTAAGTCAAAGCTTTAAAAAATAACGGTCTACGATCGCTCTAACAGTGCCTGGTTGCCCCTAATGAAAAAGTCATATAGAATCACTGTCGTGTTCTGAGTTTTAGTTTGAAGTTTTTGACATCTCCTGTTAAAATATTAGGGGTTAATTCAGATAAAGATGTTAATGAGTTAAACTAAAATACTGTATTAACTAGAGTATATCAGGAATTTACAATGGACTCACAAACAATCAAAACAAGATTAGCTACTATTGAAAATAAGCGGGAATCTTTAGTCAAACTTCTAGAAAAGCCTGATTTAGGTACCCTCAGAATTGATGTTAATCAAGCACTAGAAGAGATTGATGATTTGATTGATGAATTAAAGAGAACTTTTCCAGATTCATAAAAAATATTTATTGCTTCTCATTTTTATGAGGTAAAGTATTTTTTTCTCTTCCTTAATTCTTTATTCCCCATGCCTATTCCCTGAAATTCAAAATCTGTTTCTAACTCAAAGTGAGAATTACTATAGCTTGCTCGGAAATGTAGTTAAAAGCATATAGTCGTTGTTTTCATTTTTATTATATGTAACAAATTGAATCTATTAGGAAATATAAAAAAGGAGATAGGGAATAGAGAATAGTTGAAAACATAACTATTTAGGGCTTGCTGATTAAATCTAATTTAACAAATAATCTCTAAAAAAGGGTGCATGTCAATTTTGAATAAAGCCAAAAATTTATCACTTTTAGGGAACACTTAACAGGGAACAGGGAATAGGGAATAGGAAAACAGTATTTTGGCAAATATGAGATGCACCCCTAAAAAACAAGTTCTAAATTAATCAGGAGTGGCAAATAAATATAAATAAGGAAACGTTAATAAAGAATTATCAAAAAGTTGAATATGACATAACAAAGGATGAAGAGGGGAATGATTCATCAATTGATAATGGATAATTGATAATTGATAATTACCTCTGGTTAAAACCTTACGGGAATTGAAGATAAGGAAATATCCTAGTGCAGGATGACGGAAATATGTTATAGCGCTACGCATTAAGGCTCTTGACATTTCTAAATCCTAAAACCCTTTATTAG
>JBCDJM010000265.1:0-11137 GCA_038747755.1 Cyanobacteria bacterium P01_H01_bin.35
TAGCGCCATAACACTACTGGACTGTTCCTGCTAAAACAGTGCATTAGATTTTTCATTGCGTTTCGGCTGTCGCCGACATGTTTGCGGAGCAGTCCGTCAGGATAAAGCGCAGCTTTGCGATAGCAAACGACAGTGTTTGCGAAGCATGACCTTAGGAAAGCAATCTCCAGACACTTTTCTATTGCAACATTTAAGATAAAATAATCCACTACACAAATAGGTTGCCGACATTGAACTCAGTCATAAATCACTTTTGACTTTTGACTTTTGACTTTTGACTTAAGATGCTCCTATAGAATGGTCAAATCTTTGCCCAACCAACGCTAATTTTTGGTCAATATACTTTACAATCAGCAATATAACTAAGGGAATAAAATAGGATTTAATACCATTATTGTGAAAATCCAGCCTCAACTAGGGGCCAGCCTATCAGTTAGTAGTGACACTTTCCGTTCCGGAATGCTCCGCAAACACCAAGTGTCAGTACATCAGTTCTCAGTACCACTTACTGAAACTAGAGACTTGAAATACTGAAGTTGATCTTTATTCATCCCTATCCAAGGCGAGGCTATTGACCTTATTGTTTGGTCAAATTAATCCCCTATGTGTAATACTAAAATAGTACAATTTGTAACATCTAACAAGAGAGTTAAATATGGCAAAAGACCTCACTCGTTATCGCAACTTCGGCATCTTCGCCCACGTTGATGCGGGCAAAACCACCACAACAGAAAGAATTTTGAAACTAACCGGAAAAATTCATAAAATCGGTGAGGTCCACGAAGGTGCAGCAACAACAGACTTTATGGAACAGGAGCAAGAGCGGGGTATTACGATTCAGTCCGCCGCCACAAGCTGCTTCTGGAAAGATTGCCAATTAAATATTATTGATACCCCTGGCCACGTTGACTTTACAATCGAGGTATATCGTTCTCTCAAGGTACTTGATGGTGGTGTAGGTGTATTCTGTGGCTCTGGTGGTGTAGAACCCCAATCTGAAACTAACTGGCGTTATGCTAATGATTCTAAAGTTGCTCGGATTATTTATGTAAATAAGCTCGATCGGACAGGAGCTGATTTCTATAGAGTTGTGAAGCAGGTAGAAGATATACTCGCGGCCAAACCATTAGTAATGGTATTACCTATTGGTATTGAAACTGAATTTGTGGGAGTTGTGGATCTACTAACCCGTAAAGCATGGGTTTGGGATGATTCTGGAGACCCACAAAAATATGAGATTAAAGATGTTCCAGAGAATATGGCTGATGATGTCGAGAAATATCGGGAAATGTTGGTTGAAACTGCTATTGAGCAAGACGACGATGTAATGGAAAAATATCTGGAAGGAGAAGAGCCAGATATTGACACCCTCAAACGTTGTATTCGTAAGGGAACTAAGGATCTGGCTTTCTTCCCTACCTACTGTGGTTCATCTTTCAAGAATAAGGGAGTACAGTTGGTACTTGATGCAGTTGTGGATTACTTGCCTAACCCCACTGAAATAAAACCACAACCTGAGATTGACCTAGAAGGTAACGAGACTGGTAAATTTGCCTATGTTGACCCAGAGAAGCCTCTGCGTGCTTTGGCCTTCAAGATTATGGACGATAAATATGGTGCTTTGACCTTTACTCGTATATACTCCGGTACTTTGTCCAAAGGTGACACAATATTGAATACTTTTACAGGCAAGACTGAAAGAGTTGGACGTTTGGTGGAAATGCACGCCGACTCCCGCGAAGAAATTGAATCTGCTCAAGCAGGGGACATTGTTGCTATTGTGGGGATGAAGAATGTGCAAACTGGCCATACTCTCTGCGACCCCAAACAACCTGCTACTTTGGAACCGATGGTGTTCCCCGATCCGGTAATTTCTATTGCTGTGGCAGCGAAAGACAAAGGTTCTGTAGAAAAATTGGGCATGGCATTGAGTAAAATGGTTCAGGAAGACCCATCTTTCAGAGTTGAGACAGATGCTGAAAGTAATGAAACCATAATCAAGGGTATGGGTGAATTACATTTGGATATTAAGGTTGATATTCTGAAGCGGACTTATGGGGTTGATGTGGAAGTTGGTAAACCACAGGTAGCTTATCGCGAGTCTATTACTAAGCGTCTTGAAGATAGCTATACTCATAAGAAGCAGTCTGGTGGTTCTGGTCAGTTTGGTAAGATTGACTATGTGATAGAACCTGGGGAACCTGGTACTGGTTTCCAGTTCGAGTCAAAGGTGACTGGTGGAAATGTGCCGAGAGAATTTTGGCCGGCTGTCCAAAAAGGCTTTGAGTTTAGCTTTGAAAAGGGTATGTTAGCTGGTTATCCTTGTGTGGATATGAAGTTCACATTAACGGATGGTGCTTATCACCCGGTTGACTCGTCGGCGATCGCTTTTGAAATTGCTGCAAAAGCTGCTTATCGTCAGTCTTTCTCTAAAGCTGCTCCTCAGTTACTTGAACCGATAATGAAGGTTGATGTGTTTACTCCTGACGATCATGTTGGTGATGTTATTGGAGATATTAACCGTCGTCGGGGAATGATCAAGTCTCAAGATTCGACAGCAACTGGTGCTCGCATTAAGGCGGATGTGCCTTTGAGTGAGATGTTTGGTTATATTGGCGACTTACGGACTATGACTTCTGGTAGGGGTCAGTTTTCTATGGAGTTTTCCCATTATGCACCTTGTCCTAGTAATGTGGCAGAAGTGGTAATTAAGGAAGCTAAAGAGCGTCAAGAGGCTAAAGCTAAATAAGCATTCAGCGGTCAGCGGTCAGCAGTCAGCTATCAATTATTGTGGTAGTAAAAGCTGAATGTTTAGGTTGATTTGAACATATACAGGGCTGAAAATCTAAGTATTAAAGCCCTGTATATTTGTATTTTTGACTAATGTTCTCTTCACGAGCGCCATTGCCAAATCTTTAACGCTTATAGCGCGTAGGGCGTAGCGCTATAATCAAAATATTTGTATAGATAGATAACAATAATAGGAGTTACTTTTAGATGCAACCAGAATTAAGAGGCATCCTTTCAGAAGCAAATTCACCTGTTAGAGAAATTTGTCAAGTTGATCAAACTACCCAGGAATTTTATCAAGAGGTAAAATATAGAGAAGACTTTAACAATTATTGTCAGTGGTATTATGCGGTAGCTGAACAACACCAAAAAGAATTACAAAAAATGCGTAGTGACATCAATATTTTCGGTTTTTTCTTAAAACTAATCTATCGTACATAACCAGAAATAAACTTATAGAACCCCTAAAGGGATCTATTTTTTTATATATGATGTGGGTGGGGAGTGTGGGAAGTGTGGGGAGGGTGGGGAGATGGGGGAATTTTTCTACCTTTTTTCCCTATTTTATTTCTTAATCTCCTGACTCCTGACTCCTGACTCCTGACTCCTGACTCCTGACTCCTGAGCCAAAAACTCGCAACTTTGCCAAGATACCAAATGGCTTCTATATAGCAATCCGCGCTTATGTTGCAACAAGTTTTATAATAGTTAAATTCAATTGAAAGCATGAGCAAATTCTGACTCCTAAGCACTGAGGACTGTAGAGGCGAATGGCCATTCGCCCCTACCATCAAAATACTATACAGCGGTTTAATGATGAATAAACTACAATCATACTGACTCCTTACTCATTAGGACCTACGGACGTTGCTTGAGGATTAATGAGTTTTCCGTTCCGGAATGCTCCGCTTTCCATGTCGCATAGCGTTTTGCTGGCGCATAACTTTCCGTTCCGGAATGCTCCGCTTTATATGTCGGCGACAGCCGAAATATAAAGCGGAAGCTCTGCGTCAGCAAAACGTCCCTACCTCCTTGCTCATTACTCCTTATATCATGTCCGGATAATTAGTTATAAAAAAACTTTCTCCTTCTTCTCCTGTTATTCTTTCTTCCCTCCTGACTCCTGACTCCGACTTAGTTATTTATTTATCACTGTTCAACCGGACATGATATTACTCATCACTCATTACTCCTACAACAGTTTTGTGGTCTACTCAACTGAAAAGCACTGTAACTAAAATAGGATTGCAATACATATATAGCACTACAAAATTATATGTAAAAAACCCACGCATCAGAGTAAAAAATCTGAAACTATTACCGATGCTACCGGACATGATATGAAATAATATTGAAGCTATTGCTACTTACTACTAGAAACAGGCTCAATATTTATAGCAATATGATTTAAGTTATAAAATAGAAAAAAAAATGAAAATGATAACTGCTATATTCTATTCTTTTAAGTAAAGACTCAAATTCTCACATCTGAATTCCTGATTGCTATATCCATACTAAATATAGAAATAAATGGGGACAGCGCCCCATAAAACCTATTGACATTCACCTTAATTTATGGGATTATGTCTAACTCTTCTTCCTTAAGGTGAACTTTAAATTTTTTTGTAAATTGGACAAGAATAGGCAGATTAGCACTAACGGGTCTACCTTTCCATTCATTGACAATACTAATCACTTCTCCTTCCTGCTCTTTAATGTCAAATGGTTGTCCTTTATGTTCAGGATGAATATAAACAACAACAGAACTATTAACGCGAACACGATCGCCTACTTTCATATAATAAAACCTTCTATTATCTTCTCCTACAAATTTTTATGCAACTTCAAGAAGAAATTACACACTTATTTAACAATTTCCTTATTTTTGCATAAAACCTACCCTGCATTCACATTTATATAAACTAGGGAGTAGGGAGCAAGGAAATAGAGGGAGCTAAACTTTCCAGATATAGTTCAAAAATTGGATAATTGATTTTTTGCTATTCCCTAAGTAAGTAGTTGTGCTTTTAGGAATTTCCTAGTTGAGGGAGGGAACACTTAACTGACAGTCAATTAGGATGTGTAATTAGGCTTTGCTGAACAAGTTTTATGGGTAAGGGTAGGAGTCAGGAGACAGGAGGAATTAGAATTATACCATTTCTCAAAAACTTTTCTACGCTTCATTGAGCAGGGTAGTAGGGTAGTAGGGACGTTTTGTTGACGCAGAGCTTCCGCTTTATATTTCGGCTGTCGCCGACATACGTTTGCGTTAGCGCAGCTCCTCTGTAAGAGGCAGCATTCCGGAACGGAAAGTTGTGCGCCAGCAAAACGCTACGCGATATGGAAAGCGGAGCATTCCGGAACGGAAAACGCATTAATGCTCAAGCAACATCCGTACGAGAGAAGGAAAAATAAGAAAAATTCACATTAACATAGCTAAAATTAGTAAAAAAGTTATTTAGCTAGTGTTAATTACTTAATAGTTGAAGTTTCCCCCAAGTATAGCATTCTTTTTGAGAAATGGTATTATAGGGAAGGTACTCGAAACATTATTCCTCAATTTTTCTCCCATAATCATCTAAAAATACTAACTTTTTGCAGCTCTATCCACCAAAAAGCTCGTACTTTTTAAGGGCTAAAAAATCCTAAAGTCTCTATATGTCAATACTTTCATAATTAATCAGACAGCCCTAATTAGGGTTTGCTGATGAACTTACCTGGAGAAAATTAATTTAATATTTTCCATAAGGTAGATTACAGACAAGAGTAAAAATTAAGAATTAGGAGAAATTGGAGGCTCTGAAGGCTCTGGTATCATAGGATTTTGCCAAGGTGCAGGAGTATCGCCAGGAGTTGACTGAAAATTTTCCCAATTCCGCCACACCGCTACAATTGCTGCTACCAACAATATTAATAACAAACTAACCATAAACATCCAGGGTTTTAATTGTGGAGGATCTGTAACAGTTTCCGACTCAGGGTTAGTTTCCGACTCAGGGTTAGTTTCCGACTCAGGCTCAGGTTCCGCTCCTTCTTCATCATTACCATAAAGAAGTTCTTTAGAAGTCTCAGACAATTCTGGCATTAAAGTTTCCCTGACTGGGGGTGGTGCTGTAGGAGCATTCGATAAAATCAACTGTCCTGGAGAAAGACGATAGTGGACAAGCACTACCGAAGTATTATCGTGACCATTTTTCTCATTCGCCAAATTAATTAGGGACTCAGTTGCCTGCTTCAGAGAAATTTCACCCCGAAGAACCTTGGGAGTATATTCAGCCCAAGAATTCTCAACCCAATCATTATCACTCAGACCATCAGAACATAAAAGTAATAAACCCTCTTCTTCAATCAAAAATCTTTGAATAGTGGGACGAATAAACTCCCCATCCCTTGTACCCAGAGCCTGAGTCAGAGCACCCCCATCACGACGTTGTAAAGCCTGCCAATACAGAGAATGTCCTAGACGTACCTCCCTAGAAGCCACATTATCATCCACAGTCAACAACTGACAGGCATTTCTACTTAGCCAATAGGCACGACTATCCCCCACATTAGCTATATACAACTCATGGGCATTATTTGGATTTGATTCTGGGGAAGGTTTTACTTGTTGGGGTAACTGTATTGCCATAACTAATGTTGTACCCATGCGCTGTCGAGACTCTCTTCCTTGTTCATCATTCTCCGTGGCAATCATATTATTGACTACCCGAATAATTTCCTCCAGTTGTTTACTTACTAAGTCTGGGGATGTTAACTCATGTTGTTCACCTACCTCTGTCAATAGGTTTTGCACTAATCTTTTAATGGACTGTACTGCTAGTTGACTAGCTACCTCTCCCCCATCATGGCCACCCACTCCATCACAAATCATTGCTAAGTGAGGTACTAGCTGATTACTAACTAAATCTTGTTCCGTAGGATAACAACAATCTTCATTATGTAGACGTACAGGCCCAGTATTTGTAGCCCCCATTATTTGGAAACTTAATGGTAATTGGGCTGCCTGCTCTAATAGTAGTTGGTTTAATTTGGGAGCGATCGCCTCACAAGAATCCCCAATATCACTAATCATCTGACAAATCTCTGTCAATGGTTGTTGAATATGAGGATGAGCAGTGGGAATCAAATTTGACCAAAAAATCTTAAAATCTCTAAGTTTAGTGTTACGGGTTTGTATATCCAACTCTAAAAGTCGTAACCGCCAACCTTCTACCCGTAAATTATTTGTAAATAAACTAAAAGCTACACCCTGTTCTGATAGAGGTTTCCATAACTGCATCATTTGCCACAACCAGTAGACCTGACGTACAGGAGTTGCTGTGGGCCAAGCTTCCACAAAAGGAGGAAACAATTTACCTTCAGAGTCCAGAGGAACGTTATCTAACAACAGAATATCTGTAGGATAAGTGTCTTCTCCATGTTGATAAAAACCATATACCTCTGGGGTATGAAGCCTCTGGGGATATAAGTGTAGATAAGGTATAATATCATCTGGCAACTCCTCATACATAAAAGGAGTTTTACCAGGCTTAGTATCCAGCCAAACTTGTGGAGCTACAACATAATAGCGATCGCCCAATAATTCCCCTACAGAAATCTCAACCCCTGGAGCAACCGCCCATAAGTAGCGATAGATTAAGTGAGTTTGGCAAGCTTGACACTCTTGGCAACCCCAGGAGTTAGATGGATTGGGACAATTATTATTTGGACAATAAATTCGTGGTTTAGAAGTAATCATAGAATTAAGTCAAAAGTCAAAAGTCAAAAGTCAAAAGTTAAAAGTAATACAATTTACTTTTTATCAAGGCAAAATTTCTACTATTTAAAAATTAATCTGAGGATTTTCGTAAGGAATTGTTTTTTTCCCTGTTGATAAATAAATTAGAAGGTTTTTACAAGACTTTCTCAGGGTCAAAACGCAAAGATATGTTGAGATAAAAGCTATCTTGATAAATTTCACAATAAACTGATCATATACCTAATTATTTGTCAAGGTATGATTATAGGTAGTGATGTGACCAAATTAGAGTAATTTTTCCGTAAAATTACTAATAAATTTAACCTTACTGAAAAATTCAGGTATAAAGTCTCTCCATTTATGGAGAAAAAACGCGTGTTGTGCGGAACGCTAAACACCATATCTAATCAACCAAGAGAAGAAAAAAATACTTTTGGTCAATCCTCTTCTTTATTAAGAAGAGATAATTATTAATTAGGACTTGCTGATTAAATATAAAAGTCTTGACAGATAAAGCTTTTAGCTTTTTTATATCCAAAAAAGTACCTGCTTTTTAGACCGAAAAGCTGAAAAAGCTGAGTATTTTACGCAAGAGTTGGGCAGAAAAATTATGAGATAATTCTTACTCGTGCCTCCTCTAAATTCTCTGTTCCTCCTGACTCTGTACGGACGTTGCTTGAGCATTAATGCGTTTTCCGTTCCGGAATGCTCCGCAAACATGTTGCGCAACAAAACGTCCCTACCTCCTGACTCCTACCCCTACCACTCATACTTTTTCAGCAAACCCTAATTATTAATTATTAATTATTAATTGTTGAAGACTCCCATTTATCCATGCTATTAAGTCCAACGATATTTTGGTTACTAGCTGGGGCAATTCTTTGTTTTTTAGAACTCCTTGTACCCACGGCCTTTGTAGAATTTATGATGGGACTAAGTGCCTTTGTTGTGGCAGGAGTGTCCCTTTTAATTCCTAGTGTGAGTCTACAGGTAGCCTTGTGGATGATTTTTTCTGTAGCTTCTATTGTTGCTTTCCGTCGTCTGTTGCCCCACCGTACAGTAGCTACTATTGCTGATGCTAAGGAAGCAGAAACTTTAACAGAAATATTACCAGGTCAGCCTGGTAGGGTACTTTATGAAGGTAATTCTTGGCGTGCTCAATGTGATGACCAAGATAGTACGATCGCTGCTCAAGAAAAAGTTATTGTCGTTAGACGAGAAGGTAATACTTTATTTGTATTGCCAGAAAATTTATTACATTCTTCAGTTTATCTGCCCAACCAAAATCAATTGAAATAACAACTAATTTTAGATAATTAGGAGATGAAAAATGAAATAGTTTTTTTTGCTATTATCTTTGATTTTGGGTAGTCTATTAGGGTCAAGAGATTTTCCTATAAAATTTATTAAATTATTTAGTTGAACTCTACCCATAAAAATTAATTGAAATAACAACTAATTTAGATAATTAGGAGATGAAAAATGGAACAGTTTTTTTTACTCGTATTTTTAGCTTTAGGTGGTTCAAGTCTAGCCGGAAGTGTGAAAGTTATTAATCAAGGGAACGAAGCTTTAGTTGAAACTTTAGGGAGATATAATGGTAGAAAATTAGATGCTGGTTTGAAATTTGTTATCCCATTTTTGGATAGAATTTCTTATCAAGAAACTATTCGGGAAAAAGTATTAGATATTCCACCTCAACCATGTATTACTAGAGATAACGTAGCAATTAGTGTAGATGCTGTAGTTTATTGGCGAATTATGGATATGGAGAAAGCCTACTACAAAGTAGAAAATCTCAAATCTGCAATGACTAATCTAGTTTTAACTCAAATTCGTGCAGAAATGGGTAAATTAGAATTAGACCAAACCTTTACAGCTCGTACAGAAATTAATGAGGTATTACTCAGAGAATTAGACATCGCTACTGACCCTTGGGGAGTAAAAGTAACTAGGGTAGAATTACGAGATATTAGCCCCTCAAAAGCAGTACAAGATTCTATGGAATTACAGATGACTGCGGAACGGCAAAAACGTGCAGCAATTTTAACTTCAGAAGGTGAAAGAGATTCTGCAATTAACTCTGCTAGAGGTAAAGCAGAATCACAAGTTCTTGATGCTCAAGCTCGTCAAAAAGCAACTGTTTTAGAAGCAGAAGCACAACAACAAGCAATTGTCCTGAAAGCTAAAGCCGAACGTCAATCTCAAGTATTGAATGCCCAAGCAACTGCTGAAGCATTAGAAATTATTACTAAAACTCTTCGTGAAGACCCCAATGCAAAAGAAGCACTGCAATTTTTATTAGCTCAAAATTATCTGGATATGGGTCAGAAGATTGGTAGTAGTGACAGTAGTAAGGTTATGTTTATGGACCCCCGAAATATTCCAGCAACTTTAGAAGGTATGCGTTCTATTGTGGCAGATGGCAAAAATTCAGTTGGCAGTTAGTATAGCAAATTGAATTAAGAATTAAGAATGTAGATATTGAAAAATTGGCGTTGCTGATAGGTGGCTATGAATTTATTTTTTTAGCAATTGCGAAACTATTGAATAACAAATACTTGAAATTATTAAGTTCTTATTTTCATACCTTGATTCAGCAACGTCGAAAAATTTAATAATTCTAAATTCTAAATCACGAAATATCTTTAGCTAACGTACACTTATCACAAAGTCCAAAAAACTCCAAAGTGTGGTAAAAAATCTTAAACTTGTGGGACTCCTGCAATTTGTCCTCCAAATAATGGACAGGACATTCATTAATAGGTATAGAAGTCCCACATCTCACACAAGTCAGATGATGTTGGTCTTGCTGTAGACAACTATAAACAGATTCACCATTAGCCAAAGTCCTCACAATTACTACTCCCTCTTGCTTGAGAGCATCCAAAGAACGATATACTGTGGCTAGTCCCAGAGGTTTGTTACATCTGCGTAGTTTTGAATGGATATCCTGAGCAGATAGCGATCGCTTCTGGGTTTTTAGTAATTTCAAAATACGCTCTTGAGACCGGGTGCGATTGCTTTTCATGGCCAATATGAATAATGAATAATGGATAATGGATAACGGATAATGAAAACTATCTCTAATTATGAATTATCAAGGGTTCGCCGTTTGACCCTGTGGTGGTAGAACAACTTGCGTTCAACTAAGCTTTCAGGTTTTTGAGTAAGTTTGAGTAAGTTTAGTTGAGCGGTAGAAATTAACAGATAATATCTAAAAGTAGTTCTATTAAAATTTTAACTTTTATACTAACGTGACAAAACAATATCAAGCACAAATCCATGTTACTCTAAGACCATCTGTTTTAGACCCTGCTGGTACGGCAATTCAATCTGGGTTGGCACAGATGGGACATGAAAATATAGAACAAATTAGAATTGGTAAATATATTGAGTTGAAACTTCAGGCAAAGGATGAAGCAACTGCTAAAAAACAAGTAGAATTAATCTGCGATCGATTATTGGCAAATCCTGTCATTGAAAATTATCGCTTTGAATTGGAAATAGGGCCGAGCAAAAGGTAGCGCCAGGGCGCGACAAAGGCGCTGCGCGGTATGCCCATGATGACCACGGCCGCACTGCCAAGCAGCACAGACGCCAAAA
>JBCDJM010000266.1:0-11127 GCA_038747755.1 Cyanobacteria bacterium P01_H01_bin.35
TAAGAATCTTTTAGCAGTACATGAGTCATGCCACGATTATATCCACATGGGCAAAAGGCCAAAAGCCTAAGATTATCTAGGAGCCGTGATGCGGTGAAAGTCGCACGTCCGGTTCTGAAGGAGAGGTGCGAGGGATAATACTCTCCATCGACTCTACCAAGTACAATTAAGTGGTAGTCATCAAATCCTATGGCCATTAATATAAATTCGGCTCCCACAACGTTTATTAACTCCCCTTCCCCTATTAAAGTGAGCAGACGCATACCTCTACGAGCTATTTTAATAGTACCTTTCGTAGTTCTAATTTTTGGGGCAGTAGGTTTAACAGGATGGCTCTCTCTACGCAATGGCCAGCAAGCAGTTAATGAAGTAACAACTCAATTAAGAAATGAAGTTAGTACTAGGATTCAAGAAAAATTAAAAAATTATTTAGAAGCACCTCGTGTGATTGCTCAAATCAATCAAAATGCGATTAATTTAGGTCATTTAGATATTCAGGATACGGCTAGTTTAAGTCGGCAATTTTGGAGACAAAGATTTTTATTTGATTCAGTTAATGTTTCTGCGATTTATTTTGGTGGTGCTGAGGGAGAATTTATTGGTTTAGGATTGCAAAATAATAATCGATGGGAAATTGGTAGAGCTGGTAAATCTACAAAAGGAAAATTTCATAGTATTGGAATTGATAGTCAGGGAAACCCTACAGAATTATTAGAAATTGGCAATGATTATGACCCCAGAATTAGACCTTGGTACAAAAGTGGAGTAGAGGCAAAAAAAACAACCTGGAGTGATATTTATGCTGACTTTAAAGAACTGAGACTTAAAGTAACTTTAGTTCAACCTATTTATCAAGATAATAATCAATTAATAGGAGTAGTTGGGGTTGATTTTGTTCTTTCTCACATCAGAGAATTTCTCCAAAATTTGACAATTGGTAAATCAGGACAAACTTTTATTATGGAACGTTCTGGATTTTTAGTTGCTTCTTCTACTTCCCAAAAACCATTTAGTTTGAAAGAACAGGAAGTCACAAGAATAAAAGCAGAAAATGTTAATAATTATCTAATTAGGAATACAGCTAATTATTTAAGAGAATATTTCGGTGAATTTAGTAAAATTGACCAGTCACAACAATTAGAATTTAAGTTGAATGGCGAACGACAATTTTTACAAGTAGTACCTTTTTCTGATAGCGAAAATTTAGATTGGTTGATTGTAGTTGTGGTTCCAGAAGCAGATTTTATGGATCAAATTAATGTTAATACTCGTACCACAATTAAATTGTGCTTAATCGCTTTATTTGTTGCCACAATAGTAGGAATTTTAACTTCTCGTTGGATTAGTTATCCTGTTATGCTCTTAAGTGATGCAAGTAGAGAAATTGCTAGAGGAAAACTTAACCAAAAAATTGAAGTCAAAATAGTTAATGAATTAGATATCTTAGCAGATTCTTTTAATTTAATGGCACAACAATTACAAGAATCTTTTATTAATTTGGAGAAAACTAATGCTGAGTTAGAACAAAGAGTAGAAGAAAGAACAGCAGCACTGCGTCAGTCAGAAGAAAAATTTGCTTTAGCTTTTCAGGCAAGTCCAGATGTAGTTACTATTACTAATGTTGCCGATGGTAGATTAATTGAAGTCAATGAAAGCTTTATCAAAACTACAGGTTATAGTCGTCAAGAAGTCATTGGTAAAACAGCATTAGAACTGAATTTATGGGGAAATATTGAAGAGCGAATTGGCATTTTCACAACATTAGAAACTGAAGGTAAAATTCGCAATCAAGAGATTAAGTTTAGGCTAAAGTCAGGACAAATTGCAGTTGGGTTATTATCAGGAGAAGTTATTTGCCTGGATGGGCAATCTTGCCTACTTTTAATAGTTAAAGATATCACAGAACGTAAACAAGCAGCAGAAGCATTACAAGCAGCAGAATCAAAATATCGTAGTATCTTTGAAAATTCTATTGAGGGTATTTTTCAAACTACACTTGATGGTTATTTCTTAAGTGCTAATCCAGCTTTAGCGAAAATGTATGGTTATTCTAACTTTGCACAATTAATTACTAATATTACTAATATTCAAAAACAACTATATGTTAACCCTAACCGCAGACAAGAATTTATTGATGCTATTAATCAAGATGGGGAAATATCAAATTTTGAATCTCAAGTTTATTGTTCTGATGGTAGTATAATTTGGATTTCTGAAAAGGCTCGTGCTGTCCGTAATTTTAATGGAGAATTACTTTATTATGAAGGTACTGTGGAAGATATTACTCTTCGCCAAAAAGCAGAAGCAGCATTACACGCAGAACAAGAAAAATCTGAGCGCTTACTGATGAATATTTTACCTGAAGCTATTGCATTTCGACTAAAACACGATACCAGTGCTATAGCTGATTATTTTGAAGAATCAACAATTTTGTTTTCTGATATTGTTGGTTTTACTCCTCTATCTGCCAGAATTTCTCCCATAGAATTAGTTAACTTGCTGAATCAAATATTTTCTAAATTTGACCATATTGCTGAATTCTATGGTTTAGAAAAAATTAAGACTATTGGAGATGCTTATATGGTAGCAGGTGGGTTGCCAGTACCGAAAAAAAATCATGCAGAAGCGATCGCTAATATGGCATTAGATATGCAGCAGGAAATTATTAAGTTTACAACAGATATTGGTCAACAATTTGAAATTAGAATTGGTATTAATACTGGTCCTGTAGTAGCAGGTGTAATTGGTAAAAAGAAATTTATTTATGATTTGTGGGGAGATGCTGTTAATGTAGCTTCGAGAATGGAATCATCTGGAGAACCTGGAAAAATTCAAGTTACAACTGCCACTTATGAACTATTAAAAGATAAGTATATATTTGAAGAAAGAGGAATAATTACTGTTAAAGGTAGAGGGAAAATGGTTACTTATTGGTTACTAGGAAAAAAGTAGAGTGTGGGGAGTGTGGGAGATGAGGAGATGGGGAGATGAGGAGATGGGGAGATGGGGAGATGGGGAGATGGGGAGATGGGGAGATGGGGAGATGGGGAGATGGGGAGATGGGGAGATGGGGAGATGGGGAAATATAGAAAGATTTGGCAATGGCGCTCAGATGGAACATTTTTTATACTGATAACTGATAACTGATAACTGGTAACTGAAAATGAATATCTATCAGATCCTAAAGCAAAATCAACGTCTTAGAATTAGTGATGGCCAGATTGTACCTATCCTCAGTGGTTGTGAGGATGTTAATCGTGTGTTAGTCTTAATTTGGTCACAATTGGGCGATTTTGATAATCTGGAATATGCTTGGTGGTTGCAACGAGAATCAGCAAAATTGCAAGCATTAGGGGTGACAATACGAGCAATTGGTATTGGTAATTATGCTTCTGGTAAGAAATTTTGTGAATTTACTGGGTTTCCGACTGAATCACTATTGGTTGATCCAGATGCTAAATTACATCAAGAATTAGAACTATATCAGGGATTAACTTTTAAATTCCCCTTATTAAATATAGGTCAAAGTGCTTTCTTAAATTTAATGATAATGTGCGCGGGTATTGGTAGCCCGGGTACTTTAGCAGAAGTGCTTAGAGGTTATACTGGGGATAAAAAAGCACCTCAACTAATTGATGATGATGAAGTAATTCATGCTAAACCTTTACCACCTCTAAAAGGTTCATTTTTTAGTCTGGCGGGAGGAAAAGGTTTTCAACGTCCTTTTGAACTAGCGACACTGAGGTTAAGAAATATGACCGAAGTTCTGAGCAATTGGTCAACTTATGTGCCTAATGCTGCTTATTTAACTCAAAGAGGTGCAACTTTTTTATTTGATAATCAGGGGAATTTGCTGTATCAATATTGCGATCGGGGTATTCTGGGTTTTGCTGAGAATAAAAGTAACCCTCTATCTTTTTTAAATAAGAACTAGGGAACAGGGAATTAGGAAAGAAGGAATAATCAGAATGTAGGGGCGAATGGCCATTCGCCCCTACAACTACAGGTGGTGTATGGTTTGATATTTTGTGTAAGTCCTGACATAGTAGGGACGTTACATCGCAACGTCCCTACGGAAAAAGGCACGGAAAAGAAGAAATAATGATAATATCATGTTCGCTTAATTTGCCATCGTTCCGCTTACGCGACCGCAAAAATTTTTCCTCCTAATACCTTTTTTCTCCCTCCTGACTCCTGACTCCTGACTACCTAGCCTAATAAACGTTCCAGAGAAATGCTTGCTGCTTGAGATACTTGAGGATGAGTATCTTTTTCCAAATATTTCAAAGCAGATACACTTTTCGGAGTAGACATATTTCCTAACGCTTCTGCTAACCTTTGACGAATCAACCAATCTTCCGAAGAGGCAAACTTCAGAACATTATCCACTGCTTCTAAGTCTCCAATTTCTCCTAAAGCGGCGATCGCTGCTTGTTGTATTACTAACTCCTGACTGTCTAACGCTTCTATTAATAAATCATGGGCACGTTTATCTTTTATGTTTCCCAGAGCAACTGCTGCACTAAACCGTACTAACCAACTCGTATCTTCATAAAATGCTCGCGCTAGAGGTTCAAATGCTCTAATATCCTCCAGATAACCTAAAGCTCCTGCTGCATCAGCACGAACACCATAATCTTCGTCTTTTTCCAATAATTCTACTAAAATTGAGTAGCACTCCTCTGTCTGTTTGACACCCAGAGCAAATACTGCCATAGAGCGTACTGGTAAATTGGGATCATATAATACTTTTTTAATTAGAGGAACCGCTTCAGTCGCAGATACTTCCCGTAGAGAAGCAAGAGCAAGGAGGCGATCGCGGGAATTTTCGCTATCTAGTTGAGCAGATATTTGTTCTAAACTCAGATTTTGCATTATTTGGCCTTTAATTTATAAAACTTTACATTTAACTTAATATTATAATCAATAATGTTAATTTTGTTCTTTAATGAAAAATCAAATCAATTCTTATCCATAAATTATCAATTACTCCCCCCTGTTCCCTGTTCCTTGTTCCCTCTTTTCTGGAGATATTTACAGCGGTTTTCATATCAATAAACCACAATGATACTAACTCCGTGCCTCCGTACGGACGCCCTTATGCAACGTCCCTACCTCCTACCTCCTACCTCCTAACTCCTAACTCCTGACTCCTGACTCCTGACTCCTAACAATGAATTTAGTGGTCTACTCAACTGAAAAGCGCTGTAATGATGAATCAAGATGGCGGAAATGTTTTTCCAACTGCTCCCTATTCCCTATTCCCTATTCCCTATTCCCTACTCCCTATTCCCTGCTATAACTGAAATTATGTTTCATCTTCAGCAATTGTAATTAGTTCATCTGCAAGAGTTAGAGAAAACTTAGCATCCAAACTAGAGCTAAATAAATACCAAAATTCTTATCTTTATCTTGAACTAGGGAAAACTTTAGACCTTACTTTTTAGTTATTATTCTTACTTGCCATTAGACATCTCCAGAAAAGAGAGAACAGGGAACACTTAAGTGGGAATAGGAAGAAAGAATAGATAATATCAAATCCGTTTAATTGGACATAAAAAAAATTTCCTATCTTCTGTAACTACGCTCATCTTTATGATTCTTTCTCCCATAAGACTTCCCCTCCTGGGAGGGGTTAGGGGTGGGTTGACTCCTGTCTCCTGACTCCTCCTGAGTTAAGCAATTTATAACTGTTTAACCGGATTTGATAGAATTTCTGGATGAGAATTGATTTGATTTTTAATTTTTGGAGATGTCTATTTTCATGTTTTTTGCATAAGTATCTTGGTCACTAATAATATAAACATTATTAGCAGCAATACCCTCTTTTTCCAATAATCTCATTAGACCCAAGTAAAATTTATCATTAGCAACGGTGTAACCACCAGGAGGATGATATGAAACGTATTTAATCACACGAGCATTACCTTCTATACCTAAGAGGTATACATAATGCTCTAAAAAAGTACCCATACTTTTAAATATTTCATCAATACCTGCCATTATTCTTTCTACTTTATCTGCTGTAATGCAATCAATTTTCAAAGTTCCTGTAATCCCCCACTCTTCAACATCACCTCTGTGTTGAGACCAGTTATCCACTACACTGGAAACCATTCGAGAATTAGGCATTTTAATAATAGACGCCCAATCCCATGAATACAATTTTGTTGTTCTTAAACCTACTTCCACCACCTGGAAAAAACCAGATACTCCTGAAACTAATATCCAGTCACCAGGTTTGTACAATCTATCAGTATAGATAACTATAGTACAAAACCAATCATAAATAATCTCTTTCAACAACAAACCTAGGGCAACACCTGCACCACCAAGCAAACCAACAAGAGCTCCTGCGGATGCTCCTAAAAATACTTCTGCTGCTTTAATAATTACCACAATAATTGCTGCAGTCCGAAATAGTCTGGGTAAATAGGGAACCAGCAAGTCGTCAAGGTCTGTCTCAGTCTGCAAAGTTAAGACCTCTAGCACCTTACCTAACACAGGAGCCACAGCATAAACTGTATAAGCAACTAGAGCAATAGCAGCTAAAGTCAGGATATCCAATGTAATTGCTTGTAACTGAGGAGTTAAATCTTCTGCTAAAATAATCTGTATTATCCATAGTCCACCTACCAAAACCAACCAGCTTAAGGGTTTTTTGATGGCAGCAATTAATTGATCGTCTAAGTCAGATTCAGTATTACCAGCAAGACGTTCGATAGACTTAATAATTACTCCAGCAATAAATCCCTGCAATATTAATGTTAATAGCAACACGCCAAATGCAATCAATAGTTTATATGCTGGTATGCCAGCAATACTGATTGCTTCAATACTTTTCCAAAATGTTTCCAAGAGTTCCATTCTTGTTTGCTCAATAAAATTTCAATTTAGATATTTTTTCTCAGGAGAAAATACTCCTTATTTTAGCAGATTGAGGGATAGCCTGGTGCAAAGTCTAAGCAAATACTTAGAATTAAAAGATTATACTTTTTGCCTGAATTTGGTTTATATTATGCTTTTATACTTTACCAATAATCTTTTTGTAAAAATTATTAAGAAAATTTAAATTTTATTAAAATTGTCAGGGTGTAAAGTAAGATTTTAAGTTTTTGTAATTCTCCCATAGTTATCTATCTAGGTAATAGGAAATTATATAATTATTTTTTACCTCAAACTTCTAGTTGCCGACTATAATTTTAATATCCCGTTCATAGCTGATATTCACACTTGATAATTTTTCATATTATTTGGCCTGAAATTGCAAAATTTGTCTTGGAGTCTAGAAAGTTTAGATTAATAACTGAAAAAATTTCGATCTATAAATATAATATAGATTTAGACGAGGGTGATCAAAATAGAAGCTAGAAGAGCAAAAAATTAAATTTAGATTTGTGAGTAATCTTTGACAGAGATATTCCTATTTATTCCTGTATAGATATAGATAGATAGTCTTGTGTATGTGCATATATTTGCTGTTATAACTATCATATTTGTTTGTAAAATTGCAAATTACTTATAACTGATATATTTAGATAGCAGAAGTCATTATTCACACCTAATATAGATTAGGATGCTATTATCCACCGGATAGCCGAAGCTATCGCAGCTTGATACCCACTAATAAACCGAGTAAAAAATCGTCAACATTCTCTGATATTGTTTCCACCAACAAAAATTATATAAGAAAATAAAGATTATGAAAATCAACAAAAAAATCGAATATAGCCCGATAAAAGGACAGAAAAAATATCAAAAAATCAAAACTCAAATATATTTTTTCCTACACAAAATATTAACTATTAATAATGCTAGTAAACCACAAATAATAGTATTTTACACATCATTAATCCTGGGTGGAATTAGTTTAACATTTGCTATCTTAGGGTCATTATTTTATACACTCGAACAAAAAGAGGTATTTGATAATGCTAAACAGCAAGCTCAACGGGCAACAAGCAGAGTTGCTCTAGAGATAGATCGGCGACTATATTTTGCCCAAAAATCAGCTCTTTCTGTAGCTAATGACCTGAGTTCTGGCAAATTAAACGATGGAGAATTATTGGATAGACTTAAATCGGAACTTGAAGAAAATACTGATTTTTTAGATGTTGGTGTTGCTTATAAACCCTTTGCTTATAGATCGGATGTCAGACTTTATGCACCATATTATGCAAGAGTAGATAACGAAATAGAGCTAGTTAACAGTGAATTTAACTATACAAAACCTAAATATTCTTGGTATAGTAATACCCTAAACAAAGGACCAAATTGGGGTGAACCTTATTTCTGGAGTGATACTTCTCTGAACAGCGATCCAGTCGTCGGATTTTTTACTCCTTTTTATAACCCAAATACTCAAGATAAATCTCCACGAGGTATCGTATATAGCGAATATTCATTAACTAAAATTCTAGAGGTCGTCCAGTCTCTAAACCTAGGTAGAACTGGCTACGGATTTATTATTTCAGAAACAGGAACTTACCTTTATCATCCCAATGAAGAATATTTTAAAGCTCAACTAAATGTCTTTGATATTACCTATCAACAGCAGGATGAACAACTCAGAGAATTGATTGTTCAAGCAATGAAAGGTGAACCAGTAGAAGCAAATTTAAGCGATACAGTAACAGGTCAAAATTCTTGGTTATTTCTGCGGAAAACTAATCTGAATGGATGGATAGTAGGAATAGTATTTATTGAAGATGAAATTATCCCAGATTCATCGGTTACAAGAAGGAAATTAACTGCCCTTAGTATTGGCTACCTATGGTCTGCTATTTTTATCTCAATTCTATTATTTAGAGCTTATATGGGGGGGGTAAAACGAATATCATTAGTATCATTTATTATTAGTACATTGTTTGTAGCAAATATTGGTTTTGTTTGGAGTTTAGTATTAGAAGCAAGAACTTATACAGCAACTCGAAACCTTTTGCTTAGTGATACTGGTGTCAGACAATTATTAGCTCCTCAAAGACAGTTAAGTAAAGAATTAAATCAAGAACCTCCTTTAACTATTCCTACAGGAGTTTTCATTCAATCATTTGATTTTACAAGTCCGAAAGATGTTTTTATTACTGGTTATATATGGCAAAAATACGAAGATGGAGTACATGATGATTTATCTCGTGGGATTATACTTGCTGATGCGATTGAAGATAGTGATTATGAACTAAGAGAAGATTATAGATACAAAAAAGATGGTGTAGAAATTATCGGTTGGTATTTTGCTTATACCCTCCGCATGAGTTTTGATTTTAGCTATTATCCTTTTGATGATAAAGATTTAAAAATTCGGATTTGGCATCAAGATTTTAACAATGGAGAGTTAAATCGTCAGATAATTCTTGTCCCTGACTTTCAAAGTTATTCTGTAATTAATCCACGAACTGCTCCAGGGGTAGACAAAAACATTGTACTTGGAGAATGGTCTCTGAGGGATAGTTTTTTCGAGTACACATTTAACACATATAATACTAACTTTGGTTTGATTGATACTGTACCAAAAACTGACTTTCCGGAACTTGAATTTACCATCATTCTACAAAGGTCTTTCTTGGGTTTGTTTATTTCTAAGGTTGGACCAATGATTGTAGTTTTAACCCTCTTATTTGCTGTACTCTTGGTTTCTAATCAAGAACAACCCATGGAAGTTTTGGGATCTTGTGCAGGTTTTGTATTTATTGTTATCCTAGACCAAGTGACAGTTAGACAACAAATAATTACTAGAGGAATTGTTTACTTAGAGTATTTTTACTTTATTGTTTATTTATATATTTTCTTGGTATCTGTTAACTTTATCCTCTGGAGTTTGAAGCCAAATTTTCCTCTTTTTAAGTATCAAGATAACTTTGTTTTGAAGGCACTTTATTGGCCAACTATGCTGAAGGTTTTGTTGGTAATCACTATTTTGGTATTTATCTGAAAATAGGGAGTAGGGAGTAGGGAATAGGGAATAGGGAGTCAAAAGTTAAAAGTCAAAATATCGAATCGACCAAGAAAAGAAATAATATTTCCTTATATTCAATTCCCGTAAGGTTTTCACCAGAGGTAATTATCAATTATCCATTAATGAACTATTCCCTAAAAGGCATAAATTTAACCTAAACTTTGGTAAAATGTAAAAGTAGATTATTCTTGAATTTAATCCAGAAAATATATATATTATGAGTGAAGCCAACAATAATCAACAACCTGCAACCCCTCTCTTAGATTCAGAAGCTAATAACGAAAATGAAAGTATTACAAGAACACCACCTTGGGGCAGAGTCACAATTCTGGAACAAGGTCCCCGTTACAAAATCAATCGTATAGAAGTCAAACCAAAACATCATATGAGTACCCAGATGCACTATCATCGTAGCGAACATTGGATAGTGGTTTCTGGTACTGCTAAAGTTATCTTTAATGGTCAGGAAAAATTACTCTTGCAAAAACAATCAACTTATGTTCCGGCAAATACAGCTCATCGTGTAGAAAATCCTGGTACTATTCCTTTAGTAATGATTGAAATTCAAAATGGGGAATATCTTGGGGAAGATGATATTACTCGTTTCCCAGATGAGGAGAATTAGGGCTTGCTGAAAAAGTCTTATGGGTGAGGGTAGGAGTCAGGAGGTAGGGACGTTGCATGCAACGTCCGTACGGAGTCAGGATAAATGGGAAATTTAGAGGAGGGACGAGTAAGAATTATCACTTGATTTTTATGTTACAGTCAACCCAAAATCCTAACTTTTTGCAGCTCTAGAGCACAAAAACTTTGTACTTTTTCAAGACATAAAAATTCTCAAACCTTTATCTGTCAATACTTTTATATTTAATCAGTAAACCCTAATAAAGGTGCGTTAACTTAAGTGTAACGCACCCTACTGGACTGTTTCACCTAAAATAGTGCATTAGCTTTTCGGGCTAAATTCTTGCTATAGATAGATTCCAGCATTTTTATAAAGCAACATTTAAGATGAAACAGTCCACTACATGAGTCGTGCTTTGCTAGCAAACATTAATTAGGGTTTGCTGATTAAATTTTAAAGCATTAACAGATAAAGGTTTTAGCCTGTAATGGTCTTTAAAAAGTACAAGATTTTTGCTCCTTAAAACTCATGCATCTTAGGATTTTGA
>JBCDJM010000267.1:0-10923 GCA_038747755.1 Cyanobacteria bacterium P01_H01_bin.35
ACCGCTTGCGCCTAGCCTCTTACAGAGGAGCTGCCTCTTGCAGAGGAGCTGCGCTAACGCTTTTCATGTCGCGAAGCGAAACGGCGACGCGGGGTCGCACCGCTATTCCCTATTCCCTATTCCCTAGCGCGTAGCGCTATACAATTATAAAGTGAGACAATTCGCTGCGGGACATGAAACGCCTAGAGGTAGGTAGCACTATTCCTACTCATGTACTTTATCTAAAATCTAAAAACTATAACGCAACAGTTAAATTAATTAAGATTTGCTAATTAAATACGGTAAGTTTATTTTCTGAAGATGTCTATTTAATTTCTTCACAAAAAAGCTGATTGCTGACTGCTAATAGCTGAAAGTTAACATTATTACTTATGCAAAATTTTCACATAATCTATAACTTCTGGAAAAAACATCAAAAAATCTGACTCAATTTCAGGATAATTTTTCATCAGCTCATTAACAGCAGTAGCCAAATTATTTTCCCTCTTTAAACGTTTAGATAAGCCCATAAAGGTTAAGTTAATTCCTGATATATTTTTGTAGGAAACAAGCCAATTTTCAGATATGATTCTCGGCAATATTTGTTTTAACCTCTCAGGTAAAATCTCCTGATTATCCTTCAAAATAACGTAGATTTTTTGCACAAACACATCTAAATTTTCATGGCAAAATAAATTCCAGTGATTTGCCAGAAAATGATCGTAACAAATATCAATAATTATTCCTGCTAAACGTCTATGACTACTACTAATCCGATTTTTACTTCTCAAATATATTGGATGAGTATCGGTAAAATAATCAACTTGACGATGGGTTTTGATTCCGACGAGAATTTCATGGCTATAAATAGTTTCATATTTTTCTAGATAACCTTTTACAAAGTCGCCTAGTAGATTTCCTATTTGTGATTCGGGAGTATTTTTTGCTAAAAGTAAATGAGCTAAATAGTTCATAAATAGATAGTTTGTAAGCATTCAGCCGTCAGCTATCAGCTATCAGCTATTTTTAGGTAAATTATAAATATTACTAGGTTTTCTAATTAATTTGAGATAGTTCCTATATTCTCTATCTTAAGAAAAGATTAAATTATCTAAGGGATATTGATACAACAACCAATCTTTATAGAAATTAGTTACAGATAATGATTGACGTTAGAGGCCAATACAATATAAAATAAATCGAAATCCTGATGATTAAATTGCCTTAGATTTTTCTTAAAATCCCTGATAAATTAAGTCGGTTTTGTAAAATGGCGAACAGTTTAAAATCTAACTTACCGAAGCTAAATTCTGAATCTACTCTCAGAGAATTACCACTGATTGACTTTCAAGTAAGTCCAATGACTCCAGTAGAATTGGTTTCATCTCAGTTTAATGAACAAGTTGACTTACCTGGAGTTATAGTTGTCTCTGAGCAAAAATTTCTTGGCATGGTTTCTCGACGTTACTTTCAGGAACAAATCAGTTCTCCCTACGGCAGAGAATTGTTTATTAAACGACCAATTGAATATTTTTTCAAGGCAACTAAAAACTATGATAACTGTTTAATATTACTTGCTGAAGAAAAAATTAACTTGGCTCTACAAATAGCACTAAATCGTTCTGAAGAAAATATCTATGAACCGATAGTCGTTCAATTTATTAACAAAAAAAATTCTGATTTTTCCATATATTTTTTGCTAAATTTTCAAACTTTGATTATCGCTCAGTCTCATATACTTAAAGACGTAAATGATCAGTTATATCGTTACAAAAATAATGCTAAAAATTATTTAATACAGCTCAAAAATCAACAATATAAACTCCAGCAAAATACAAAAGCATTACAAATCCAGAAACAAGAAATTTTAGCTAGAAATAAGCTCTTGGAAAAACAGCAAAATGAACTAATTACTCAATCACAACAAATTAATAATCTTAATCAAAGAATAAAAGAAATTTCTGGTTTAATGTCTCAGGAGGGAAGAAAAGCATCTAATGCTACATTTGATGCAGTACAAACAATTAATAAAAACATGGATGAAATCCTTAATATTGGTCAGTTATTTACAAATGAGCTGAAGCTAATTAACTCTACATCAAATCAAATTGAAACAGTTAGTCAACAAGCAAAACATTTAGCGATACAAGCTGCGATAGTTGCTGGTCATTCAAGTCCTGAACTTGGTGGTTTTAGCCATATAACTAATGAAATTGGAAAGTTAGTTAGTGAAACATCAGAAGCTGGTCGTCAAATGAATCAAGTAGCTGATAACTTGATTATGAAAATTTCCGAACTGAATAATTTGACTGAAACTGGTAAACATACTGCTAAGTCTCTAGTAGAAAATAATCAGCGTTCTGAGAAAATATTAGATGAGTTAGAAGTATTAATTCAACAAGCAAGTTTCGATAAAGATGTAATTAATTCATCTTCAGTTATATATCCTATAAGTAGTAAAGTTACTAAGGTTTTTCAAGAACATCTAAATCAAAACAAAAATTTAGTTAATAACCCTGAAGAAAAGTTTAATGAACAAAATACAAATATTGCTGAATTGCCAGAATTGAAGAAGAATCAACAGAAAGAAAAATTATTAAAAAAAATTAATTCTACTTTGAATTCAAGAAACCTTAATACTGAGTCAGATTAAATTGATAAAAAATGATCGGCTCTATAGAATAGATAGGCAAAAAAATCAACATAACATATAGCGCTATGTTTAAGGCAAAAGTCAAAAATAATCTATGACTCAATTTGAGAATTTAGAAATTTTCACACCCTTTGCTTCTCTATTTGGGTGCATCTCAATTTTGAATAAAGCCAAAAATTTATCGCTTTTAGGGAATAGGGAATAGGGAATAGGGAACAGGAAAAAAATATTTTTGCAAATATTGAGATGTACCCCTCTATTTTAGATAAATACTATTTTATAGCGGTTTTCACAAAAGCAGACTACAAAAATTCTTCCTTCTCTCCTAGATAACTAAAGCCTTCTTCCTTTACAGTGGTTTAATGATGAATAAACACAATGATACTAACTCCGTGCCTCCGTACGGACGTTGCTTGAGCATTAATGCGTTTTCCGTTCCGGAATGCTCCGCTTTCCATGTCGCATAGCGTTTTGCTGGCGCACAACTTTCCGTTACGGAATGCTGCCTCTTACAGAGGAGCTGCGCTAACGCAAAAGTATTTCGGCTGTCGCCGACATATAAAGCGGAAGCTCTGCGTTAGCAAAACGTCCCTACCTCCTAACTCCTGACTCCTAACAATGAATTTAGTGATCTACTCAACTGAAAAGCAATGAAAAAGATACAAATAATTGTTGCACCAAATCACTTTATTTATCAAGATAAAAAAGTATACCATCTACAACTTCAAGGTGTAGATAATCAAGCAACTGCATATTTATACTGTAAAAATAATGAAACAGTTAGTCGAGCTGTTTATATGGATAAAACTCAATTAGAAGGACTTTGTAAAATCAAAGAAGTGATGACTTTACGACAGCGAACAGTTATAGATATTGCACCTATCCTAGAAGCACACAATTGGCAGGTACTTCCTCATAATTAATAATTAATAATGAATAACGAATAATTCAGGTTAAAAGCTTCCCCATTACAAAAAAAGAAAGTATTTTCCTAGACTAAATATGAAAATTTACTAGCAAAAATGCCAAGTCAGTAAAGTCCTTCTTTATTTACCAAAAAATAAGGGTATGCGCCTCCCCTTGGATAGGGGATGAAAAAATCCAACGTCAGTATTTCAAGCCTCCGACTAAAGCCGGAGGTTCACTGATAACTGATAACTGAAATGACTCCCCTACTCCCCCCCCCTCTCCTACTCCTTAAAAAAGACTTTTTCAGCAAACCCTAATTAATGGCTGATAGCTGGTATCTGAGTGCTTAATGCTTACTTATGTTAGCTTTTTTCTTGATTTATCCAATCATTAATCATCTGAGGACAACTAGCTAAAGATTCTGCTAAAGATGCAAATTCTACTAAAGGTAACGGACGATTAAATACATAACCTTGAAGTTCATCGCAGTTATGTTTAACTAAAAAAGATAATTCTTCCTCAGTTTCGACTCCTTCAGCGATGACTCGCATATTTAATTTGTGAGCCATTGAAATAATTGCTGATGTTATAACTTGATTAGTAGAGTTAAGATTAATATTTCTAATAAAGTTTTGATTGATTTTTATAGAATCAATAGGAAATTTTTCTAGATAACTTAAGGCAGAATACCCTGTTCCAAAATCATCTATAGCAATTTGAATACCTAAAGTTTTTAAACCATGTAAACTCCGCATAGCTCTTGTTTGATTTGTAATTAAGACACTTTCATTAATATCTAACTCGACATAATTAGGAGCTAGACCACTATTCAAAAGAACTTTAACTAATTTTTGGCGTAAATCTAATTGATTTAATTGACGAGCAGATATATTAACTCCTACTCGTATTTTTCCTAAACCAATATCTTGCAAAGCTTTAACATCTTCACAAGCACTTTTCAAAACAAATTCCCCTATTGCTTCAATTAATCCTGTTTCTTCTGCTAATGGTAAAAAGTGTCCTGGTAAAATGATAGAACCATCGGAAGTTTGCCAGCGTAGCAGAGCTTCTGCACCAACAATTTGACCTGTTTTTAAATTAACTATTGGTTGGTAGTAATTTTTAAATTGTTTATTTGATAAAGCTGAATATAAATCATTCTCTAACTGTAATGTATTAGTATTTTGATTTTGACCTACTTCTTTGTAAAAATTATATTGATTATCTCCCTTTGTTCGACTATATTCCATAGCATTCCTGGCTTTTAAAAGTAATTTGCCAAGTTGCTCCCCATCAACAGGATAAAGACTAATTCCTGCATTAGCAGTAATTACAAACTTGTGTTTGTTTAATACATAAGGTTCAGTAAATTGCTCTAAAATATTTTGAATTATAACTGCAGTTTCACTTTTATTATTAATTGGTTCCAATATAATTACTAGCTCATCTGTATTTAACCGAGCAATAATACTGTTATTAGTAATAAACTTATTAATTCTTTGAACTATAGATTTAATTAATAAATCACCCCACTCATATCCTAAATTATTGATCCGCTTGAAGCGATTAATACCTAAAGACACCACAGAAATAGCTGGTGTAAAATCTTGATCTGGTTGAGAATTTTGTTCCTGAAAACTGTCGATTTTACTAACAACTTTAGCAAACTTCTCTGATAGGACTATCCGATTCGTTAGAGAAGTTATATCCTCTTGATTTGTTAACTGATTGAGCTGATTTTTTACCTCTTCAATTTCCTTAATATAGGATGACTCTACTGCTTGTTCTCCTTTATATTTTTGTAGAGCAATCTCAATTGTAGTTTTTAAAGCTTGAGGTTTAAATGGCTTGACTAAATAACCATAAGGTTCGGTTAATTTTGCCCGCCCCAATGTATCATCATCGGCATAAGCAGTCATAAAAATAACAGGTATTTTTAATTCAGACCGAATATGTCCGGCAGCTTCGATACCATCTAAATCTCCTTGAAGCATAATATCCATTAGCACTAAATTAGGATGGTTTTCTGTGGCAGCTTGAATAGCTTCTTCACCAGAGTCTACAATTCCAATTACTTCATATCCTAATTTTTTAAGATTTCTAGCAATATTTTCTGCAGCAATTAATTCATCTTCAACAACTAAAATTTTAGTGGGATATTTGGGAGTATTTTGATTAACATTCATAAAATTTTACCTGTATAAGGTGGATAACTTATAGGGGTTTTCACAAAGGTAGATTACAGAAAAAAGATAAGTATGTTTAAAATTTGATAAGTTATAGCTCTGATATTTGTATTCTATGTTAATGAAAACCGTTATAATTGTATCAATATATAGATTATACCATGATATAATCTCTTACCGAAATATTCTGCTTTAAAGCCTCCCCTTGGATAGGGGATAATAAATAAAAATTTTCCTGTTCGTCAATCCTCTTCTTTTCAAGGAGAGGCAATTCTTAATTCTTAATTCTAAATTTTTAATTCTTGAATACTACCTATCTTCCCAAAGGTTTAAAGATTTATTGTTAAGGAATAAATTAAAATCTAGGTTTGTACTTAAGAGGAGAAAATATTAAACTAACCACTGTACCTTGACTACCATCAAACTCTATTTCAGCTTTTAATTGTTTAGAGAGAATTCGCACTAACTTTAAACCTAAAGAAGAACTATTTTTCCAATCAAAATCTGCGGGGATTCCAATACCATTATCTCTTATTTTGAGGTAAATTTTTTCCTTTTCATCTTGATGTAATTCCAGACCAATTTCTCCATTTTTACCATTAGGGAAAGCATATTTTAAAGAATTAGTTACTAATTCATTAATTATCAAACCACAAGGAATAGCTGTTTCTAAATTCAGATTTATATGTTCTGCATTAATTATCGGATTAATTATATTTTCTCTGCTACTGTAGGAACATAATAAATTGTCCATCAGAGTATGAATATATTCAGTAAAATCAATTTGTCCTAAATCTTTTGATTGATAGAGTTGTTCATGGATCAGAGCCATTGTTTGAATCCTATTTTGGCTATCACCAAATAATTCCAGAACTTTTTCATCTTCAATATAATCTGACTGCAAATCTAATAAATTAGAAATAATGTGTAGGTTATTCTTAACTCGGTGATGAATTTCTTTGAGCAAAACTTCTTTTTCCTGGAGAGAATTTTGAATTTGTGTTTCTGCTTGTTTGCGATCGCTAATATCAATACAACTACCAATATAACCAGCAAAGCTATTATTCAGGTTAAATCTTGGAACCCCAGTATTGAAAACCCAACGATATTCACCATCTGCTCTTCTCAAGCGATATTCAATGGTAAATGGTTGGTGGGTATAAAAATTTTCTTGATAAGTTTGCAGATAATTTTCCAAATCTTCAGGGTGGATAGCCTGTTGCCAACCATCCCCTATTTCTTCTTCTAAATTACCCCCAGTAAAGTTTAACCAAGTTTGATTCAAATAGCTCAAAAGGCTATCATTTCCAGACATCCAAATTAATACGGGAGCGCTATCTGCCATCATCCGAAAGCGTTGTTCGCTTTCCCGAAGTGCTAACTCTGCCTCCTGATATTCTAAAGCACTAACAAAAATCTCACCGATAATTTTTAACAGATTAATTGTAGAGTCTGTCCACTTGCATAATTGACGAATTCCATCGAACCGAATAAAACCGATTAATTCAGTTCCAGAAACCATAGGTATACATAACAAAGATTGAATTAACTGTGCTGATAGTATTTGTTTTTCAGTGCTTGCTTCTAGAGGTAAATTCGATATCAGAGGTATATGCACTATTTCAAATTTATAGAGTTTATCCATTAACCATGGTAAATCATCTATGGGAAGATTTTGTAGATTGTCAATTTTAGTTTCTATTTCTGTAGCGAAGCACTGATAAGCATTGCTAACTTGAGTTTTATCGCTACTTACTAAAAACAGATAACTACGATCTGCACCTGTTAACTCACCAACCTGTTTTAATGCTATTTCGAGACTGCTGTCAACTTCGTTAGGATTAAGATTAATAAAGCTAGTGGAGATAGTGGAAACGAGCTTTTCCAATTCTAGTTGTTTCTGGAGAGTTACTTCTGCTGCTTTGCGAGTGCTGATATCTGTATGAGTGCAAATCATTCTCACTGGTTTGCCTGTTTCATCTCTAACTACTACTTTACCATAAGTTGCTATCCACTTCCATCCACCAGATTTAGTTCGTAGTCGATAGTCGAAGGCAAAAATAAATGAACTATCTTCTAAATGCAGATCCAAAGCATCCATTACCCAGTCTTTATCTTCCGGGTGAATTAGCATTTCCCAAGTGTTAAAATTTCTAGGCAGATCATTTTCCTCGTACCCTAACATTTCTAACCATCGAGAACTGTAATAACATTTGCCTGTGGGAATATTCCAATCCCATAAACCATCTCCTGAAGTTTCTAATGCAAGTTGCAGTCGTTCTTGAATCAGTTGTAGCTTTGTGTCTACCACTTTATCTTCACTAATGTCTTGTGCTATTCGAGCTATTTTATAAACTTCCCCTGCTTGATTTTTGATGGGAAATCTACGAACCAAAATCCAACGTATTTCCCCATCAGGTAGTACAATACGATATTCTTGTTCTTCTTCTGTTTCCAGGGAGTTTGCTAAAGTTTTCGCTACTTTCGGGCGATCTTCTGGATGAACCATATTTAGAAAAGAGTCGGGTGATGCGTATAACTCATCACAGCTATAACCCCAGATTTTTTCATAACTAGGAGAAATATAAATAATTTGCTTATTTTGCGGATCTTCTATCCAGAAAACACTGTGAATATTTTCTGCTATTTGATTAAATTTGTCTTCACTTTCTTGTAATGCTATTTCTGTTTGTTTGCGTTCCGTAATATCTAAAACTGTGCCGAAAAGTTTGATTACTTTACCTTTCTCATTAAAAATAGGTTTTCCGCTAATTAATATATGTTTTAGTGTAGCATCGCGGCATAATATTCTTTGCTCAATTTTTAGGCTTTGACCCTCATTAATTGCTACATTAATTGCTTTTTCTATTGTTGGTAAATCTTCAGGATAAACCAACTTAAAATAATCTTCCTTAGTTAAATTTTTTAATTGGAAAGGTAAACCAAAAATACAATATAATTGTTCAGAACATCTAAACTCATTTGTAGTTAAATCATTTTCCCAAGTTCCCATACCAACAATTTTTTCAGCTTCTATTAATTGTCTTTGATTAATAAAAAGCTGTTCAATAGATTGTTTTTCATTTGTAATATCTCGTACCACTGCATAGATTAAATTTTTTGTTAATAAAGGAACGCTATTCCAAGCTAACCATCTATAGGAACCATCTTTTGTGCGATAACGATTCTGGAAATTAAAAGCTGTAGCACCCTCAATAATCTTTTTTGTTTCTGTAATAGTAATGTTTTTGTCTTCTGGATGTACAAATTCAAAATAAGGTACTGCTAATAGTTCTTCTAGACTATAGCCTAAAATTCTTGACCAACTTGGATTAAGCTGTTTAAAATAACCGTCAGTACCAACAATTGCTAATAAATCAACAGAAATATCAAAAAAGTTGCTTTGTTGAAACTTATTTTCTAGACGCTCATTTATCTGCTTAAAGGATTCTGCTAAATCTTCTATTTCAGTAAACTTAACTATCTCCTGCTTTAGGGATAAATCCTCTTCAGTAAGGTTACTTTTTTGAGTAGCTTTTAATAATTTGTATATTGGTTTAGTCATCCAGCGAGATATTAAGATAGCTAAGTAAGTAGCTATAGTTATTGATAATAAACATAATAAGATAGTCAGTTTAGTATTTCCATTAATTTGTGGCACAAATTCTGATGCTGGCACAGCTACTACAATCAACCAATCTAAGTCATTATTATTTTGCGTAGGGATTAACTCTACAAAATATTGTTTGCCTTGAAATTGCAATTCTAATTGTTTGGTATTTATAATTTTATTCCAATCACTTTTTTCTTCTCGGAGTTTCTTAGTTATTTGTTGGAGTAATAGATCGTTACTCTTAATAAGAGATATTTTTGTTGTTCTTTCTGCTAAATTATAATCTGAGATGTGATTTAATGAACTAGCTACAATTAACCCAGATTTTTCGATAATATAAATCACACCAGATTCACTAATATTTGCTTGCAATAATTTATCAATATCTAAAATAGGCAAGTCAATTCCTAATACTCCCATCAGACTATTATTCTGATTGTAGATTGGATAACTAACTGAGATAGCAAATAATTCTTCTGAATCATCCCCATTATAAATTTGACTCCAAACAGCTTTACCTGCTTTAACTGCATCTTGATACCAACTTTCAGTTTGATAATTATCTTGGTAACTTTCAGATGTTTCTGTAATATTCCCTTCTAAGTCTATAGCAGATTTGATGATAGTTTCTGAATTAGATTTAGTTATTAATCTGATGACCAAACTATTATCATTATTTCTTTTAACTCCCACAAATTCGCCATTGGTACTACCAAAATCAATCTGACCAACATTAAACCCTTTAATCTGCTGCAAAAACAAACTTCTTGTATATGTTAAATCATTAAAATTTAGTAATCCCAATTTAATTAAATCTTGGTGAATTTGATAAATTCTATTAGGAGCGTCTAAATAATTATCCAAATTCTGATTAACATGATGACCAATTTTAATATTAAATTCAGTTGCTAATTGTTTAACGACACTGCGTTCTTTTTGTAATAATGCCCAACCGAAACATCCAACGGTAATATATATCGGAGTAATCAAAAATATGAACCAAACTAATCGTAATGAAACTTGACGATTTTTCGCGAAAATAATATTTTCTAAACTTAGAGCATTGCTCAGTTTTTTTATTAGCCTTTTCATTGGTAAAATCACCATCATTTTTACCTAAACTATTATGAATGTAAGGAAGAAGCAAGAAGCAAGAAGGTAGAAGGGTTAGAGATAAATTTGAAAATAGGAGAGAAAGCTTTAGTTATCTAGGAGAGAAGGAATAAGTTTTCAAAGAAAGAAAAACTCTAAGATAAGGTAAATATTTCTCCAGTTTTTAAAGCCTCCGATACCAACGGAAATTATATCATTCCTGATTATTATAGTAGTAGGGTGTCTAGCTTTAGCTAGGATATTTTATATTAGTTACAGTTATTTTTATTCTTTTATGTTTCCTTTTTCGTGAAAACCTATAATATAGAATCCGGTTAAACAATCGTCCCTATCGACGATAGGAAGCAATCTCCGCACACATAAGAGATTGCTATCCGTTCCGGAATGCTCCGCAAACCTTCCACTCCGTTACAGTCGCTGCGGAGGCAAGCTATAGTAATTATCCGGATTCTATATAATATAATAATTAC
>JBCDJM010000268.1:0-10918 GCA_038747755.1 Cyanobacteria bacterium P01_H01_bin.35
CCACCAACTCCAACAGAACCACCAACTCCAACAGAACCCCCAACTCCAACAGAACCACCAACTCCAACAGAACCACCAACTCCAACAGAACCCCCAACTCCAACAGAACCACCAACTCCAACAGAACCACCAGACGAAACACTCAATGGTAGTAATGGTGGTAATACTCTCAACGGTGGAGAAGGTGAAGACCAACTCAACGGCAGAGGAGGTAACGATGTACTCCGAGGTTTCGATGGCGATGACACCTTAACTGGTGGTGTTGGACAAGATACAGTAGTTGGCGGTGAGGGTAATGATACTGTCAATGGAGGTCGTGGCAACGATCGGCTAGTTGGTGCATCTGGCGACGATCTATTACTTGGTCGCCCCGGTAACGATATCTTGTTAGGAGGTGAAGGTGACGACACCCTAGAAGGAGGTATTGGGCGCGATCGCCTAAACGGTGGAGCAGGCAACGACGAACTCAGAGGAGGCGGTAGTATTGACCGTTTTATCTTTAGCACAAATGAGGAATTTCAGATAGAGGACCTAGGTGTAGACGCAATTACCGATTTTTCCCAAACACAGGGAGATATTATTCTCTTAGACCTAACAACTTTCACTGCGATCGATAGCGACTCAGGAACAAGTTTCAGTATCAACACTGAATTTGATACTGTGACTAATCAGCAAGAAGCAGCAACTTCTGATGCTGTAATTGTTTATAATAGTGAAAACGGTAATTTATTCTATAATCCTAATGGTAGTGAAGCAGGTTTCGGTAATGGAGGTCAATTTGCAACTTTGACAAATACCCCATCAATAGAAGCAGAAGATTTCTTCCTGAGAGGTTAGCAATTATATCAAATCCGCTTGCAATGGAAGTGTTATCATACCAATTTGATAAATTTTTGCTACAAATAGTTAGGGTACTTATTAGGAGTCAGGAGTAATATGGGAATAGGTTTGATCTACTTTTCTGTATCTTAATTTATCTTTTTCGTGAAATATAAGTTTCTTATAAAATCTTTTAATAGTGCTTATTATTTGTAACATTCTTTTTTGAAATTGGTATAAGAAACTGGGTTTGTGGGAGGTTAATGTTAGCAAGTGTAGACTATTTGATACTTTCCCCAGTTTCTCTGCTTTTTTATACCAATACTACCGGATTTGATATTACACTTTGCGAGAGTTATATCATGCATATTTCTGAGAAATAATGTACAAGCTATGAATAGTAAAACCTTGTAGTTCAGGAATCTTGCCCATGACAAGTGTACATTATAACAGCGGGAAGTTCTGTAAGTTGGGTTGAGGAACGAAACCCAACTTACGAAGTGCTAATTTTTTATTGTTAAGCATTTAACTAAACATGACATTATCGAATTTCAGCAACTATTTTTCCTCGCACATGACGTCCTTTCAAACGATTTAATGCTTCCGGTATTTCCTCTAAACTAATTACTTCAGTTAACATCGGATTAACTTTATTTCCACTCACTAATTCTCCCATTTCTTTCGCAATTTTTCCTAAGTCTTGAATTGCCTTTTTATCCCCAGATAAATAAGCGCCTCCTAAAGCAATTTCATGGATAGAAGAAGCAAGACTAAAAGGTTTGAACTTACTAAAATCAGGCAAACCAGCAATACAAGCAATTCCACCATTAAATGCCAACATTTCAAAACCTCTTGTTGCAGTTTCCGAACTAACTGTATCTAAAATTGCATCAACACCACGCCCGTTAGTAATTTCCTTAACTCTCATAACTACATCCTCATTTTGATAATCAATTAAATGCTTTGCTCCCAATTTTTCCACATAATCAAAATTACTCCGAGAACAAGTTGTAATCACCTCTAACCCTTCTAAGGATGCCAACTGCACCCCAAAACCACCAACTCCACCAGCACCACCATGAATTAAAATAGTTTGCTCTGACTGAATATGCAAACGACGATGTAAAGCATGATAAGCAGTGAAACCCGCACAAGGAATAGCAGCAGCTTCTGCAAAAGAAATACCTTCTGGAAGTGGAGCAACTGCTAAGGCGTTAGCGTTAGTATATTCTGCATAACCTCCAGGTTTAGACAAATTTCCATGATAATAAACCTTATCTCCTACTTGCCAGTCAGTCACATCAGCACCGATAGCATCCACAACCCCTGCTACATCTAACCCCAAAATAAATGGATAACTCCATGTTGAAAAACCGGAAGCAGCTACTTTGTAGTCAACAGGGTTTAATCCGACAGCATGAACTTTTACCCGTATTTCTCCTGCTTCTGGTTGTGGCAAAGGCATTTCTGCAATGCTTAAAGTATCAGGAGTTCCAGGTTTTTCTAATATTAATGCTTTCATATTTTTCTCCTATTTAGGCGTTGTACCATATTGTAGGGGCGAATGGCCATTCGCCCCTACTCCTTAAAATTCAATTGTAATTTTACCAAAATGAGAACCTGTTTCCATATAACTTAGTGCTTCTGGAGCTGACTCAAATGGAAAGACGCGATCGCAAACCGGACGTAATTTATTCACATTTATTGCTTTATTCATCGTCTCAAACATTTGACGCGAACCGACAAAAATACCCTGTATCCGAACTCCTTTCATTACTGCGGGTAAAGGATTAAATTCTCCTTGCGCTCCTGCCAATACACCTATTAAACTTATTTGACCTCCCATTCTCACTGCTTTCAAAGACTGATTCAAAGTATTTGCGCCACCAACCTCCACAACATAGTCAACTCCCACTCCCTCAGTCAACGCCAACACTTGTTTTTCCCATTTAGGCACAGATTTATAATTAATGACATCAGATGCACCTAACTGTTTCACCCGCTCCAATTTTTCATCACTACTAGAAGTTGCGATGACTCGCGCTCCTGCCATTACTGCAAACTGTAAGGCAAACAAGGATACTCCACCTGTTCCCATGACTAGCACTGTTTCCCCTGGTTTTAAACCTGCTTCTATTAAAGCGTGCCAAGCTGTTACCGCAGCACAAGGTAAAGTTGCTGCTTCTGTATCAGATAGGTGAGATGGAATATGTACCACCCCATCTTCAGACAAAACTACATATTCTGCTAACATTCCATCAACTTCACCGCCTAAAGCTGATCTTGCTGCTTCTGTAGTCAAATTACCTGATAACCATTTCTGCATAAAAATGCCAGCTACTCTATCTCCCGGTTTCACTTTTGTGACACCTTCTCCTACTGACACAACTTCTCCCACTCCATCCGAACATGGAATAACAGGTAAAGGTAGATGGGGGTTGTAAAAACCTTTAACCATTAAAATATCTCGATAGTTAAGGGAGATAGCTTTAACTTTCAGTAAAACTTCTCCAAATTTTGGTTGTGGTTGTGGTTTTTCAGTACAGACTAAGTTACCAAATTCCTGAATTTCAAAAGCTTTCACAAAGTTCTCCTATTTACTAACTTTGACAAAATATGGCAGTTGAAAATAACACTGTAGTGAAGCGACACATATTCAATGGTGCGTTACGACGGATTGTTAAATGTATTTCACAGTCTAAATTTTAGCCGTCTAACGCACCCTACTGGACTGGACTATTGAATTTGTTGGTTAACAGTGCGAGCATCTTGCTCGCTTACCTCTGATTCTCATCCATCATTTTACCTGAGATACCAAACTACATCTTTTCTTACTCTTGAGTCTTTTGCTTTTACTCATTTGCCTGTTGCTCATTATCCTCCAACTGTTTCAACCGCCAACCTTTTCTCACAAGTTGTCGAGAGCGAGCAATAACTAAACTATCATCTTCCACATTCTTTGTAACCACTGAACCTGCAGCTACCGTCACATCTTCCCCTAAAGTCACCGGAGCAACCAATACACTATTTGCCCCAGTTTTCGAGCGATCGCCAATCTTAGTCTGATGTTTTTTCACTCCATCATAATTAGCAGTAATTGTACCAGCACCAACATTTACTTTTTCTCCCAGAGTCGCATCCCCTAAATAAGATAAATGAGCCGCATTAGAGCGATCGCCCACCTTAGCTTTTTTCAATTCGACAAAATTACCAATTCGACAGTGAGAACCTACTTGAGAATCACCCCGTAAATGTGCATAAGGACCGATACGACTATTATCGGCCACCACACTATCAGAAATTACCGAATACAAAACCGAAGTATTTTTACCTATCTGACTATTTTCAATCAAACTTCCTGGCCCAATACGACTACCAGCACCGATCGTACTCCGACCCCGAATATGAGTTTGTGGTTCAATAATCACATCCCGTTGTAGCAAAACTGTATCATCAATGGTAATACTATCGGGGTCTATCAAGGTTACTCCGGCGGCCATCCAATCATCTTTGACCCGCATCTGCAAAATCTCATAAGCTGTAGCTAAATGTTTACGATCATTAATCCCAACAATTTCTTGATAGTCATTCACATCAACTGCCATGACAGGGTTGAGAAAATTTACTGTATCTGTTAAATAATACTCTTGTTGGTCATTGTTAGGTTTGAGTTGGGGCAGTATTTGTGCTAAAGCCGACCATTTGAAGCAGTAGACTCCGGCATTGACTCGATAGTTTTTTTTCTGGGCAGCAGTACAGTCTCGGTCTTCTACTATTTGAGTCACAAAATTATTTGTATCGCAAAATATTCTACCGTAACCTTTGGGGTTAGGTAAATTGGCAGTCAAGATAGTCGCTGAATTTTGATTTTCCTTGTGGGTATCTATTAACTGCTTGAGAGTTTCGGGTCGTAATAATGGTACATCTCCATTTAATACCAGCAGATCCTCAGAAAATTCTTTGAGATAGGGTAACAATTGTTGAATAGCGTGACCAGTTCCCAATTGTTCCGTCTGTTCTACAAATTCTAGTGTAGGAATATTATCATTATCAATATTATCTAGGAGAGATTTTTGTACAAGGTCTCCACGATAACCAACTATCACTATTATTCTTGATGGTTGAATAGAAACACAACTTTCCAGAACTCGTCCGACTAAGGTATGGGAACCTAATTGGTGTAATACCTTCGGTAGGTCTGACTTCATTCTGGTGCCACGTCCAGCCGCTAAAATTGCTACCGCTACCATGATTTTTGGAATTATTTGCTTTCTGAATAAGATTCGTCTTATGACAAATCTACAATACTCATATTCTCATATTTGAGGGAGTAGGGAGTAAAGAGTAGTTTACAAGGGTATGTTTTTTAGAATTATGCCATTGGGTATGGGGAGTGTGGGAAGTATGGGGGGAATGACTTGGGTATGTTTTTTTCCTTTGATGTAAAAGTCGATGAAAAAACCTTAAAAATATGAAGGATGCGAGAAATAAGGTTGTCTACCAAGTCTTGCCCTTTTTGCAACGGCATAATTTTTAACTTTTAACTTGATTAGACCAACGTTTTTTCCAATGGGATGTAGGTTCTAAGGATGATTTTTGTTGTTCTAACTGACGGCGATGCACAATAATTTCAGTGGAGTCTGATAGATGTGGGTCACGGTAAGGAATACCAGCGCGAGTAAGTAAGTGTTCCTGTTCTTTCAGAGAAAGTGGGGGTAAATTTTTCTCCGCAAAACTGGCCACTGTTCCTGGCGATCGCCTACCTACTGGTGTTGTAGAACCAATTTTTACACCAGCTTCAAGTAATGCTGTTCTGACTGCTGCGGAACAGGAATATGTTGCTAGATAACCATCGGGTTTGAGACAGCTACTTACTAAGGATAAAAATTCTACCGTCCACAGTTGGGGACAACTGGGTGGTGAAAAGGGGTCGAGAAATATAGCATCTGTCTGGAAGGTAGAGTTACTTAATTGTTGAATAGTTGTCCTCGCATCTCCTGTTAGGAGTTGGGCTTCAATTTTGTCTGTTTGTAATTTATGGGTATTAGCAAGAGTAGTTAATAACTCTGGTACAGGTTCCGGCCAATTATCAAGAAGACCTTTAGCGATCGCTGCTTTTGGCACTTCTGGGTCTAATTCTAGTCCTACCCATTGGACTTTGCAACTAGGATTAACTGCCCAGATAGCTGTCAAAGCTGAAGCGGTATTATATCCTAGTCCATAACAAACATCAAGTAGGTAGACTACAGATCGATCTACTCTAGATAATAGTTGAACTGGGTAAACAAATTTATATTCGGCTTCTTGTTGAGCACCAAAATGAGAGTGAAAGGTTTCACCAAATTCAGGTGAAAAGAAAGTCCATGAACCATCTGCTGTTAGTTGTGGTATAAATTTGTAATTTGTCAATTCTTCCTCCTAAATTTTCATCTAATGAACAAACCTAAAAAATTATACTTACCAATATGGTTTCCTTATCCTAGTTCTTGGTTAAAGGCTTTAATTATGCTTTATTCTATGATTATTTTAGTTGCCATAATTAGGAACTTTGAACTAGGAATATATTTTTGGAAACAACTAGGGGGCAGTTTAGAATTATTAGTTTCTTTGAGTATCGTTATTTTATTTTTTTTTATTCCTGTTTTTGCATTTTCACATCATTTTTTTATTTTATTATTTAATACTATTCGGGAAACATTTTCTAAAAGATATCATTATAATTTATTGTTTTTTCCAGCCATTATCAGTTGGTGGAAAGCTTTATATAGCTGGTTAGTAATTATGGTTAGCACCTTGGCAGCGATTTTATTTTCTACATTAATCATGCCTTTATTTGACTTAAATTACACATATTTTTATCTTAAACAAGACTTTTTATTATATCCTGAATCAGTTATTGATAAATTGCTTTTATTTGTATTTATTAGTATTTGGCTAATAGTAGCTGCTAAATTATATCAATTTGAATTTATCTCAAAAAGGTTTTTTCTGTTAAGCAAAACAAATTATTATACTCAAGGCAAGAATTTTAACATTAATCAAAAAAATCAACATCAACAGCAGATTGACTTGAATAATATAGATTATGAATTAGAAAAATCCAGTATTTATTATGCAGGCAATCAAATCACAAAACATCAAAATATTAGAGAGCAAATATACAATAAAAAACTAATTTATCCTCAGAATAATCTGCTAAATAAATTGCCTAAAATTATCAAAGATAATATTTTAGTCTTACTAATTATTCCTTTACTAGGATTAGGCGTATATAGATTTTCTCAATGGCAATTAGCTTCTGAGACTCCTGTAGTTATAATCACTGAAACCCCCTCATCAATACCAAAAAAACTGAATTCTGAAAAACAAGAAATTGCAGAGGTAAAAATTCAACCTACACCTCTATCTTCTCCAACAAAAAAATCTGCATCTATTCCCACAAAAACTATTGTTTTACCACCACCTGACCCATTTACATTAGCAGTTAACCGAGCTATAAATGCAGCAGAAATGGCTCAGTCTGCCCAATCTAAAATAGAATGGGAAGCAGTAGCGAGTCAGTGGCAAGACGCAACAGAATTAATGAAAATAGTGCCACCATCTCATCCTAAATATAAGGAAGCTAGAAAAAAAATTAAAGAATATCAAAGCTACGCTGATTATGCAATTAGAGTTCGAGAAATTACAAGGTAATTTATTAATGGATAATGGATAATTAATAATTGATAATTAATCCCCAAAGGTTTAAAGTTTCTCCTAATAATTAATAATTGATAATCAAACTGAAATATTTTTATTTCTCCTTCACTTCTCTACCCCCTAAAAAAAAAGGTAATTAATCATGGTTCAGTATAGATTTATCCAGCTTGCAAAACAAGGAAATTCTAAAGCTATCGCTACCTTATTAAATAGTAAATTACACCCTGAAGGTATTAATGCAAAAGCTAGTGTAGTAAATAGTTGGTTGCACATACTCCTAGAATCTGAAGAATTACCAGATAGAAGTTCTACTATAGGTATAGTTAGGAATCAACTAATAGAATTAGCACCTGATTCAATTAAAAGAGTAAAATTATTGTTCAAAAGATACATTGATGATTATGCTACTTGGGGTCAAGAATTTGATTTAGAATTAAGTTCCTTATCTAATTTAAGCTTGACCAGTTTTCCCGATAATCAACAAAATGGATTTTATTCAAAGTCAAAAATTAATAGTATCAAAAATCAAGGTTTGAATAATCTCAGAATGAGTCAGATAACTTTAGCGATAGTAGTGATAATATTGTTCATGGCTTTAGTTGTTTTTATTGGCAAAATGTTGGTCAAGCCATCATCAACAACTCCCAATACTGGTACAACTTATCCTCAAGTATTACCAACAGAAGAAAACCTAATTTAACTTAAACATGACTAATACAAATTTTCTGATTTCTCCTCAGTGGTTAGCAAACCATCTTAATGACCAAAACTTAATTATTATTGACTGCCGTTTTTCCTTAGCAGACCCAGAATTAGGCAAGAAACAATATCAACAAAGTCATATCCCTGGTGCATTTTATTTAGACCTCAATCAAGACCTTTCTAACCCTGTACAAAAACATGGTGGACGTCATCCATTACCTAACCTTAATGAACTTTCCCAAAAATTAGCAACTATAGGTGTCAAATACCAAGAAACTCTAATCGTAGCTTATGATGATTCTCGCTTTGCCTTTGCCTCTCGTTTATGGTGGTTATTAACATATATGGGTCATAAAAAAGTTGCTCTCTTGGATGGTGGTTTTTCTGGGTGGCAAAAAGAATATCCAGTCACAAATAAAATTTCCACTGGAAATTTAGGTTTTTTTGAACCTCAAATTCAATCAAAAATGGTGGTAGATATAGAAACAGTTAAAGCCAGAAAAGATTTGCCAGAAGTAGTTTTAGTTGACTCACGAGATAGCGATCGCTACTTAGGAAAACATGAACCTATTGACCCTATTGCTGGTCATATTCCAGGGGCAGTTAATTATCCTTGGAAACAAGTTACTGATGAAAATAGTCAGGCGAAAGTTTCGGAACAAGTTTCTCGTTGGGAAGAAGTAAAAAATGCTGAGGAAGTTATTGTCTATTGTGGTTCTGGTGTGACTGCTTGTGTTAATTTATGGTCATTAAAAATGGCAGGTATTAATACAGGAAAACTTTATGCAGGTAGTTGGAGTGATTGGTGTTCTTATTTAGTAGATAATAAGTAAAGTAAAAAGGAGAAACTCAGAAGTAATAATAAACAAAAAAGAAGGAAGAAAAAAATCTTGAAAATGTCAATACAAAATCAAGCAAAACCTCATATCCACAACCAATATATTCAATCATTGACAAGCATACTATGAATATCAAAACAAAAAAAAATTCAATTTTTATTCTCTTTTTCTGTATCACTACTTGCATTTATATTGCATTTACTTTAAATCCTTCTTGGTCAGTCAGCGATAGAAATCAAAATGAATTAAATAGTGCAGTTCCTCTATGGAAAAACTTAGGAAATATCCATCATAAAATTACAACAAATTCTCCTCAAGCTCAACGTTACTTTGACCAAGGTTTAACCTTTATTTTTGGCTTCAACCATGCTGAAGCTAAACGTTCTTTTCAACAAGCAACCAAACTAGATTCTAATTGTGCAATGTGTTATTGGGATATTGCTTTATCACAAGGTCCTAATATTAATGCACCAATGAATCAAGAATCTATTCCTACTGCTTATCAAGCTATCCAAAAAGCTCAAAAACTTTCTACTAAAATTACTACAATAGAACAAGGTTATATTAAAGCTTTATCTCAAAGATCTTCTGGTCAAAATTTAGAAAATCGTCAATCTTTAGATATGGCTTATGCTAATGCCATGAGAGAAATTTGAAAACAGTATCCTAATGATTTAGATGCAGCAACTCTATTTGCTGAATCTTTAATGGATTTAATGCCCTGGAATTACTGGAAAGAAAATGGTGAACCTCAACCTTTAACGAATGTAGTTGTTAAAACATTAGAGTTTATCTTAGAAAAAAATCCCAATCATCCAGGGGCAATACATTATTATATTCATGCTATTGAAGCTTCTCCATATCCAGAAAAAGCAGAAAAACCAGCAGATAATCTCCGTAATTTAGTTCCTGCTTCTGGTCATTTAGTACATATGTCATCTCATATTTATCTCAGAATTGGTCGTTACCACGATGCAGCTAGTAGTAACGAAAATGCGATTAAAGCCGATGAAAAATTTCTGGCAAATTCTCAACAAAAAGGATTATATTCAGCACTTTATTATCCTCATAATATTCATTTTTTCTGGTCAGCAGCTACTATGGAAGGACGTAGCAAAGATGCAATTAATGCTGCTAGAAAGTTAGTCGGTAAAGTTTCTCTTCAGGAACTTAAGCAGTTTCCTTTGAGTGAAATGTTTCTCCCCACTCCCTATTTTTCCTTGGTGCAATTTGGTAAGTGGGATGAAATTCTTACCGAATCTCAACCATCAAATGAGTTACCCTATACAATGGCAATGTGGCATTATGCAAGAGGTATGGCATGGGCTAGTAAGGGAAATTTAGAAAATGCTCAATTTGAGTATAAAAAAATCAACGACTTATTAGAAAATTTACAATTTAGTGGATTGGAAACTGCAAATTTTCCAGCTACAAATTTAATTTCAATTGCTAATCATTTATTAGTGGCAAAAATTGCAGACCTAAAAGATATAGCACTACGCATTAAGGTTAGGACAGTTATAAATCCTGGAACCCTTTAACAGTTTACTGTTCCCTGTTCCCTATTCCCTATTCCCTAGCGCGTAGCGCTATAAAAATGAAGAGATGATTTCCGAATACCAAACTGCTGTAAAACTTCAGGATAATTTACCTTATATGGAACCTCCTTATTGGTATTATCCTGTACGTCAATCTTTAGGTGCAGCTTTGTTAAAATTAAATCGGGAAAAAGAAGCACAAATAGTTTATAGCCAAGATTTACAACAGCATCCAAATAATGGTTGGTCTTTATAAGGAAGCTGCTGAAGTTAAACAAAAGTTTGAAAAAGCTTGGTTAGAAGCAGATATTAAAATAATGG
>JBCDJM010000269.1:0-10914 GCA_038747755.1 Cyanobacteria bacterium P01_H01_bin.35
AGGGGGTATGATTGAAGATTTGTATTCAGTGGCAACTTGAGGATCTAGAGCTTTGAAACTAGCCTTTTACTCCTGACTCCTGACTCCTGACTCCTGACTCCTACAACAGTTTTGTGGTTTACTCAACTGAAAAGCGCTGTAAGACCTTATTTATTAGTTAACTCAAAACGCTATAACCTGTCTCAGCCTCAATTTGTCGCACCACAGTCAATGCTGAATAGGACACTCCAGCCGTACCCTCTCCCGGATGAGTCGAATCTCCCACTAACCACAAATCTTGAATTGGAGTTCGATTAGCAATCCCAAAAGGTCCAAAAGTTGCCAGGCGCTGACCGACGCCACCAACAATACCTTGCTCCCGTGCCGTAAATTTGACAAAAGTACGGGGTGTGCCAGCTTCCTGATGAACTATTGTTTCTGGTTTTAAATAAAAATATTCATTCAAACGAGCGATCGCTTCCTCCGTATATTTCTGTTTCAACTCCTGATAATTTTGGCAATGTCGCCAAATCTGAGTATCAGTAAAACTCGAAGCAGTAATTGTTGCTTTACCAGTGGGAGCGCGACCATCTCCCTGATGACTCACAGACACAAACAAAGAATTATTTTCGCCAATAGGACCATCATAATTGTAGAAAAATTGCAAGTGGGGCGGGCAATTTGTCGGAATAGCACTTTCATCGACTCCCAAATACACCACAAATGCACCCCACGGAGAAGGGAGTTTATCAACTCGGCGTTTGTAACCAGGTATTGGGTGTGAGGTTTGTGGTTGATTTTCTTCTGCCACTAATTTCACTAAGTTTTGCACAGTGACATTTGCCACAACATGATCGGCAGTTTCTATCCAGGTTTCTCCAGTTTTCTGATTTCTAATTTTAACAGCATTAGCTTTGCCATTATCTATATATATATGTTCAACAGAATGACCCATGAACAATTTACCTCCGTCTCTTTTTAGAGCTGCAACTAGGCGATCGCTCAAAACCTGCATACTTCCCTCTAGATGGTACAAACCTTGAGGAGCTTGAGAAACAGCTAAAGCTGTCGCAGCGTAAAGTAAAGCTGTTTCTTCCGTACCGACTTGAGAATAAAGTTTCAGTTGTAAATCTAGAAAAGTTTTCAACCGTAGATTATCATTTAAGCCATACAACCGTAACGCATCTGCCACTGTCATTAAAGTAAATGGCACTGTAATTAAAGTATCCGGACGCAGTGCTTTTACTAACTGCCACACATCCCAAATATTTCGGGGTGGCAAAACTGGGTCGCGCCCTTGAAACTTCCAACTTGCCTCAAATAGTTTTGTCATTAATTGCCAAAAAGGTTCGCTACCAGGAAATTGCCGTTGTCTTTCTTCCTGCCATTTTTGAGGGTCGCGCCAAACGTTGATGGGTTCGGTTTCCCCGGGGAGAAATACGGCGCAGGCAGGGTCGCAATGGGTAGCGTTCGGAATGTCAATTCCCAATTCTGAGAAAATCCGGTGATGGATGCCACCCGGTTCTAGACCCGCAACTTGAGTTGCCCCAACATCAAAAGTAAAGCCACGCCGTTTGAAGGTTGAGGCACAGCCACCGGGAATTATAGCTTGGTCAAATATCTGGACTTGATAGCCTCTGTGGGCCAGTAAGGCTGCTGTAGTCAGGCCACCAATACCCGCGCCGCATACCACAACTTTTGATTTTTGTATAGTCTTTTTAGAGGACATGGGATAATTATTAACATTTTTTAACTAAATATTAATATAATCTGTCCTTTTAGTTAATGGCAAGGAAAAGCGTTTGCACAAGCGGAACGGAGTTCTATCCCGGAGGGGTAGTGGGGTCAAAGTTTTGGGTAGTGTGTCATTTGAGTTAGCCTCCTCCAGAGAAACTGCGCAATTCAGTAGCTCCTGCTGTTTGCGCAGCATGACCTAGGAAACCAGGAGGCTTGAAAATACCGAAGATTCTTTCTGTTATCCTCTTGAAATAGGAGGTTTGAAACCAAAATTTTTCGGTCAAGGAAGTGTGGTCTGTTCCGAAGCTATAAGGTACAGTTTTTTATTCTTTTCTATTTTCTATTCCCTCAAACCTAAAATTTTCTACCTCATAACAAAGAAAAACCTTTTATTATAACCACACCTGCGACTATCAGTCAATGACAAACTGTTGTACTTCATTGAATCTTCATATTAGTGAGTGTTTTTTTTAAAGATTTGGTGAAATATTGTTGTTTATGCAAAAAATGCCTGAATTCACTGACAGAAGTTGATAAATTTATAGTGGAAAATATAAGTAATTTTGCTTAATAAAAATCAGGCTATGGCTATTTTAAAATAAATCAAGAAACTTTCAATAACTCTCAGTAGAGTAACTATAGAGCCGCGGATTTATATGACTCCCGATTATGATGCTAGATAAGGATGTACTAAGATATTACAATTACGCGAATAGTCGATTCTCAAGATTCAGTAAAGCGGTAGAAAATTAATTTCAAAGTAATCCGGTTTCTCCGTAGATATCCTAGAAAGAGTATGTTGCAATATTACAATCAAACTAATAGCTAATTATGAAGATTCAGTAAAGTTATCAAAAATTCCCTCAAAAACAATCTGGTTTCTCCGTATATATGCTACAAAGGAGATACGGATTTCAAAAATAATGACGAGAATAACTCATATTATTGTGATTTATCTCACTAATGTAATAGAGAAATTTTACAGATCGTGAAGATAGATATCACCTAATAAAACCGAAAAATTACGGATAATAACAATATCTAAAATATCTTACAAAAAACAACTTTAAAAAGCAACCAATTAATTATTAGACACAAATTTATATATTTTATTTTTTAGGAGAAATCAGGTTATGACTATTTCAAAATTCATCAAAAAACTTTCAATGACTGTTGCCGGAACAGCTTTTGTTGCCTTCAGTGGAACAACTATAGCTCAGGCGATTACAATAACTCCCAACAATTATGGGGAAGATGAGAAAGATTTGCTAGGGAAAGATTTGGTAACTGAAATTCTGGGAACCGGGATTACAGTAGATATAGATTCCATCAACTATAGAGGTGCAATTAGTGCTTCAGGAATTTTCACAGATGGATTATCATCTGGAATAGGGATCGATCAAGGTATTATTTTGACTACAGGAAAAGCAGAAGATGCAGAAGGTTCTAATGATTCAGATGAAACAACCACCCAGAATAATCTCCCTGGAGATTCAGATTTAAATGGGTTAATTACAGGAGCGGCGACACAGGATGCAACTATTCTGGAATTTGACTTTGAAACTGAAGGCGGCGATCTTTTCTTCAATTATGTCTTTGCCTCCGAAGAATATGTAGAATGGACAAACTCTACATATAATGATGTCTTCGGTTTCTTCCTAAACGGAGAGAATATTGCCCTAATTCCTGGTACAACTACTCCAGTTGCTATCAATACAGTTAATGATGGTAATCCTGAACCTGGAGAAGATCCTACTCCTAATAACCCAGAATTTTTCAACAACAATGACAGGAATTATGGTGGACCATTTTTTGATATAGAATATGATGGTTTTACTAATGTCTTTACTGCACAAGCACTAGGATTAGATCCTGGTTCTCATACTATTAAACTAGCGATCGCTGATACAGGCGATCAAGCTTGGGATTCTGCTGTATTCATTCAGGCACAAAGTTTTTCGGATGTGGAAACTCCATATGGGGAAACTGAAGATGTTTCTGAACCCTCTACTGAGGAAACTTCAGAACCAACTGTTGGAGATGTGTTGTCAGAACCTCCAGAACAAAACCCTGAAGATGTTCCTGAACCTTCTATAGTTATAGGTTTGTTGGGAGTTGGTTTTGCCGGTTCATTGCTCAAGAAAAAATCAACAACAACAAATTCTCACAAGTAAATACCTCTAACGGTTTTACATAAAAAAAGTTGAAAAATGCTCTCTAGATTCTAATTTTTTATCTCTCCTGATCCTCACCTAATACCTTAAATAATCAGTATTTAAATAGACATAATATAAATTTCTTTCCAAGAATATAAGAATTGTACTTCAGCAATCCAGATGCTCCCTTACTTATTGCTAATTGCTAACTGCTTTTTAAGACATATAGATTGTAGCTATTTCCATTTTTTCATTATTGTTTATTTCTACAAAAATATTTAATTTTTCTGACTCATTAACAATAATATTTTTAAATTTAAAACGAGCATTTTTACTAACCTTAACTCCAGGATATTTCTCACCATATACTGGAGAGCTTAAGCCTAGTTCTGCTGGAATTATTTTACCAGAATAAATTGTATATATTGCCGAGACAGAAATTTGATTATTTGTGGGAATGACTACACCCGCAAGATTAAATTTTTCACCAGGTAATATCTTATTTGGTACATTATCAATTTGACAGACAGAAAATAAGTGACTATATAAAGATGCAGGTGTTAGTTTAAGGAGAAAATTTTGATAAGTCTGAATATTCTTTTGCCCGTAACTGTGAGGAGTTAATAAAATTTTATCAATATTTTCTGGATATTCAGCACCAAAAAAATTCAATAATAATTGAAAATTATTTGATTGTGAAACTACTTCCTCGTAAGAAATTATAAAAGTAGTCTCTAGATGAGTATTGTGATAAGCATGAAAAGCTGTTTCAAGTTTCATTAGTTCAGTTCTAGATTCTGCTAGATTGGTATTTGCCCACCAACCACTTTTTAAGACATCATCTAGATTTCTGACATTGAAAATAAAAGCAGGTTTGGGAAAAATTTTAGCGAGAAAGTCTAAGTAATCAGCAATATCTTTTTGTTGTTGATAGACTTCAAAATATCGAATTTCTTTAAATCCATAACAGACGATATTTTTATCATTTTTTTTGTCCGCTAATAAAATATTCTTAACCATTTGCTGACAGTAATCCAAAAATAATTCTAGATTTATTTCTCCTGCTCCATACCAAGGATGATTAACTTGAGAAGCATCTTGATGACTACGAGTATCTATCAATTTTTTGTAAGCTTCATATAATCCATAAATAAAGTTATTATTTTCGCCTCTGACTAAAACTCCGTCAATATTATTCAAAATACCTTGCAGTAAAGTCGAGCCACTTCTACCGTATGTGACAATTAAAACTGATTCAAAATTTAAAGACATATTTTTTAAATTCAAAATTCAAAAGTAATCAAATAATCGGTAAACTTTTTTAATCTACAATCTGATAACTGATAACTGTTAACTATTAACTGTTTTATACTCTTGCCAAATAGCATCAACAGAATAAAAATCTTGTAACAGTTGATAATCTTCTGCATAAAATTCGAGTAATAAAAAACCGGGTTTGTTGGAGGCTAATTTTATTCTGGTGGAGCATGCGAAAATTCAAAAGTAATCAAATAATCGGTAAACTTTTTTCATATACAATCTGATAACTGATAACTGTTAACTGTTAACTGTTTTATACTCTTGCCAAATAGCATCAACAGAATAAAAATCTTGTAATAGTTGATAATCTTCTGCATAAAATTCGAGTAATAAAAAACCGGGTTTGTTGGAGGCTAATTTTATTCTGGTGGAGCATGCGAAAATTCAAAATTCAAAAGTAATCAAATAATCGGTAAACTTTTTTCATCTACAATCTGATAACTGATAACTGATAACTGATAACTGTTAACTGTTAACTGTTTTATACTCTTGCCAAATAGCATCAACAGAATAAAAATCTTGTAATAGTTGATAATCTTCTGCATAAAATTCTATCAATTTTGTCAAAGACTTCTCTGTTAAATCTTGAATAGTTATTTTCGGACCCGCAGTTTGAAGTTGAGGAAATTCTATTTCTACATTTGCCTTTTGAGAAATTATTTGTCTGAGATTTTCTAAATTTTCAATTGGGCAAATCAAATCATAAATACCAAGATCTTTACCTATATATTTGTTCTGTGGTAAAGCATGATGAGTAATAGCATCAGAAAATAGAAAGTAATTTTCTAAATTTTCGACAAAATAGTTAATATCTGGTTCTTGTTTTAAACCAGCATTTTCAACTTTGCCTTGAATTGGTTTTGACAAAAATATTTTATAATGTAAGACAAGATTTTTATAACAAGATAATAGTCGTTTAACTGGGTCACGAATTACAGTAAATTTGAAATAGTTATCTAAATTTTTGAGCTGTTCTAAAACATCAGTATGGGGATACCAGAACTGATGAATTTGTTCTATGGGTTGAGAATATTCTTGGTTAAATTTTAAGGAATAAAAAATATGCTTGAGAGTGGTACTAGCACATTTAGGAATTGGTAAATAAGCTAATCCTAGTTCCTCAAATTTTAAAACTCGAAATACTTGTAATTTTAAGGTGCGATAAATTCTCGGTGGTTGATTAGGATCTATTTTTATTGCCTGACTATAATATTTTAGAGCAGATTCAGTTTCTCCTTTGTCAGTTAAAATATTTCCCAACTTTAGATTAAGACTAGCATCTTCAGGAAATCTATCTATTGTGGCTTTTAAGACAGCGATCGCTCGCTCTACTTGATTTATTTCGACAAAAAATTGACTCAAACGTTTATAAACTTTTAGTGGTTGATCTGGTTCAATTTTAATTGCTTTCTGAAACTCATCAATAGCAACTTGGAAATTTCCTTGTTTAGCAGCTTCTCGTCCCTCTTTTAAACAAACTTCTGCATCTAACTCTTGTAAATTTGGCTGAATATCACCAGAAATAATTTCTAACTGAAGTAAATTAAAATCATAAGGTTTAATACCATTCAAATATAAAATTTTTGCAACTAAGACATCTTCATATAATTCTCCACGGAAACAACCAGGATATTTCATTGTATATTCAAACAAAATCTCCAGACTTTTTCGAGATAGAAAATATCCACTTCCACCATCACACCACCGCGCCACAAATGGCAAATCATAAGGAGTTTTATCGATAGATTTAGATTCACACTTATTAAAATGCCAAGACCTACCGATAGAATATCCTATAGTATTACCCATGTAATCATGGGTAGATTCTGTTGACAACCAATCTATTAATTCTAAAAATCTTGGCATATCTTTAATCCAGGTATCATCATCTAATTTCAAAACTCCCTGAAAATCAAAACAACAATGAAAAAATTGAAATGCTTGGAAAACTTTGAGAGGTAAAGATTCATAATTATCAGGAGATTTAACATATAAAATATCTCCCTCATTTTGCCAATCAGAACTTAATTCTGGTTCTCCAATTACAAAAAAGTAGGGCAGCTTGATTTTTTGATATAGTTTTTCTCTCAAAATTTTGATTTTATCAAGATTTTTTTTGCAGGAAATAATCATAATAGCTATCTTACTATTAGATGAATTAACCAGAGCGGGCATCTTGTCCACAAGATGATTATGTTGTTGTTGTAAATTAGTTTTAATTAGAGGTAAGCAAGACTGATTGTTTGGATTTAATAATAGGCTATTTTGCAGATATGAAATTGCTTGTTTAGATTTTTTAGCACTTGCAGAATCAAGCCCCAAGTAGAGATAAATTATCGACAAAGTAATATGTTGGATTATAAATATTTTCTGGTTTTGATGCACAAAATTAATTATATTTTCAACGAACTCAGGTTGATTATTAGCTAAACAAGAACGCACTATACTTAAGACAGATAAAATAAAGACAAGGCGATTATATTGCAAACCTTCTAGTAAATTCTTGCCATAAAAATCTCGACAACTTTCTAAATTAATCTGATAAAGATTCCATGCCCGATCTAATCTACCATTAGCAGCTAATTCACAAGCTTCAAGAATTTCATTAATCAGACGATGTTGAGTAAATATATATTTTTTTGCAATAAAATCATCCACAAATTCATTAATTTTATCTAGATTGCCAATAGTCAAAAAACAGCGACATAGGTGAGGATAAGCAGATAAAAATTTTCCCGAACTACCGGCTTTTTGATAATTATCAATAGCTGCTTGATATTTGCATTGACGAAAATATAAATTACCTAAAGCGAGATAACCTTCATTAGAATATTGCGACAATTCCTGAAAAATTGACTCCGCTTCTGCCAATTTTTCCAACTTCATTAAAATTTCACCGCAACGCATATAAGCAAGAATATGTTTAGGAAACTTTTCAATAACTTCCTGCCACTTTATCAATGCTAAATCCCAGTTTTGCTGCTGTTCTAATAGCCGAGCTAAACCACATAAACCATCAGATTTATCGGGAAATTTTTCTAATACATCATTAAATACAACTTGTGCTTCCTTAAACTTACCTAACTTAATTAAAACATTGCCTTTAGCAATATAAAAAGACAATTTTTCAGGAAATCTATTTATCGCTATTTCCCACCTTTCTAATGCAATTTTCCACTTTTTTTGTTGTTCAGCAATCTTAGCTAAATTTTCCCAACCCAAAATTTTATCCGGGAAATTTTCAGCCAATTCATCAAATAATTTTCTGCCTGCCTCAAATCTACCTAATTTAACCAATACTTTACCTTTACCTACATAGGCAGATATATTTTCTGAGTCTAGTTTCAATGCTTTCTCATAATTACCTAAAGCTGCCTCAAAATCTTGTAAATGATTGAGATAAAAATTTGCTAAATTAACATATATACTAGGATTATTATAATTAAAACTAATCCCAGATTCATAAGCTTCTAAAGCGGCCTTAATATCACCGATATTAGTATTAACTATAGCTAAATTATGATAACCAACCAAATTTTCTTGCTGTAATTTAATCGCCTTTCTATAAATAGTAACTGCTGCAGCAAAATTGCCAACTTGATTAAAAACTTCACCCAATTTTATATGTAACCAATAATCTTGTGGAACAACCGCCAATCCATCCTGATAATAACCAATAGCTTGCTTTAAATTACCCTGTTCTCTATAGATATCTCCTAATTCAATATAAACCCATGAATTATTAGGATTCAATTCCATTGCTTGTAGATAATAACTAACAGCTTCGTCGAAATTTCCTTGCTCTCTTAAAATACCCCCTAATCTGATATATAACCAAACAGTTTCCGGACTCAATTTTATTTTTAATCCATCCTGATAATAAGCAATAGCCTCTTTCCAATTCCCCCGTTCTTTATAAATATCTCCTAATCCCAGATAAACCAATGAATTATTGGGACTCAATTCCATTGCTTGTAGATAATAACTAACAGCTTCGTCGAAATTTCCTTGCTCTCTTAAAATACCCCCTAATCTGATATATAACCAAACAGTTTCCGGACTCAATTTTATTTTTAACCCATCCTGATAATAAGCAATAGCCTCTTCCAAATTACCCAGTTCTTTATAAATATCTCCTAATCCCAGATAAACCCATAAATTATCAGGATTCAACTCTATTACTTGTCGATAACAACTAATCGCTTGATCGAAATTTCTTTGGTCTATAAAAATCCCACCTAATCTAATATATAACCAAACAGTTTTAGGACTTAACTCAATTCCCTTTTGATAAGAATCAATTGCTTCATTCAACTGCTTAATTTCTCTGTAAGTATCCCCCATTAATCCATAAATTAATTCATTTTTTGGGAAAGTTTTCAAAGCATTATGATAATATTCAATCGCCACTTGATGTTGACCATGCTTTCTGAGAATATCTCCTAAAGTTTGATAATTTTCTAATTTTTGAGGATGATTTTCAATGACTTTTTGATAAGATTCAACCAAACCTTTCCATGCTGATGAACACTTAGGATTAACCTCTACAGCAGCTTGAAATTTAGCTATTGCTTCCTCCAACTTTCCTTCTATCTTCAATTTATTTGCAATTTCCACCAAACTGATACTTTGTGTTTGATTATTTGACATTGTATAAACTCTTCCCTCGTTTAAATTCTATTACTTTAAAAAAAAATATTAATCATACCAATTCACTTAAAAAAAATCACAAATAGTTGGTAACTGATGAAGTAAAATAATAAGCTAAAATTACTGTCAAATAGAGGTTTAAGGTATGTAAAATCTTACTTATGACTTTAGTGAAATGGTATGAGTGTTTCGCCTCATCTTTACAGTCAAAGATGTTGCACTTCAGAAATTTTTCAATTTTCTTGATAAAAAATTTTGTTAACTTTTAGATGTTTTTCATCAAAAATTATTAGGTAATTTTAAAATCAGCATCTTTTAGTCGCAAGTTGATAAGTATGGAAAGCTCAAATCCTAAGAGTTTTAGCTAATAGTGAACAGCTAGTTAATATCTACAAGTATTTCTATAAAGTTAATCATTGGCAACATCAAAAGATGGTATAAGTAGTTATACCAATTTCCATGCATTAATGCTATACTTTCGATGGAACTTCAGTTATTAAGTAATAAGTAAGCTTCAATCATTTTTTTAACGATTATCAGCATTAAGCCAAGATATCTTATCTCTAATAACCCTACTCCCTACTCCCGTACGGACGTTGCATGCAACGTCCCTACCCTACTCCCTACTCTCAAGGAGATGTAGCAATATGAACGAGAAATGGTATTAGATATACAGGACTAAGGCCATGGGAACCCAGAAACCGGGTTTTTTCATCAATATTTATTGTTAAAAACAACGATTTATCCTAAAAACCCGCTTTCTTTGCGTAAGTCCCGATCTAATTAAACGTTAAAAAAAATGTAGAGGCGAGCTTACCCTGCTTCATAAATGAACGATTTAATCCTAAAAATTCTCCCGACACTTGTTGTCTTTATTTATGTTCACCTACTTCATCAAAATCTTTTTCAGCATAAAATCAAGAATTTCAGGAAATTATTTAACATCTTTTCGCGAAGCGTCACTACATCTCACTATTGGGATTAAAATAATGAACCAAATATTTTTTTAATCGTCTTAAAAGGAGAGGTTTTCGACCTTATTTTTTGGTAATAATTAATAATTAATAATTAT